>CAZNBS010000025.1:3033-29762 GCA_964570955.1 uncultured Burkholderiales bacterium | reverse complement strand
AGGATTTTTCCAGATGTAGCACATCTGGCACTTGGAATTGCACCGGAATGTGGAGATGACGGTGAGGTCCATCGTGAACTCCAATGTTACAGTCGCCGCGAGATCACGAGCGATCGGTAGATATCGAGGAGGTGCTCGTTGTGTCTCTCGACGGAAAACTTCTCTTTGACTCTTTGTTGAGCTGCCGCTCCAAACTCACGGCGTAAGGCGCCATTGCGACAGAGCCTCTCCAGGGCGGAACGTAATCCCGACACATCACCGGGTTCAAACAGTAGTCCGGTCTTCTGGTCTTCGATCAGCTCGGGGATACCGCCGATCCGGCTAGCGACGACCGGCTTTCCATATGCCATGGCCTCCAACACGCTCATAGGGCAGTTCTCGTAGCACTCCGATGGAACGACGACCGCCATGGCGCCATCGATTACAGAGTGAAGTCGATCTCCAGTTACGTAGCCCACGAACTCAGCACGACTATATCGGTGCTTAAGACCGTCAAACAAGGGGCCGGTACCAGCAATTATCAGCCGCACGTCTTCCATGCGCGCATGCGCATCCAGCGCGGTCGTGACACCCTTTTCGGGTGAGAGCCGACCGAAATAAAGAAGATAGTCACCATCGCGCCTCGCATCCATGCAGACATTGCTGTCCGTCCCGTTGTACAACACATGCACCTTATTCTCCGGGATTCGGTGCAGGGTGACAGAATCCTTCATGAAACGACTTGGTGCGAGGAACAAATCAACTGTTTCATAGCTTCGGCGCCAGCGCTGGAAGACTGCCTCAGCATAGAGGAGCGTACTTCTGGCCAGTGACCCATTCGCACAACGCAGGCGGATTACGTTTCGAGTCCTCCCTGATACGCATTCTGAGCAGACGCGACCTTCCCGCAGCCGTAGGTATGTCGGACAAACCGGTTTGAAGTCATGCAACGTCAGTACGACCGGCACCCCGCGTTTTTTCGCTGCTCCGATGATGGACGGCGTTAACTGATGATAGATATTGTGACAATGGACGATGTCCGGGCGCTCTCGGTCAATCAGTGCACCTATCTTACGCACTGCCTCCTGTGAGTGGATTATGCTGATCGCGTCGCGTATCTTAGCGAGGGTACCAGTGGAGGAAGTACCGTTGTCACTGTACGAGCGCGGGGCGACGAACTCACTGGCATATGGACTGTCGATATTCCGGTGATCCTGCATCGAGAAATCGACTACCTGATGCCCGGAGCGCAGCAGGTACTCACGCTCCTTGAGCATAACAACCTCCGATCCGCCATTGGGAAAGAAGAACTTGTTGGCGATCAGAACCCTCACAGCGTCTCCTTCGACCGCGGCGAAGCAAGCCCAGGCCACTGATCTGACCAATGGCGCGAGAAATCTTTCAATTCATACCTGCGCGCGCGGGACATCGTGTGCGGAGATTAGCGCACCCGGGTGAGTCCTGAGTAGGCAGCACGCATTGTGGACACAGATAACTGAATGCCAGATGCCAGCGCCATGATGGCGAATCGAGTAAATTGGTACGGCCCGCGTAATCGATCATCCGAGGAGCGCGTGCATATCCCGCGTACAGTTTGAGCGCACCCCAAGGGCTAGTCTAAGCCCACGCGAGCTCGCAGTACTTCTCGTATACGACCTTCGCAATTCGATCATAGGAGCGATGCGCCGCCACCCACGCTGGTCCCCGTTCAGCCATGCGTATCGCCTCAGTTGAGTTAGTCAGTAACTCCGCAATGCGCTCCGCAAACGCGGATGCCGCCCACACCACGCAATCCCCTGCCCCTACGTCCCTAAGTATCTCAGACTGCTCTGGATGAACGTTAGCAACTACGGCCTTGCCAATCGCAAGATACTCAACCAATTTCGTCGGTGAACACGAGCGTAAGACAAAGGTCGGATAGAACGGTGACAGACAAACGGTTGCCGACGCGGCCCATACCCACGCCTGTTCCATCGAAACAAACCCCGTGAAGGTGACGAAATTCTTAACCCCCAGTTCTTCCGCACGCCTGATCAGTGCCGTGGTTTCCGTGGGGCTGTCGCCCGCCCCGACCATCACCAATCGAGCATATGGAACGTGAGCGACAACAATTGAGAAGGCTTCTATGATTGTTTCGAGGTGGCGTACCCGTGCAAGCGTGCCGATATAAACGATTCGGCCAGGAACACTTTCGATTGAGCCTTGGCGCGTCGCCCAATGAACTAGCTCGGGCGGAACACCCATGGGGACCGGCGTCATCTTTTGGCTATTGACTCCATAGTGAGCGATGTCAGATCGCATTTGTTCGCTCTGAACGAATATGTGGTCGGCTGCCCTATGGAGAAATCGATACAGGAAGTGAAATGATATGTAGCCCCGCGTTAACCAGACGAGTCGCCGGACACCGGATGTAGACTTTCCCATCTCAATTTCAAACTCTGGAAACGGATACGAGCACCAGTGTACGAATTTCATCCCTCGGATGCGGCATGCGATGAGCGCCAGAAGGGCAGCGAAATAACGGCGGTCTCGAATTTGCACGATCGGATATTTTTGGCCAACGATCAAGTGAAGGAACAGCCGTAGATCACTAACCGCTTGGGAAAGGCCGGTTGCAAGTTTCGCTACTAGGTTATTGGTGCCGAAACATCGAGCAATTAGCGCGGGTCGACCCACGTATGTTACCCATCCTCCTGGCCCGACGGTCCTGTGTCGTTGACTCCATGTGACCTCGACGCCCAGCTTCGGCAACTGGCGCCCGAACAACTCTATTACATCCAGACGCCAAGCCGGGAAGGGGTCGGGTACCGCATAGAAGATCCGAAGTGCGACACTTTTGTGGCGAGTGCGCATCATTCGATGCCCACTTGCACCGCAGATACAGAATGCGGAGGCAGCGTGAATGTGGCCCTCCCGTTCAGATCAAATTGCAGATCTACTTTCCGCTCCATGATTCGTACTGTGTCGGCAACCTTGCTGTTATCGGCGCCAATGTCCGCATGGGAAATATAGCGATGTGTCCCGGTAATTCTCTTGCTCGCTAGACTTGGAATGATTACGCCCGTCAATTTTGGCTCTTGACTTCGATTGATGGCCCAGATGCTCAAACGGCGTTGTTCGCGGCTTGACAGCACGGTGCCCCGCACGTCGTAGCCACCAAAATATCCGCTCTCGTGCTCGCTACGGGATATTGTCACCAGTGCACGATCTTCAACCGACTCTCGAAGGAGTCGGAGTGCAAGATATACCGCACTCGTTCTGAGCTGCCCTGATCCAGCGTCGTGAAATAGCGTCCATGGTCCATGAGCCGCCCCGAGAGAATGCAAGAACATGCCGCGAACCGCGGGGATCTGTGTAGCACCAATCATGGCATCTGCGACGGCAATGGCTGCCTCAAGGTCGCTGGATCTTGACCACCCCTTCCTCCATTCCGGATCCTGAGCACGACCTGGAGGCCACCGGGCATATTCAGTAACCCAGATTTCGCTCTCGCCAGGCTTCGATACGGCATCCGCAATTCGCATCACCTCACAGACGTGTCCCAGCCGATTTGGTACCGCGGGCGCGGACGGGCGTCCATCAAAATATAGATGAACCGCGAAGGCCTTCGTTATGTCGGTCAGCCCAGTGACAATGCTCCGGTTATAGTCCGCCGCACGCTGTGCCTTCTGCGCCTCATAGTCCATCATAAGGGCAACGAACTCAGCGCTGCTACTGGCAGCTTTGATTTCGCGGGCGGCTGCCCGCGCGGCTTGGATGTACTTGTCCGACGGCCACTGATAGCGACCGCGGTCGAGTTCGTTACCAAGCTCCCACTTTAAGATTCGTGGCGCACCTAGCTTTGCTCGTTTTTCGGAATACTCCGCCCACCGGCCTGCACGCCGAATCAAGTCGGCCAAATGCGCTTCCTTACCCAACTGCCCATAAAGGTTGATGACAATCCACGGCCGACCTTGTACGGTTTCAACAAAATGCAGGAACTCGTCGAAGCCGAAGTCCATTACGATCGGCCCCTTCCACTCGACAAGACGCTGGGCGGGTCGCGAGGCCACTGGCCCGATTGTGGCCGACCAGTCGAAATGATTTGCGATCGTCCCACCCGGATAGCGATAGACCGCACCGTCGAATGGTCGGAGCCATTCTACGACCATCGGTTTGACGGTGCGCGCGGTTGAATCCCACATATCGTCCTGGAAGCCCACCGACTCCACATTGAACCCGAAGAATTCTTTGCCAATCGAACGATACGCATTGATATTGACGCTTAGTGTCGCACCTAGACCGGTGGCCTTCGTTATCCCTTGGACGATCGCTCCAGGCGGGCACAAGTCGGTGGATGCTGCCGGAACACAATGCGACCACAGCAACAATACCGGAAAGGCGATGGCAGCCTTCAACATCAACAAGTGGTTCCTCACTCGATAAAGTACATACATGTTCAGCCTCGCCTCTGGACTTATTTGGAATACGACAGTGAATCAAGAACGGAGACGACTCCATGCAATCGAAGCCAAGTTACGCATTCGTCTGCCGGCGTTCATGGGAGAATCGTTCTTGGGCCATGATGTATCCAAGTAATAGCATGAGTATCGTCTGGTATCCGATCTCGAATACAAACGACTGGTTGTGTAGCAGGCTAATTGCGAATACGGCAATACCTGCTTGCGCCGCCTTCAGTAGGCTGGCGCTTAGGGGATCCGCACATTCCCTACTTAATCGTCCGGAAACAAAGAAAGCTGACCAGAATAGGCCTAAGGCGGCGATTAATCCGGCAATGCCGACTTCCCACAATAAGGCCGACAACGCCGTAAGCCCTATCCCTAGGCCTGGGTAGCGCGACTTTGCAACCGTGTTCCCAATCAGCCCACCGTCTCCCTCCTTGGTGGAGCTCGGGCCGTGTCCAATCAACACCCTTAGACCATCGGATAGACTGTGCTCCTTCAGCCAGAAGGGATATACACTAGTTCGATTAAGGATGTACCGGGCGTATCCGCGTTCGCCAATGTTGTAGTCGAGCGTTTGCTGCCAATACTGCGCGACCGACTGATGTCTCGTCGACTGCAACTTCTCCGCATACAGCCACATCAACGCGGTCATGAGGGCTCCCGTGATTCCCAGAATCACAAGCGCTACGAACAAATGGCGTTTTAGGTAGTCCCAGAAAACTACCCCAAGCGCTACCGGCAACGCCAATACAACGATCTTGGCTTCGTTGAGCAGAACCGGAAGGAGAAAGAGCACGGATAGCAGCGACCCCGCCGGACCGCTGATTCGCGCCCGTCGCCAAAACGCGGCAAGGATTGCGATGCAGATCACTTGTACCATGGCCAATAGCGCATTTGCGCCTCCCCCGCGGAGGCTTCCGACAAATGTTCCCACGACGACATCCACCTCAGTCAGCCCTGCGCGTTGTGGCGCAAGCACGAGAAACTGATGAGCTACCAAAGGCAACTGCAGTAGTCCGAGTGGGAGAAGGAAGAGGAAATACCGGTTCGCATCCCTCGGCGAGAGCGGCACCAAAGCAAACGCAAGAAGGAGACCCCAAACCTGAAAGTAATTCTTAAGCCCCACAATTGCATTCGCGCTAAAACCCCAGTTGAGTACGGTGGACAGCAAGGCGACAAAGACGAATGTCGACGCACAGAACGTAAGGGCCGAGAATCTTGCTGGACTTCGCACTGATGCCGCTCTTCTGCGGAGCACCTTAAGAACCCACACAACTAATGCCGAGACGGCGAGGAGAACGGCCGCGAGTACCACGCCCCATCGAAGTGGCCCCAGACGTGGAAAGTAAAGCGTCGTCGTGCCGGCAAATATGGTGCCCCCGACCAATACTATCCAGATCATAGTCTTCGGAACAAAGGCGAGAAACACACCGAACATTGCCGAAACGAACAAGGCAACAGGAAGCGGGTCGCCTGTAGCGGCGACCAGTCCTGCCACAACTGCGAGCAGGAGGCCACCGACCACAGAAAGTAACTGGCCGCTCCATCCGGCTGGCAGCATACGTCCTGCGCTACGGGTGCTCACGTCCATCGCCCCTGCTCTTGTGAACAAAACCTATCCCACGGGGCTCCTCCATTCATCATTGATACACCGTTCAGAACTTGTAGCCGAGGAGGTCGATGTCCGTACGATAGACATCGGCAACGATATGTGCCAATTTCTCCGAATACCACTCGCGGTAGTTCCGCTCGCCTGAACGATTCAGGTGCGGGAGCGTTGCATCAAGTCCCAATCTACTCGTCACGGTCCCGAAGTCCCGCTCAATTGTTTCGACACGACCTACAAAATCGACTGCTACTCTCCCGCCAATCGTGATGAAGTAGTACTGAGGGAAAAAATGAAGCTCCGTCCAAATATTGGCTTCCGTGAGCCACCCGCGAACAAATGCCTCAAAGGAAGAAAAACGTCCGAGCTTCTCGCGGGCCCAAGAGGAGTCCGCCGCATCGAACCCGCCACGCTGCAGGAAGGAATATGCTGATAGAACCCGGTCCCATGGGTTCCTTACGAACGTGAATTTGAAGTAGCTTTCAAATTCCGCAGCCGAATAGGCGCACCGATAATCATCGACGGTGTGATGCCCTCCGCCCAAGCCGCCGAAGAGGGCTTGTGCCACCGATACCCCGGCTGCCTTCGGGACGTGCACGAAAATACACTTGAGCCGATCGTAAGGTGCCAGTGAGTACCCTCCTCGCTCGCAGTGACGAAGAGCGCGCAAACGCCGATATCGTCGGCCGACGATACGGCGCCCTAACGCAACGAGCATCGAGTCGGGCCTACGCAGCACAATCATTTACGGATAACTCCCGACGTTTGAGGCCGCGCTCTCAGCCCGAGTATGGTGAACAGCAATTGAACCTCCGCGCTGCTAAACACGCGCAGCGAAAGAGTTCCCACGCAGAATACGCCGAAGGTAATCAACGCACCAACGAATACTTCTGTCAGTGCCGCCATTTCGATCGAACAGTTAACAATATCTGCACCGGCCAGTGCGATGCTTGCGAGTAATGCAATCTTGAGTAGGGACTTCGCGGGCAAACGGTACGTATGCCCCGAAAGTCCGAGCCCCCGGATTAGAAGCACTGCGACAGTGAAGAAGTAACTCAGTGGGGCAACTATGATCCAAGTGGTGGCCCCAAGAAGGAAGACCGCCGCGGCAAACGAAAACATCACGACGAGCCCTGTGACGGCCGAAAAGATGAGCATTGCATTTCTATCAACTGCGCTGATGGCAACTTTCGCTAGCAGGATCATCGTTACTAGAATCAACTGGATTATCGCGACTGCGAGAATCCACGCCTCATCCATATACTTTCCAGCCGTAAGCAAAGCGGCGAAATCATCGCCGGACGTAAGAACGAATGTCAGCGCAGGCACCAGAACGACAAGATTAATCTTCAATAGCATGTGGCTGCGTTCGCGCAGTTTCACGAAATCGCGATCCTGCAGATATCCTGCGATCAACACTGGCTCAGCCAGAGCATTGAACAGTTGCACGGGAAGGTACTGTCGCGCGCGCTCGGAAAGACTAGAGAAGAAGCCATAAGCCGCAACCAGCGGGGGTGGTAACAGCGCCGCCGCAACAAGGCGCATGAAGTAAGCCTGTGGCGGGGCCGCGAGTACATTGAACCAGTAATTTTGCAGCGCCATCCTGCGTACCTCGATCGGGTTCGGCCAGGCCGGGTGCTCTGTCAGCGGTGCGGCCGCGTCGGGTGCGGCAAGCGATTCAAAGGCGCGAAATTCACGTCTCAGACACAACGCGAAGATGGAAACCCCTACGAGTTCGGGCAAAGCCAAAATCCAGATTGCGTGTGCCAATGGGATAGTATCTAGTGCCCAAACGGCGATAAGCACCATGCTAAGGCGACCGCCCCACTGAATCGTAAGTATGCTGGCCAGCAACTTCTGTTGCAGCAGGGCCTGCATCACTGCTGTGAAGAGCTGAAAGAGAGTTGTACTAAGCACTAGAAAGGCAAACGCGACTGGAAAATCTACTAGGCCCCGAATGTTTAGCATGGCTGCGACGTTGATCCACAGCACAGCGATGATTGCGACAAAGGTCGATGCGGCGATTAACCGTACAAGTGCTAGCCGCCGTACCAACTGGGCGAGTAAGCGGGAATGCCCACGCAGGCGTGCCTCTGGCACATAGCGCGCAATAACTCTTTCCAAACCAAGATCGGATAGAATTGTACCGAGTGTAGTGAGTCCCGTGAGCGCAGTAAATCCCGCATACGCTTCGATGTCCATAAAGCGTACGAGCAGAATGATCGTGGTAAAACTGGCTACCCCCGACAGCGCCCTACCCAACAGATAATGTCGGATTCCTCGTCGAACCGCGTCGCGAGAATAGGTACGCTCGAATCTCTGGGATGGGCGGGCATCCATGTGGCGGTCGCTATTCAACTGCTGACCAATCTCCGCCAATCGCCTGGAGAAAGAACCTGAGTCGTAGCGACCACGAATGCTTCCTGAAAGGCACCTGCTGAATGAGCATTCGGCGAGGTACTCGAACTTAGATGCAGAACGCTGGCGGGTATCACTTCGTGGACGGTGTACCTCATTGTTATCTTCTTCATCTCGCATCCAGTAGCGGCCACTTGGTCGCCACCTACCAGCCAATAGGTAGCAGGTTTGCTCCGCGCGTCTTTTGTGGCAACAAGATGGGTGGCAAAAGCCGCGCCCACTGCCGTATCGAGTATGCCTCAGATTGTTTCGGACGCGGTAAACCGCTGCGCCGCGTAGCAACCCTCATGAAAGTGCGCCTGAAGGCTGTCGCCCTGAGCTCCGCCATATGCAAGGAGAGGTATGACCTGCTCATCCGCCGAATTGACGTGGGTACATGCACGCCTGCCGGTAAGGCGCCTTCACCTAGGCGTTCGAGCATGCTACCCCTCGGGTTGTTCCTAATTAACTAACTAGCCGTGCCACCCTACGGCTCTTGATCACGTCCACCCGGGTCGCGAGATAACCAGACATCGGCAGCAACGGAATGATGCCTCCGGTGATCGGATCGACGCCTTTGAAGTCCGCCACGACGATAGCCGTGGCCGTATAACAGGGCGGCAGGATTAGACTTACCGCGATCGTCGTGCCGACGGTGATGAGCAGCGTCACTAGCATGAGCAGCCAGCGCGTCCGCAAGATGCCCAGGAATTGTTGTAGGTCCATTAGGATCTTGAAACTACCCGTTTCACTGATCGCAAATGTATCGGCCGCGCCTCACGCAGTCAATCGCACGCATCACGTTCGCCGAGAACTTCTCTCTGGCGATTACAATTTGACCGCCATGGCAGCGTTTGCGCCAGTTCAAGTCTGACTTCGTCGTTTACGCGCGCGTGCGAAGAGCGGGAACATCGGCTCGTGGTGCGGAATCGCTGTGGGAACAGATGAGGTCCAAGTATAGACGGAGTACGAGCGCGGCCAAGCGTCGCATGAATTCCATCGTCGATATCATGATGTGGGTCGTGCCGTCGCGGTGGGAGCCTTTGATCTGTAGCATGACTTGGCACTTCCCGGCGCCAACATGAGATTGGTTGGCGTCCATGGAATGGGTGAGGGTGCTGCATAGCCGTTCGAGCTCTTGTCCTGATGTGTGCCACAACGTCGTCCGGTGGATTGTGGCAGCGCGCTCGCGCATGGCGCGAACAAAGCGCCCCTGCAATTCGTACGCTACCCTCTGGTTACCCTCGGTGAAGCGGGCCAACAATCTGCATCGCCGCATGCGCAATTTCTGGGCAGCCACTTCGTTGCTGATCGTGCGTGGCCCGGTCGCGATGGCGAACTCCCGCACAAGTGGACGAACGATGTGGCGCAGCGGTCGACGAATCAATTGCTTCATTGCGGTTGCTTTGGTGCTTGCACTCACCCACGAGATACGGGTCGCTGTTCGTCGTGGCCCGTATACGGGTTCGGTCTGTGCGCGGCTAAAATCGCAAGCGTAACGTACCGAACCAGCTCTGGTAGTCGAAGTCGGTGGCAAATCGATTCGAACGACGTTCCCCTCGCTCGTACGTGACGCCAAGGTCGACATATCGGAAAGGCGAATAAGTGACACCAAGACGCGCCGTCTTGAGTGTGTCTTCCCGGATGGGAATGTCGCGGACTGCGGCTAGCGGATCGCCGAGGTATTCGCGAGTCTCGTAGATGAAGTCACCCTGCAGCATGACTTTCGGAAGAATCGCCCACATCGGCGAAAGGCTCACGGAGTTGAGCAGTACGTAGCTCGTCTGCGTATCCTCGAACGAGCGTATGTCGCGATTCCCGGTAAGGACGATACGAAACTTGCCGGTGGCATCCCAGGTCGCCGTGGCTTTGCCAGTTCCGCCGGAGAAGTCGCGGGCGGACAGCGTGTCGTGATTCCGCTCAGTCCACCCTAACGTAGCATCGAGTTTCATGGCGCCTGTCAATCGCCACGTGACGAGCGCATTCGCTTCGTTCTCGGTGAAATTGTTATCGAAGAGGGACAGACCGTTGACTTGCCGATTGGGATACTCGCCCTTGTTGTGGCGCACCTCCAGACCGATCGAATTATCGGATGGTGTGCGGTAAGTAACCGAGACGGCTCCGCCGTCACTCTCGAAATTTATGGTACGTCGCTCGGGAGCACTGTGCTCCAAGCTGCGAGTGCTTAATTCAGCGGCGATACGCCAGCGCGGATGGAATCGGTACCCGCCCGTGACGATGGCGTGCTCGGCCGTGATCAGATCCTTGGCGAGGAAGCGGGAGTCGGCGAATCCGGCGAGATACCGGCGTCGTCGATAGCCGACCTCTCCATCCCAGTAGTTGCCCAACTGCCAGAGTAACGCGGCACGCCCGTTGTAGCCGGTGTTATCGAGCCCGGGATTATTGTCATACCTCGACTCGGTTACGCTGAGATCGAGCAGCACCTTCTGCCGGCTGATCGGCTTGCTGAGCTTGAGCCCCAGGCTCATCATCTTTACAGTATCCGACTGGCGTTCCGGTGGGATCGTAGGAAAAAGCAATGCCATCAGCGCTGGGTCGAGATCGGGGAGCCGATAGAGGTTATCGTCCCGTAGTATCGAGGCCGATGTCTCGATCTGGGTCACGTCGGTCTCGTCGAACGCCGCGAGCGCGATCGCCGGAAAGCACGCCGCGCAAAAGAGAGCCCAGGAGCGTTCGGCGGGCATCGATCGAAGCAGGGTCTGGTTGATTGTTGCCTGGCCCGTATTCTACGGGACGCGTATCGGAAATAGCCAGGTCGGGCGTCGGTACGAGTGGAGCGAGGACTCTGCTCCGGAGCTGTGTTGTTGCATTTTCGGCGAATGCTGCTTAGATCGTATCCACGGGTGCAGTGTGCCGTTTTTTGCGTGCCGGACTGGACGCACGGCATAGGTTTTGCAGGAATGCTGCGTCGGTTAAGCTAGCGCGCTTACGGCATTTATGGCCATGTGACTGCGTGTACGACGCTTGTCGCGCCTGCACGTTCACGCCAAGACGTTCGAGGATCGAGATGAAACGCATCGCCCTCATCGCCGGAGCCCGGCCCAACTTCATGAAAATCGCGCCCATCATGCGGGCGCTGGAACCGTACGAGGCTAGCATTCAACCCGTCCTCATCCACACCGGGCAGCACTACGACCCGGAGATGAGCGACGTCTTCTTCTCCGACCTGGGGATTCGCAAACCGGACAAATTCCTCAACTGTGGGGGCGGGAGTCATGCCGAGCAGACCGCCCGCATCATGATGGCTTTCGAGCAGGTGGCTCTCGGCCTCGCTCCGCATTGGGTGGTGGTGGTCGGGGATGTCAACTCGACGGTCGCGTGTTCGCTCGTCGCCAAGAAGCTGCACATGCAGGTGGCGCACGTCGAGGCGGGTTTGAGGAGCGGTGATCGCAGCATGCCCGAGGAGATCAACCGGATCGTCACGGACTCGATCTCGGATCTATTTTTTGTCACCGAGCCGGCCGGCGAGCAGAATCTGCTGCGCGAAGGGCACCCGCCCGAGAAGATCCACTACGTCGGTCATGTCATGATCGACAACCTGCTCTACCAGGCTCAGCGGCTGGCCGCCGGGGATGCCGCTGGATTGCAGTTTGCCCCCATCAAGAAGCGGCTGCAGCGCTATGGCGCGGTCACCTTGCATCGGCCGGCGAACGTGGACGATCCGGCCATGCTGCGGACCCTGATGGCCGCGCTCGCGGGTATCTCCGAGTCTCTGCCGCTCGTGTTCCCCGTTCATCCTCGTACCCGCCAACGCATCGATGCTCTGGGAATGGCGTTTCCGGAGACCCTTCATCTGCTCCCGCCGCTTGGCTACATGGACTTCCTCAATCTATGGAAGGATTCGGTCGTGGTGATCACGGATAGCGGCGGCATGCAGGAAGAGACCACCGGCCTGGGCGTGCCGTGTGTGACGCTGCGCGAGAACACCGAGCGGCCAGTGACAGTCGACGAGGGCACGAACGTCATCGTGGGGCGCGACGTCGAGAAGCTGTGTCACGCGGTCTCCGAAGTGATGGCCGGGCGATCGAAGCAGGGCCGGCGCCCGCGGCTGTGGGATGGCAAGGCGGCCGAGCGGATCTGCGAGGTTCTGGCTAGGATATGACGCTGTGCCCGCGCGTTCGCTGGCATCGCTCGAGGATCACCGCGCAGCGGGTTAGAATCGCTTCGCCGGAGGTAGATCTTTTTGCGCCAATCGACCTCAGCGGCATCATTGGCTGGAATCGGTTTCTCACGGTAGGCTAAGCTATGCCTGGGATCGTCGAAACGATCGAGTCGCCGCTCACGCCGGAGCAGATGGCGATCCGCTGGCAGGCATTGTGCAACGATCCGACGTTCGAGGACGTACCGGCAAAGATCGAGCTCACCGAATGGGGGGAGATTCTGATGAGCCCGGTCGGAAAGACGCACGGCCTCATCGCGATGCGAATCGCCGAGACGCTTCGGCGTGCGCTCGGTGGTCACACCATGGCTGAAGTGGGAGTCGCGACTGCAATCGGGGTGCGTGCGCCCGACGTTGCCTGGTGCTCCGACGAGTATTTGGGCAAGCATCCCGAAGAAGCGCCGCTTTCTTCCGCACCGGAGATTTGCGTCGAAGTGGTTTCAGCGAGTAACGCCTTGCCGAAACTGCGCGAGAAAGCCTCGGCCTATGTACAGGCCGGTGCGGTCGATGCGTGGCTCGCATTTCCAGGCCAGGGCAGGGTAGAAATTCATGGTCGTGACGGCCAGCGCCAGGCAAGCGCTTACGGAGTCGATGTGAGCGATCTGTTACGCTGACATCAGCGTGCCGTTCCAATCCATGGAAGTTCAGATGCCATTGGCTCAACCAGCGTGAGATTCCCTTGCGATACGTTCCTTCGCGGGGCGCATCATGAGGGCTCGCGTGGCGGCAAGCGGCGTTTCGCCGTGGTGGCCGATGGCTGGTGCGCTGGCCGCCCAACAATGATCGCGCCGGAGTCGACGTGAACATCACGATCATAGGAACAGGCTATGTCGGCCTGGTCACAGGGGCATGCCTTGCCGAAGTCGGCAACAATGTCGCCTGTGTGGATAGCGACCGCGGCAAGATTCAAGCGCTCGAAGCCGGGATTATTCCGATCCATGAGCCCGGCCTGGAGGCGCTCGTGCAGCGAAACGTCGGCGAGAACCGCCTGCGGTTCGTGACCTCGCTCGAGGACGCTCTCGAGGAACGCGACGTCTTCATGATTGCGGTGGGGACGCCGCCGAACGAGGATGGCTCGGCCGAGTTGGGTGCGGTGCTTGCCGTGGCCGATGCGCTCGGTGAATGTATTTCGAGCCCATGCGTGGTGGTAACGAAGTCGACAGTTCCGGTCGGGACGACGGAGAAAGTCGATGCACGGATCCACGCTGCGCTGGCAAGGCGTGGGCTCGATTTCGCGGTCGATGTCGTCAGCAATCCGGAGTTTCTCAAGGAAGGCGATGCCGTCGCCGATTTCATGCGCCCGGAGCGCGTCATCGTCGGCAGTGAGAGTGCGCGCGCCCTGCAGATCATGAAGGAGCTGTACGCACCGCTGACGCGCAGCCACGAACGGCTGATCGCGATGACGGTGCGCGATGCGGAATTCACCAAGTACGCGGCCAACGCCATGCTGGCGACACGGATTTCGTTCATGAACGAGTTGGCGGCCGTCTGCGAGAAGGTCGGCGTCGACATCGAGAACGTGCGCGTGGGGATCGGCTCGGATCGGCGCATCGGCTACCAGTTCATCTATCCGGGATGCGGATACGGGGGATCGTGCTTTCCCAAGGACGTGAAGGCGCTCATCCGCACGGCCATCGACCATGGCGTGGAGCCGCAGCTCCTGCAAGCGGTGGACCGCCGCAACAGCGTGCAAAAGCGCGTGCTGTTCGAAAAGATCCGCGAGCGCTTTTCACCCAACCTCGATGGGTTCGTCTTCGGCGTATGGGGCCTCGCCTTCAAACCGGGAACCGACGATATGCGCGAGGCGCCGGTGATTCCGTTGCTCGAGAGTCTGATCGAGGCGGGCGCGCGGGTGCGGGCGTACGACCCGGTCGCTCACGATATGGCGCGTCGCGTGCTGCCCTCGGAGTGGTTCGCGTCGGGCCGGATCGAGCTCGCCGAGCATCAATACGATGCCTTGCAAGCCGCCGATGGCCTCGTCCTGGTCACCGAGTGGAAGCCTTTCCGCCAACCCGATCTGCGCGCCATGCGCCGGATCATGCGCCGGCACGTCGTCTTCGACGGCCGCAATCAGTACGATCCGATACAGATGGCCGAAGCGGGCTTCGAGTACTTCGGCATCGGAAGGCGCAGGTAAGCTTCGTGAATTGGTACCATCCGGGGCACGCATAACCGGAGTGTGCCCCATGCCTCGCAACGTCACCGTCCTCGGCGCCGGCATCGTCGGCATCTGCTGTGCCGCCTACCTGCGCCGCGATGGCCACGAAGTTACGCTGATCGACCGCGGCGAGCCGGGGCAGGGTGCATCGTTCGGCAATGCCGGCATTCTGAGTCCGGCGTCGTGCGTGCCGATGGCGCTTCCCGGGGTCGTCGGCAAGCTCCCGGGCTGGCTGATGGACCCGATGGGGCCGGTCGCGGTGCGCATGGCGCATCTGCCGGCGATGCTGCCGTGGTTCCTGCATTTGCGCAAGGCGGCGCGCGCCGGCAAGGTCGAGGCCACGGCCGACGCGCTGCGCCGCTTGCTCGTGCAAACCTTCGATGCCTATGCACCGCTCGTCAAGGCGGCCGGCGTCGCGGATATCGTTCGGCGCCCGGGTTACCTCGTCGTGTACGAATCGGATGCTGCATTCGACTCCGACGCGTTGAGCTGGAAGATCCGGCGCGACCGTGGCGTCGAGTTCGATGTCCTCGACGCACCGGGTCTACGCAAGCTCGAGCCCGCGCTCGCTCCGATCTACACCCGCGGCGTTTACGTCCTCGATCAGGGTTACGTGACGAGTCCGCTGCGTCTCGCCCAGTCGCTCGCCGCCCAGTTCAGTCGCGACGGCGGGCGTATCGAGCGCCGCGACGTCAACGACATCGAGATCGGCGCCGATGGGCCGGCCGCACTCCTCACCGACGGCGGCAGGATGCCGATCGAAACGCTGGTCGTAGCGGCCGGCGTGCATTCGGCCTGGATGGCAAAGAGGCTGGGCGAGCGTGTCCTGCTCGAGGCCGAGCGCGGCTACCACGTGCAGTACGAAGCGCCTGGAGTCAGCATTTCGCGTCCGATCAGTTCCGCGGCCGGCAAGTTCTTCGTCACGCCGATGGAAATGGGCTTGCGGGTGGCGGGTACGACGGAATTCGCGGGGCTCGACCGGCCCGCCAATCCGGGACGCGTGCGCGTACTGCGCGCGCATGCAAGGCGCATGTTCCCGGAGCTGCGCAGCGATTCCGCCTCCGAGTGGATGGGGCAGCGGCCGTCGACACCTGACTATCTGCCCGTCATCGGGGCATCATCGCGATACCGCAACGTCTATTACGCCTTCGGACACGGGCATCTCGGTGTCGTCTCGGCCGCACCGACCGGACGTCTCGTCGCCGATCTCGCCTCCGGGCGGGCTCCGAACATCGACCTTCGGCCGTATCGCGCGGACCGGTTCTAGCACGTGCCTACCGCCTCGGTCGTAGTGATTTGCACCGGCATCGCCCCTAGACTCCGTCGCCAGCACAGTCGAGCGATGGAGATGCATCATGGGCGCGCACCCGATCAGGCCTGCCGGCTGCTTCGATGCACTGGCGCGGCGCTTCCGCGTTCCGGCGAGCCATGCCGAGGCTCTGCTGTGGGGTGAATTGAGGGGCCGCCGATTGCGCGGTTATCGCTTCGAGCGCAGGCGCACCGTCGACCGCTTCGTGGTCGACTTCTACTGTGCGGAGCTGCATCTCGCCGTGGATATCGTCGGCGCCGAAGCAGGGCGGTACGGCCTTCGCATCGATGAAGCAAGGACAATCCGACTTCGGCTGAGTGGCGTCGTCTTCCTCCCCTTCGCCGAAGAGGAGGTTCTGCACAACCTGGATGGTGTCGTGTCCCGCATCAGGCAGGTGATCCGCTACCTGCCGTGGAAGTGATCTACCATTCGCCACACATGTTTCGCGGAGGGCGGCCCTTGAAGGTATTGATCGTCGGTGGCGCCGGCTACATCGGCTCGCATATGGTGCAGATGCTGCTCGCGCGCGGCCATGAGCCGGTGGTGTTCGACAACCTCGTCACGGGCTACCGCGAGGCGGTTGTCGGCGCACCGCTGGTAGAGGCGGATCTTGCCGACACCTCGGCGCTCGACCGCATATTCGCGGCGCATCGCTTCGACGGCGTGATGCATTTCGCCTCCTTTATCCAGGTCGGCGAATCGGTGCGCGATCCGGCCAAGTACTACCGCAACAATGTCGCGAATACGCTCAACCTCCTCGATGCCATGCGCCGGCACGGTGTAGGCAATTTCATTTTCTCGTCGACGGCGGCAATTTTCGGCGAGCCCGACTACGTGCCGATCGATGAGACGCACCCGCAGCGCCCGATTAATCCTTACGGCTTCTCCAAGTACGTGATCGAGCGAGCGCTCGCCGACTACGACCAGGCCTACGCCTTGAGGTCGGTGTGCCTGCGCTACTTCAACGCGGCCGGCGCCGATCCGCAGGCGCGCATCGGCGAGCGGCACGAGCCGGAAACGCATCTCATCCCCTTGGTCCTGCAGGCGGCGTCCGGTCGCCGGGCTCACATCCAGGTATTCGGGCACGACTACGACACACCCGACGGAACCTGCGTGCGCGACTACATCCACGTGGTCGATTTATGCGAGGCACATCTGCTGGCGCTCGACCGGTTGCGGGCGGGTGCAGCGAGCAGCGCGTACAACCTGGGCAACGGCAGCGGGTTTTCCGTGCAGGAAGTGATCGCCTGCGCCGAGCGAGTTACGGGCATGCAAATTGCTCACATGGACGCGCACCGGCGCGCGGGCGATCCGGCGAGGCTCGTCGCCGATTCCCGCCTGGCGCGCTCGGAGTTGGGCTGGAAGCCGCGCTACGATGCGCTGCAAGCCATCATCGAGCATGCGTGGAAGTGGGAGCGCCATGTATCCGGCAGCCGGTAAGAACCTGCGCGCTCTGCCAGACTTGTCACGGTAATGCGAGCGCTTCGGGAGTAAGCTTGGCGCGTCGCCACCCTCGGCATCGCCGGCCGGCATACAACACGAACGAGAGCACAGAGCCATGAAAGCCATGATCCTTGCCGCGGGCAAGGGCACCCGCGTCCAACCGCTCACCTACGAGCTGCCGAAGCCGATGATCCCCATCCTCGGCAAGCCCGTGCTCGCCTACCTCATCGAGCATCTTGCCCGCTTCGGCGTGCGCGAGATCATGATCAACACAAGCTACCTGCACGAGAAGATCGAAGGCTACTTCGGCGACGGTCATCGCTACGGTGTGGAGATCGGCTACTCGTTCGAGGGCCGGATGGTGAACGGCAAAGTGGTGCCGCACCCGATCGGTTCCGCCGGCGGTATCCGCAAGATCCACGATTACGGCGGCTTCTTCGACGAGACTACGGTCGTCCTGTGCGGAGATGCATTGGTCGATCTCGACCTCAACCTCGCGATGTACGAGCATCGCGCCCGCGGCGCGATTGCCAGCATCATCACCAAGGAAGTGCCCTGGGACGACGTGTCCAACTACGGGGTCGTGGTGAGCGAGCCGAACGGGCGCATCGTCACGTTCCAGGAGAAGCCGGCGCGCGCCGATGCGCGGTCGAACTGGGCGAGCACCGGCATCTACATCTTCGAGCCCGAAGTCATCCAGCTCATTCCGCCGGGCGAGACCTTCGATATCGGTGGGGACTTGTTTCCGTTGCTCGTCAAGCGCGGGCTTCCTTTCTTTGCGCAGAAGCGGCATTTCAACTGGATCGATATCGGCAAGATCTCCGACTACTGGGCAGTGCTGCAGCAGGTGATGAAGGGATCAGTCGCCGGGATGCAGGTGCCGGGGCGGCAAGTCCGCGAGGGCGTCTGGGTCGGTCTGAATACCCGCATCGACTGGGACGAGGTGAAGATCGAAGGGCCGGTGTACATCGGTTCGGGCTGCCGCATCGAGGCCGGTAGCGAGATCGTCGGGCCTGCGTGGATCGGCCACAGCTCGGTGCTCGAGAAGGGGTCGAAAATTGTTCGCAGCATGTTGTTCGAGTACACGCACATCCCGGCGGGCGCCGTCTTCGATGAGGTGATCGTCTGTAACGAATACTGCGTCGATCGGCACGGCAAGCAGACGCACGTCGGCGATCGTCATCCGCAGCTTGCGTGGAGCGATGCCCGGGCTGCGCGCTGACACGCTACTGCATGGGATGCGCGCGGCATCACTACCGATGGCCGATTGACGAATGCTGCCGACCGGCGTATTTGTTCGTCGTATAAGAAGAATATCTCCCTGAGCCGGCAGGTGCCGAGAGCGCCGGGCGGGGATGTCATTCCGAGGGGCTTATGCAGCCCGCCCGATACGGCGGGCGCGGCGATTCACGCCTGACGGGGAGGCGCCCGCGTGCAGTTGAGCGACTGGTGGATGTTCCTGTCCTTTTACCAGAACGTGCTCGCCGTGCCGTTGGCGATCATCGTCTTCGTCCTGCTCATCCGAGCGAAGACCGTACGTCGTCGCGCGGTCTACGGTGCCCTCATCGTCGTCGTGTTTCTGCCGCACATTCAGCGCTTCGCGGGCGATTACTACTTCGACTACCTGTGCCGCACGCAGGCCGGCGAGTTCATCTACCGCACCGTCGACAATGTCGAAGGCATACTGCAGATGCGCCCGAGGGATGGAAGCAAGGACTACTTCGACCGCATGCGCGCGGGAGATATTCCGGAGGATCCTTGGGGGCATACTAATGCGGAAGCGAAGCACCCTGATTGGCTCTTCGTTAATGTCGTAACGAAGTACAGGTACCTTGAGGTAGCGTCGGCTCGTCGACACGACACGGTAACGCGATACTTCAATTACGATCACCGAACAGGCGAGCCGATGCGTGTCGCCCACGATGTCCGGCGGAAGAGTAGTTATGGCTTTCGCTGGCAAGAGACAAATGTGGTAGCCCATGGTCTCTTCCTAATATACGGCGGGCAAATCGAAGTCGTAGAGTTGAGTAGCGGGAGTCTTTTGGGCACAAAGCGGGGGTTCGTCCGTATTCATCCGTGGCGGCTCTGTCCAAGTGACAAGACCGAAGAATTGTCCTATCGGTTTGTGAGTAAGGTGCTTAAGCCGATGGCGACAGCACTCGGCAGCACCGGAGAGCGACAGTGACAGCTAAAGCTGATGTCCTGTACCGGGCAGTGCTCGCGCAGTTAGCTGCTGAGAGCTACCTGGACGATGTCAATCTGACCGACCGCAATGCTTTTGGGTCGAGATTGATCAATGGCAATAACCATCATCTTGACCCGTTACGTCCATCGATTACTGTTCCGCCCGAATCCGGGTTAGGCGGCACCCGTATTACCGAGAAGCAACTAAACGCGTTTGTCGAGCAGTATGACATCATCGACCACCTCCCCAACCAAGCAAGCGGCTTCTCGGCCACTCTCCTGAAGAACAAAGCCACCGGCGAATACACGCTCGCATTCCGCAGCACCGAGTACCGTTCGATCGAGAACGGGGGCGACGCCGAGCGTGATTCGATCCGGGGTGCGGCGGGCGACATCGCCTTCAACGGCATGGCGTTCGCGCAGGTCTCCAGCATGGAGAAGTACTGGGCCTCGCTTCTCGATGGCTCGCGCGCACGAGGTGCGACGCCGGACAATACGGCCGCAAACGACACCGCCTTCATCCGATCCGCCGATCTGCAAGCATTCGCGGCCGCTGCCGCAAGCGGCGCGAGGATCAACGTATCGGGCTACTCGCTGGGCGGTCATCTCGCGACCGTATTCTCGACCTTCCACGGCGAGGCGATATCGTCGCTGTACCTCTTCAATTCCTCCGGCGTCGGGCGTATTCGCGATGGCTTTCCCGCCACCACCTACCGCGACGCGCTGGCGATGTACGACACGCACGTGCTCCCGCAGAACCTGGAAGCGGCGGTTGTCAAGGCGCTCGACTGGGCTGGGCGCGTATCGTCAGCGGAATTGCTCGGCGCGAAGATTCGGCTGCTCGTTCCGGAGTTCACTCGATACGGCTTCGGGCAAGCCTTCGTGCCTGAGGCGTTGCAGCCCTACCTCAGCGCTGCTTTGGACGTGGTATCGATGGTCAAGTCGCTCGCCGAGGCGGCGCGCGCGCAGATTCGAGACGGCCTTCCGCACGACAGCGGCAAGCGGCCGATCGTCGCGAGTTCGGCCCAGCACTTTCTCGTTTCGCTGTTCGCCTCCGAAGCACTCGAAGGCACCTACGCCCAGACCGTGCGTCGCGGCCTTGGAACCACCTTCCCCTCGCTGCAAGAAATCGGTTTGATCCCGGCCACGGTAAGAATTCACCAGATATCCGGGATGGCGGCGGCGGGCGCGCCTTCGACGGCGACGTTCGGAGACATGGTCAGAGCGAGCGACTGGAACATCGTTGCCGATTCCGGCATTCGCGCCGCCCCGGATTCGGAGCTGCAATCGGTCTACATCGAGGATCAGCCGATCGCGTCGGGATGGCCGCTCTCCGAGAGCGGCTGGGGCGATTTCGGCAATACCCACTCCGTCACGCTGATCGTGGATTCGCTGGCGGTCTTACGCATGCTGCAAAACGCGCAGCCCTCGCTTTCCCAGCAGGCCGCGGAGCTCGTGTTTCGCGCTGCTTCCAACCTGCGCAAGGAGCGCTATCGTGCCTACCCGTCCGCCGCGCTGACCGAGCACGACACGCTCGAACGAGTCGTGGACGCTTTCGGTCGCGTGCTGTTCGGGCGCACTGTCGTGGGCGACATCGACTGGTCGAAGGACCTTGCCTCGGCCGACGGCGTGTCATCCTTCGGATTGCTCGCGTATCGCGACCCGCTCCATGCCCGTATCCAGGCGATCGACAAGGAGGTTGCTGCTCGTGGATCCGCTGCCAACTTCGAGATCGTAGGCTTGGCCGGATGGAGCAGCACGGACATCGTTGCCGCTGCCGCCGAGCCATCCGAACGCGGCAAGGCGGTGCGCTACGCGTTGAAGGAACTCAATCCGTTCTATGCGACCGGCTCCGGGCTGTACGACACCCCGAGCCGTGAGGCCAGCCTCGCGCTGTACGACCCGGCTGCAGGAACCGGCGCAATCACAGCCGAGTGGCTGCAAGATCGCGCCGATTTTCTTGCCCTGAAGCTGCGACTCGGAACGGCCGATCTCGCCTACGAGCTCGGCGCCAAATCGGTCGCATACTCGACCGCGGCCGGCGATGTCGCGCTGTCGATGGTCGATGGCGAGATGACGCGGTTCTATCCGCCCGCTTCGCCGATGAGCAAGACGACGCGCGCGATCCTGGGCGGGTTCGTGGATAGCCTGGCGGCGTCGGGCCAGGCACGCAAGATCGTATTCGGCAGCGATGGCGATCCGGCGGCGAATCCTGCCACGCTCGAAGGCGGCGCCGACACCTTGTCCGGCAAGGCAGGCGCGGATCGCATCTACGGCGAAGGCGGTAACGACAAGCTGTCCGGCGCCGCAGGAGCCGATTATCTGCAGGGCGGCGCCGGCGACGACGATCTTGCGGGCGGCCCCGGCAACGACCAATTGGCCGGCGGCTCGGGTTATGACAGCTACTTTTGGACGCTGGGCGATGGGTTCGACAGCATCGTCGAGACGCGCGAGCCCACGGGCCAGGTGCGCGGGCGCATCGTGCTTCGCTTCGACACCCAGTTGCTCGTTCCGCGCATATTCCGGCGCGACGCCTCGGCGCCGGTGGAGGTCTGGCGCTCGCCCGACAAGAGCATGTCGCTCACCCGCGGAGGGACGTGGACGTTGAATTTCCTCGGCGGGCAGATCGACCTCGGCGCCGACCTGCGTGACGGCGATTTCGGCTTCCGGCTCGAAGGCATTGCGTCGCCCCCGCCGCCCACCGTGCTCGACGGCGCCGTGTTCGATACGGTGGTGGTCGGTCCCAACCGCGGCAGCGCGATCCTCGCGGGCGAGTACGGGCACGATCGCCTCTACGTCGATGCGCCGATCGCGCTGGAAGCAGCGTTACTCGTCGCGAGCGCCGAGTCGTCGATCGGCTGGGGTTTCTGGCTGACCGGTGGCCCGGGCGACGATATCGCGATTGCCTCGCCTGCCGCCGACATCATGGCCGGTGGCGGGGGCAAGGACACGCTCGTCGGTGGGCCGGGCAACGACCTGATCGATGGCGACGCCGACCAGGTTCCGATACTGAACGGCAACGAGCTGCGCTGGGATTATCGTCCCGATGCGGTGGAGAGCTATTTCACCGAGTTCCACGCGCCTGGTTTCGTCACCACCGGCAGTGCAATTTTCACGGAGCACTTCCGCGATCAGCTCGCCGAGGCGGCAGACATCCTCCACGGCGGGGGCGGCGACGATCGCCTGTATGGCGGAGGCGCCGATGACCTGCTCTACGGCGATCCGGGCGACGATCTGCTCGTGGGCGGCGCGGGCGCGGACGTGCTGCTCGGCGGCGACGGCGCGGATCGCATCACCGGCGAATTGCACGGCTATGCGCCGGTGGCCTTCGAGACGATCGGTACCACGACGCGAACCTATCCTCATTACGTCGCTGTCTACGGTGATGACATTCTCGATGGCGGTGCGGGCGCCGATGAGCTCACCGGCGAGGGTGGGGCGGATGTGCTCTTCGGTGGCGAAGGCCACGATACCATCTACGCCGATATCGCACGGCTGCCGGGCACGCTCCACGGCAACGATGTCGCCGATGGCGGCACGGGCGATGATTCGATCTATGGCCAGGGGGGCGATGACCTGCTGCTCGGCGGCGCGGGCAACGACCGTCTGATCGGCGATAGCGATATCGACGCGTCCTTCCATGGCGCGGATTCACTGCACGGTGACGAAGGCGACGATCTGCTGATCGGTGCGGGTGGCGCGGACCGGCTCGCCGGTGGCATCGGCGCCGACACGCTCGTGGGCGATGCGCCCGATGTGCCCGCGCAATTCCACGGCGCCGATGCGCTCGATGGCGGCGCCGATGACGATGTCTTGGTCGGGCTCGGCGGCAGCGACGAGCTCTACGGCGGCGACGGCGCGGATCGATTGCATGGTGATGACCCCGACGCTGTTTTCCTGGGGGAAGCCGATCTGCTCGTCGGCGGCGGCGGCGACGATGCGCTGCATGGTCAGGCGGGCGACGATCGCCTCGAGGGCGGTAGCGGCGACGACACGCTTTTCGGCGAGGCAGGCAACGATACGCTCGCCGGCGGCACCGGGGCGGATGTCCTCGACGGCGGCACGGGCGACAACGTTTACGAATTCGCACCGGGCGATGGCGTTGACCGCGTGATCGCGGGCGCAGGCGCGACGACGATCGCGTTTGTCGAAGGGATCGAGCTATCGGCCCTGCGCACGAGCCGCGATCTGAGCTCCCCCGCGGGCATCGCGCCGCTTGAGATCCAGTACTCGCCGACCGACACGGTGACGATCGAGGCGCTCACCGATGCGGGCCGATTGCGCATCGAGATCGGCGAAGGCAACGCGCTGAGCGGGGCGGAGCTGCTACAGTTCACCGCGTCGCTTGCGCGCGCCGTGGCGGGCAGCGGGTCATCCGAAATCCTGGTCGCGGACGAGGCTCACACCGATCTCTTCGGATTGGGTGGCGACGACGTGCTGCTGGGTTCGGCGGCGGCCGACATGCTCCATGCCGGTGCGGGCGACGACGCGTTGTACGGCCTGGGTGGGGACGACAAGCTGATCGGGGCCGAGGGCGCCGATCGGTTGCTGGGCGGAGCGGGCAACGACCGGCTCGAAGGCGGCGGCGGCGATGATCGCTACCCGTTCTCGCCGGGTGAGGGCGCCGATAGCGCGATCGAGGCTCCGGGCGAAGGCTTCGATGTCATCACGCTACCGCAAGGCGCATCCTTGCAATCCGTACGGCTGCGCCGGGCGGGCAGCGATCTCGTCGTCGCGGAACGCGGTGGAAGCGGGCGGTTGTTTGCGCGCGACTGGTATGCGGCGAGTGCAACCGATCCGGGCATCGATGCCCTCGCGCACGACGAAGGCACGCTCGATGCCGCTGCGATCGGCGCGCGCGAGCTCGTCGACCGCACCTTGCTCGGAACGTCCGCGGCCGATGCGCTTACCGGCGATGAATTCGACGATATCGTGGTCGGCGGGGCTGGAGACGATCTGCTCGCGGGTCTTGCCGGGGACGATCGCTATATCTACGCGCGCGGCGACGGTGACGACCGCATCGTCGATAGCGGCGGCTTCGACACGGTCGAGTTCGAAACCGGCGTCGTCCCGGGCGAGATCGAGCTCGTCGGCTCACCCGATGGCGAAGGCGGGGTTGCGATCGCCTTGCGGCTCGCCGGATCGTCCGGTGAGCTCGTCTTCGGCGCGGCACGCGAGCAGCGCATCGATTCCTTTGCCTTCGCCGATGGCGAGGTCCTGGACTACGCGAGTCTGCTGCGCCGAGTCGGCGGGCTACGCGTCGAAGGCGGTGAGCATGCCGACATCGTCTCGGGTACGTACTTTCAGGACGCGCTCTACGGTTTCGGCGGTGACGATACGCTCATCGCCGATGCCGACGCGGATTGGCTCGTCGGCGGTGAGGGCAACGATTTCCTTGCCGGCGGCGCCAACGACGACAGCTACGTTTTCAATGCGCTCGACGGGCGCGATGTCATCCTCGAATATGCCGGCAGCGACGAGTACCTGCTCTTCCGGGGCTACTTCACCTCGTCGAGACGGCGCGCCTTCGATCTCGACGGGGTCACCTTCACCACGCACGAGGCGCAACCCGGCGGCTACGGCGAAACGTTCAACATCACGCTCGGATCTGTTGGGGGCGGCATCGACACGATCCGTTTCGGCGAAGGCATCGCACCCGAAGACATTCGTTTCGGCTTGGATCTAAGCAAACCGCCGCGCGCGTACAGTTGGCTGGTGAACGATCCGGCGGGCGGGATTGGGACCGGGATCGCACACGCCGAGCAGGTTGGCTACGTCCTCGAAATCGGCACGAGCGGCGATGCCATCGAGCTGCTCTGGCCGCACGTCGAGATCGAAGAGCATGCCCTGCAAAGCGACATCGAATCGGCGCCGATCGAGCGGCTCGTTTTCGGCGAGAACGAACCCGTTTCGCTGGCGGAGGTCTTCTATCTCGCGGGTGGTCTCAGCTACGTGATCGGGACCAGCGATGACGATGTGCTGCGCGTGGAGCGGGTTCTGCCGGGCGGATGGTTGGCCGGGGGCGCGGGGAATGACAGCTACCTGCGACCGGAGGAGGGCGGGCTCGGCATTCTGGAGGTCGGCGGTGGCGGCATCGACACCGTCGTCTTCGGCGAAGGCGCAAGCGCCGATGTGCTGCGTTTGACGCTTGAGCAGGAGCGGCTGTTCGTGGATACCGGAGCAGGCCGGATCGAGCTGCGCGGGTTCGACCGCTCGATGGCTGAGCACGCGCTGGTCGAGCGGTTCGAGTTCGCTGACGGCTCCTCGCTCGGTATCGACGAACTGTTGTCTCGCGGCATCGGAGTCGCGGGTACGCCCTACAACGATCATCTCGCGGGAAGCTCGGCGTACGACTTGGTCCGTTCCGGCGGTGGCGACGACATCGTGGCGAGCGGCGGAGGCAACGATCGTATTGAGGCGGCCGACGGCGCCGACACCATCGCGGCAGGCGATGGTGACGACTCGGTGGACGCTGGCGCCGGCGACGACGTCGTTCGTGGCGGGCCGGGGCAGGACTACTACCGTTTCGCGCGCGGCGACGGCGACGATCTGATCGAGGAGGCGGGTGTCGCGGGTGAAGTGGACACCCTCGGATTCACGGGTGATGTCTCACCGGGTGACGTGAGCGTGCGTCGGGCGGGTGGCGACATGGTGATCGAGATTGTGGCCGCCGGTGGCCAGATTACCGTGCGCGACTGGTTCGTCGCCGATGCGATGCGTATCGAGCGCGTACGATTCGCTGACGGCAGCACGTGGGATGCTTCAGCGCTTGCGGCGATGGCCGGAGAATCGCTGCCTGTCTCCGGTCCTGCGATTGAGACGCCCTCGGATCCGCCTGTGGTCGCTGGGCCGCCTGACGCCGCGGAACCGCCGGTCGTTTCGCCACCGCCAGTCGAACCGTCCTCGGAGTCGCCTGCTCAACCGCCTGTTGGTGCCGAGCCGCCTGTCGCCGCAGAACCGCCGGTCGTTTCGGCACCGCCAGTCGAACCGTCCTCGGAGTCGCCTGCTCAACCGCCTGTTGGTGCCGA
>CAZNBS010000025.1:0-2933 GCA_964570955.1 uncultured Burkholderiales bacterium | reverse complement strand
GCCGCCTGTGGCTTCAGAGCTACCTGTGGTTTCGCCTGTGGTTTCGGGGCCGTCGATCGAACCGCTCCCCGGCGAGACGGTGGATATTGCGATCACACCACTGGCTGTTACCGATTTGACGGCAACGGCGGCTGCGCCAGCGTCTGTCGCCGCTGCGTTGGTAGCGGTTGAGCCATCACCCGAAACGGCGTTGCTCGGCGCACCCATGGCCCCGCTACTTCCGTTCGCCGCGGCAGGGTCGCTACCCGTAACCGCGCCCGCGACTACGACCGCGGTGTTCGCCCGGCGCGCGGCTGCGGCATCTGCACCGGGAGAATCGATCGAGCCCGCGTTCGGTTCCGCCAGCGTGCACACGACATCACCTTCGTTGGCCATCGGCATCACCGAAGCAAACATGGAGTCTCTTGCCGCCGCGGGCTTTGTCAGTCCCGGCCGCCCCCCGGCTGTTGCTGCCGACGCCGGTCGTGCCGAAACCGTCGTCGGCGAGCCGCCGCAATTCGATGAGACGCCGCCGTCCGATGAGACGTCACGGTCGGGTGAGCCGCCAACGTCTGGCGATACGACGCGGGCCGATGAGATGTCGTCGTCCGGCGGAACGTCGCGGTCGGATGAGACACCGACATCCGGCGTGACGGCTACGCAGCCTGGATCCGACGCCGCCGGCTCGGCCGCCATCGCCGCCTACTGGCGATGGATGCACGCGCGCCTGGACGCGCATCTGGAAGCGACGCAGGCCGACGATCTCGGCGCCCCGGCAAGTCATCCCTATCGTCCGCTCACGCTTTCCTGGGGCAGCGCGCTCGATGCGCTCGAGCCCCTGCACTCGGTCGGCATCCGCGAGCGTGCGGCGTTCGATGCACGCGCCTTCGACGGCCTGCGTGATGGGTTCACGCACCTGGGGTGATGGTGTCGCATGGAACGTTGTCCGGTCGGACGTTCGCGCCGCATCGCATCGTCCGCCGGGTTGTGGATGCCGCGTGAGCGAAAGCGAAGTGTGACTACAATACCGGTTTGTCCCCGCTTCCAATCATGATCCGTACCCGCTTCGCACCCAGCCCTACCGGCTTCCTGCACATCGGCGGCGCACGCACCGCGCTTTTTTGCTGGGCGTATGCGCGCCGTCACGGCGGCGCGTTCATTTTGCGCATCGAGGACACCGACCTCGAGCGCTCCACCGAGGTATCCCGCCAGGCGATCCTGGAAAGCATGCGCTGGCTCGGCATCGATTGGGACGAAGGGCCGCACTACCAGATGCAACGGCTCGACCGCTACCGCGAGGCAGCCGAGCGGCTGCTGCGTGAGGGCCGAGCGTATTGCTGCTATTGCAGCAAGGAAGAGCTCGACGCCTTGCGCGAAGCCCAGCGCGCGCGCGGCGAGAAACCGCGCTACGACGGGCGCTGGCGTGACTCAGCCGAAGCGCCGCCGGCGGGCGTCAAGCCGGTGATCCGCTTCAAGACGCCGCGCGACGGCGCTGTCGCGTTCGATGACCTGGTGAAGGGGCGGATCGTCGTCGACAACGCCGAACTGGACGATCTGGTGATCCTGCGCGCAGACGGCGTACCGACCTACAACTTCGGTGTCGTCGTCGATGACATCGACATGAACATCAGCCACGTCATTCGCGGCGATGATCACGTGAACAACACACCGCGCCAGATCAATATCTTTCGTGCGCTGGGGGCGGAGCTGCCTGCGTTCGCGCACGTTCCCATGATCCTGGGCGCGGACGGCGAGCGGCTCTCCAAGCGGCACGGTGCGGTAAGCGTCACCCAGTACCGCGACGATGGCTATCTACCCGAGGCGATGCTCAATTATCTGGCGCGTCTGGGTTGGTCGCACGGCGACGAGGAAGTGTTCTCGATGCAACAGATGGTCGAGTGGTTCGATCTCGCGCATATCAGCAGGGCGCCCGCGCGCTTCAACCCGGAGAAGCTCGCGTGGCTCAATCAGCAGTATCTGAAGAGCGCCGAGGATGCGCGTCTGGGCGAGTTGGCGCGTCCCTTCCTCGAACGCATCGGCTGCGATCCTGCTCACGGGCCGGAGTTGGTCCGGGTTGTATCTCTCATCAAGGAGCGGGTGAGCACGCTGGAAGAACTGGCCGATGCGGCTGCGTATTTCTACAAGCCGCTGGCTGCTGCCGAGAGCTTGCGCGCCCAGTACTACACGGCCGACGTGCGCGAGCCCATGACGGTTCTGCGCACACGCCTCGAAGCGACCCAATGGACGCGCGAGGCGATCAGCGCTCAGCTCAAGACCGTAGTCGCCGAGCACAAACTCAAGCTGCCGCGGCTTGCCATGCCGCTGCGCGTCATGGTTACCGGCGAGCCGCAAAGCCCATCCATCGATGCCGTGCTCGAACTGTTGGGCCGGGAAGAGGCGCTGCACCGCATCGATACACAACTCGCCCTGTTCCCGTGAAGATCACGAGAGGCCAGGCTCTGGACCACCCGCGCCTTGGCGAGCATGTCGAGGCCAAGCCATTTCTTTCGCTGCTCTATCGCTACCTGTGGCCGTTTGCTTATTTCCGCGACGTGACGCGCGGCCAACGGCTGGAGCGTCAGTTGAACTATCGGTACAACCGGCAAATGCGCGTGTACCTCCCCGGCTTTGCGGCCAAGTGGACATTGCTTACGGCGTTTTGCTTCGGCATGGGATTTGGGCTCGCGAGTCAGGCCGCACCGGCATTGTTGACCGCTTGTCTATTCGCAACCGGCGTCTCGGCACTGGCCGTGTCCGTTGTCGTGATGACGACCTGGTGCTGGCTCACGCGCTTCCCCGAGCTCCACTGAGCGGGTAGGACCCGGAGAACGCCACCCGCGTATCCGCGCGAATGGACACGCGCATCTTCCCTCTTCCTCCGGGAGAGACGCCACAATGCGCGCATCGCGACTTGCGCCCTGGAACCTCGCGTGGCGCCTCGTGGCGCCCCCCCC
>CAZNBS010000024.1:23188-29785 GCA_964570955.1 uncultured Burkholderiales bacterium | reverse complement strand
GCGATGCGCAGGGCAGTTTCGGCGACTGGCTGCTCCAGCAGGACGGCGTCGGGGTGTACGACTCGACCGTTACCTGGGTCGACGAGACCTTGGGCGGTGAACCGCTGGTCGTGCGGGACGCCGATCTACAGGTTCGAAAGCGGCTCGGTACCTGGCGTTTCGCGGTGCGTGCGGTCCCTCCCGACGCGCTGGCAGGCCCGATCGATGTGCGTGGCGACCTGTCGCGGGATCGTCCCGGTCGCGGAGCCCGGTGGAGTGGTCGGCTCTATTTCCGGATGGGCTATGCCGATCTCGCGGCGCTGCGCCGCTGGATCGCCATGCCCGTCGACTTCCGCCAGGGCGCCGGTGCGGTGGAGGCGTGGTCGACCATCGAGGACGGGCAGATGCGTGACCTGACCGCGGATGTCGCCTTGTCCAACGTGCGTTTGCGTTTGCGCCAAGGGCTTCCGGAGCTGGCGCTCGCGCGCATGGCGGGGCGCCTGAGTTGGCAGCAGAGTGCGCTCGGCGCGCGCATCGACGCGCGCCAGCTCACCTTCACGACGCCGGACGGTCTGCGCCTGCTCCCGGCCGATGTGTCCTACGGGCGTTCCGGGCAGGAAGGCGCGGCGGACACGCGTTCCTACGTGCGGTTCGATCGGCTCGACGTTGCCGCGCTGATGCGCCTGCTGGACCGGCTGCCGCTGGACGAGGCGCTCCGGGAACGCCTGTCTGACGCAGGCCCGAGCGGGACCGTGCGCGACTTCGAGCTGCAGTGGGTGGGACCGTTCCGCGAGCGGCGCGGCTATCGACTGCGCGCGCAGTTCGAGGGCCTGGGGCTGTACCCGACGGGTTACCTGCCGGGCTTCGCTGCAGTGAGCGGCAGCGTCGAGGCCACGGACCAGGGGGGGGCGGTTGCCCTGCGCACCGGCAAGTCGGCCGTGGACATGCCGCGCGTGTTCATCGGTACGCTGCCCCTGGAATCGCTGGATGCGCGAGTGACCTGGACCATGGCCGACGGCTCGCCGCTGATCCGCATCGCGCACGCGGCGTTTGCCAATGCGCATCTGGCCGGCCAGGTGGCCGGATCGTATCGCGTCGTCCCGGGACAGCGCGGCACGATGGACCTGTCCGGTACGCTCTCGCGTGGCGACGCGCGCGAGGTGTGGCGCTATATCCCGTTGCTCATCGACGAACACATCCGCGACTGGCTCAAGAACGGGCTGATCGCAGGACGTAGCGAGGACGTGCGCTTTCGGGTGCGGGGGGATCTGCGCAGCTTTCCCTTCGTCGATCCGGCCACAGGCATCTTCGAGGTGGTCACGCGCTTCCACGATGGCGCGCTGTCCTATGTGTCCCAGTGGCCGGTGATCGAGGATGCCAGCGGCGAGCTGGTGTTCCGGGCGGCAAGCATGAACATCACCGTTCCGCGCGCGCGTGTGTTCGGAACGCAGCTGCGCGATGTGGTGGCAACGATTCCGCGGCTCAACGATGTCGGCCGCCAGGTGCTGCAGGTGCGCGGCATCGCCGAAGGCCCCAGCCAGGATTTCCTGCGCTTCATCGAGGAAAGCGCGGTCGATCGATGGATCGGCGGTTTCACCCGAGGCATGCGCACCTCGGGCAGAGGCAGCCTGCAACTAGCGCTCGACATTCCGCTGCATCGCATGGCGGACGCTTCCGTGCGGGGCAGCTACCGTTTCGCCGGCAATGTACTCGACCTCGGACACGGTGCACCGCGTCTAGAGGAACTCACTGGCGAATTGCAGTTCACGGAACGCGACGTGCGCGTGCGGGATACGTCGGTGCGCGTGCTGGGCATGCCCGCGCGTTTGTCCGCACAGCGCCAGGGTAACCGCGTTCTCGTCCAGGGAAGCGGGTGGGCCGACACCGCCGCAGTGCGCGCGCTGCTCGACCATCAGGCGGGGCTGCGTCTCAGCGGTCGCACGGCGTGGCAGGCGACGGTGGTCATCGGCGACGGCGGGTACGAGCTGAAAATCGACTCCGACCTGCGCGGCTTGACCAGTTCACTCCCTGCACCCTTCGGGAAGGATGCGACGCGGGCATGGCCGTTCCGCTACCAGCGGCGCAGTGCACCCGGCCGCGACCTGATCGAGTTTTCCCTCGGCAGTGTGCTGTCTGCACAACTGGAGCGCGACCCGAACGGCGGCGGGCGGATCACGCGCGGGGAGCTCCGCGTGAACGCGGTTGCACCGGTGCCGCGCCGGGATGGCGTGTGGCTGAGTGGCGCGATGAGCGCCACCGACCTCGACGCCTGGCGTGCCGTGCTGACTGCCCCCGCCGGCAAGGACGGCGGCGGGGGCGCCGACGGCCCACTCGCCGGCGTCTCCCTTCAGGTTGGCACCCTGCGCGCATGGGGGCGAGACTGGAGCGACGTGCACTTCGACCTCAGCCGCACGCAGTCGATCTGGCGAGGTCGCATCGATGCACGCCAGGCGGTCGGCACGTTCCAGTGGACACCGTCCGGCGACGGCGCACTGGCCGCGCGAATGCAGAAACTGCACGTGCCCGAGTCGCCGGCCCGGTTGGTCGCGCCCAGCGACGGGCGCTCCGCAAGCCTGCCCGCCCTCGACATCGTCGCCGAGGACTTCCGGCTGGGGGGCCGGGAACTGGGTCGCATGACGCTGCTCGCGGGACCCGAGCGGGGCGACTGGCGCATCCGTCGCTTCGAAGCGGCGAATTCCCACGGAACCCTGCAAGCGAGCGGAACCTGGCAGCAAACGACGCCTACACCGGTGACGCATGTAGAACTGGCGGCCGAAACCGGCGATATAGGCGCCTATCTGGCGAGCCTGAAATTGCCTCCCGGGGTGGTCGGGGGCAGCGGGACTATGAAGGGCCGGCTGGCATGGGCCGGCGCCCCGCAGGCATTCGATCTGCCCAGCCTGCGCGGCAGCCTCCAACTGACCGCGCGCAAGGGGCGCTTCGCCAAGGCGGAGCCGGGTATCGGCAAGCTGTTCGGCGTCATCAGTCTGCAGGCGCTGCCCAGACGGGTCGCGCTGGATTTCAAGGACGTGTTCAGCGAGGGGTTCGCGTTCGATTCGATCGCGGCCAGCATCGCCATCGAGAACGGCGTGGCGAGTACCGAGAACTTCAGGATGATCGGGCCGGCGGCGCGAGTGGAGATGCGCGGCGAAGTCAATCTGTCGGGCGAGACCCAGCGGCTGGATGTCAAGGTGCTGCCTGCCTTGAGCGAGAGCGTCGCACTGGGTGCGGCCTTTCTCAATCCTGCGATCGGCATCGCCGCCCTCCTGGCGCAGAAGGCGTTGAACGATCCGATCAGTCAGCTGGCAGCATTCGAGTACGAGGTGAGCGGGACCTGGACCCAACCGATGGTGCTCAAGAAACGCCGGGACGACGGCGACGGGAGCCGGCCCGGTCGGCAGTGAGCACTGGAAATCTGCGCTGCCGGCCCGACCTATGTCGCAGGCCGCCTGCAGACCGGCGTCCCCGGTGCTTAGCCTGGGCGCGGATGGCCGGCCCCTAGCCTCCGACCCGCAGTCCCGCTAACCTTCCCCACGACCGAGCCGATCCAGCCGACCCCATGAACGCTCCCGTACATCGAGAAATCCTGTTCTCCACCGCCGACAGCACGCTGCTCGCGCCCTACGGCCTGGACACCGGCGCGCTCGCCGGCGTGTTCGGGAACATCCTCAGCCACCAGGTCGAGTATGCGGACCTCTACTTCCAGTACAGCCGTGGCGAGACCTGGAGCCTCGAGGAGGGGATGGTCAAATCGGGCAGCTTCAGCATCGACCAGGGCGTCGGCGTGCGTGCGGTAAGCGGCGACAAGACCGCCTTCGCGTATTCCGACGACATCAGCATGCCCGCGCTGCAATCGGCAGCCGAGGCGACGCGCGCCATTGCGCGACAAGGTGCCGACGCACGCACGCAGATCGCGCGGCGCAATCCGGCGCGCGATCTGTACCTTCCACACGATCCCATCGCCAGCCTCGATGCGCCCGCCAAGGTCGCGTTGCTCGAGCGCCTCGAGCGTTTCGCGCGCGCCATCGATCCACGTGTGAAGCAGGTGATGGCGAGCCTGGCCGGAGAGTACGAGGTCGTCCTGGTCGCGCGCAGCGACGGGGCCATGGCGGCCGACGTCCGGCCGCTGGTACGCCTGTCGGTGCAGGTGATCGCCGAGGAGAACGGACGGCGTGAACAGGGCAGCGCAGGCGGCGGTGGGCGCTTCGACTACGCATGGTTCACGGAGGACGTGCTGCGCGACTACGCGCGCAAGGCCGTGGACCAGGCACTGGTCAATCTGCGTGCCCAGCCGGCTCCGGCGGGCACCATGACCGTCGTGCTCGGGCCCGGATGGCCCGGCGTCCTGCTGCATGAAGCGATCGGCCACGGCCTGGAGGGTGACTTCAACCGCAAGGGCACCTCGGCGTTCACCGGACGCGTCGGCGAGCGTGTGGCCGCGCCTGGCGTCACCGTGGTCGACGATGGCACGCTGTCGCGCCGCCGCGGATCGCTCAACGTGGACGACGAGGGCAATCCGACGCAGTGCACCGTGCTGATCGAGGACGGTGTGCTGAAGGGCTACATCCAGGACACGATGAACGCGCGACTGATGGGGGTGCCGGTCACCGGCAACGGACGTCGGCAGTCGTTCGCGCACACGCCCATGCCGCGCATGACCAACACCTACATGCTTGCCGGCGACAAGGACCCGGCCGAAATCCTGGCCTCGGTCAAGCGCGGGTTGTACGCGGTGAACTTCGGCGGCGGGCAGGTGGACATCGTCAGCGGCAAGTTCGTGTTCTCTGCCTCCGAGGCCTACATGATCGAGGACGGCAAGGTCACTTACCCCGTGAAGGGCGCGACCTTGATCGGCAACGGCCCCGATGCCTTGACACGGGTGACCATGATCGGCAACGACATGTCGCTCGACACAGGCGTGGGCACGTGCGGCAAGGAGGGGCAGAGCGTCCCGGTCGGCGTGGGCCAGCCCACGCTGCGCATCGACGGGCTCACGGTGGGCGGCACCTCAGCCTAGCCCGAACCCAGCTTCCAGCGGCTTCGAATGATCCTCATCCTCGACGAGAAGTGCGACATCGACAGTCCCGAGTATGCGCAGCTGCTGGCGAAGGTGCGCGCACTGCCGGGGATCCAGGTCAAGGCGCATCGCATCGAGGGCGACCTGCGTGCCGTCACCGAGATCTACCTGATCGGCGACACCAAGCAACTCTCGCTCGAAGAGATGCTTGCGTTGCCCCTCGTCGAGCGCGTGGTGCGGGTGTCGGAGGAGTATCGTGTGCTGGGGCGTCACAAGGACGACAGCCGTCCCACCGGCTTCGAATACCGGGGCTTGCGATTCGGGCAGGACACGCTGCACATATTCGCCGGCCTGTGCGCGGTCGACACGCCGCAGCACGTGGAGGCCATGTGCCGCGCCCTGGCGCAGAACGGCCTGCAATGCACGCGCATGGGGGCATACAAGCCGCGCACCAGCCCGTATTCATTTCAGGGACACGGGTGCACCTGCCTGAACTACGTTTTCGAGATCGCCGGGAAACATGGCATCCGCGTGATCGCGATGGAGGTCACACACGAGGCGCACGTGGGCGAGATCCGCGAGGCGCTGCGCGAGACGGGCAGCCCGGTGGGCGTGATGCTGCAGATTGGCACGCGCAACACCCAGAACTTCGAACTGCTCAAGGCGGTGGGGCGGCAGAAGGAGTTTCCCGTGCTGATCAAGCGCGGCTTCGGCATCACCCTGGATGAATCGCTCAACGCGGCCGAATACCTGGCGAGCGAGGGCAATCATCGAGTGGTGTTCGGACTGCGCGGCATGAAGACTAACATGGGCGATCCGCACCGCAACTTCGTCGACTTCGCGCACGTGCCCGTGGTCAAGCGCCTCACGCGCATGCCGGTGTGCATCGATCCTTCGCACTCGGTGGGCTCGCGCAGCGTCGGTCCGGACGGCGTCCTGGACCTGGTCCATGTCACCGCCCAGGGAGTGTTGGCGGGCGCGAACATGGTGCTCGTCGACTTCCATCCGGAACCGGCGAAAGCGCTGGTGGACGGACCGCAGGCCCTCCTGCTCGAAGAACTCCCGCTGTTTGCGGCCGACGTGGCCATCGCGCGCGAGGCCTACCTGCGGCGGACGCAGATATGGAGCAAGGCGCCGGCGTGAGTGGCGCGCGAAATGCCCGCTTGTCCTCCCTGGAACTGGTGGGAGAGGGTACGTCCGCCATGGCGCAGATCGGCCGGATGATCGGGCATGCGCGTTTCTTCGACGACTTCAGCGACGAAGACGTGCGTCGGCTGTCGACCTTCATGCGTGTGTACCGCGCGCCGGCGGACCGTACCCTCATCGCCGAGGGCGAGGTCGACGACTACATGCTGCTGATCATCGACGGCCACGTGGACGTGCGCAAGCGCGACAAGCGCGGCGTGGTGCAGACCGTCACCAGCGTCGGCCCCGGCATGACGCTGGGCGAGATGTCGATGGTCGACGGGGAACCGCGTTTCGCCACTTGCGTCGCGACCGAGCCGACCACGTTCGCGATCCTGTCGCGCGAAGGCATGGGACACATCCTGCACGAGGCCCCGGGGCTCGGCGCGAAGGTGCTGATCCGTCTCGTCACGCTG
>CAZNBS010000024.1:0-23178 GCA_964570955.1 uncultured Burkholderiales bacterium | reverse complement strand
CCACCCTCCTGCATTACATGGAGCGCTGAACCTGGCCCGGCGTGCGGTGCCGAGTGCGGCCGTCCTGCTGCTCTGCGCGCTCTGCGGCGCGGCGCCAGCTGCGCTCCTGGATGATCGGGGCAGGCCAGTCGACGCGCACACGCCGGCGCGCCGGGTGGTCGCGCTGGCGCCGCACCTGGCCGAACTGATGCACGACGTCGGCGCCGGTACGGCACTGGTGGGCGTGGTACGGGGTGCTGATCACCCAGCGCCGGTCGCGCACTTGCCGCGCGTGGGCGATGCGGCCGGCATCGACGCGGAGCGGGTCCTGGCCCTGCGTCCCGATTTGGTCCTGGCGTGGGGTTCCGGCAATCGCGCCGCCGATATCGCCACGCTGGAGTCGCTGGGTTTGCGCGTCTATGTCAACGAGCCGCGCACGCTGCCGGATGTCGCGCGCACCCTGCGCGCCGTCGGCGCGCTCACTGGTCATGGTTCGGAGGGCGAGCGGGCCGCGCGCCGATACGAGTCGGCGCTGGCGTCGCTGCGCGCGCCGGTGTCGCAGGCGGTGGCGGTGTTCGTGCAGATCTGGGATCGGCCCCTGATGACCGTGAGCGGCGCACACCTGATCAGTCAGGTCCTGCAGCACTGCGGCGCCCGCAATGTGTTCGCCGCGCTGCCGGGGCTGGCAGGCAGCGTCTCGTACGAGGACGTGCTGAGCCTGCGCCCTCGGGGGATCCTCGTACTCGCCCCACCCGGGCGGGCCGCGGAGTGGAGCGCGGCATGGGAGCGGTTCGAGCGCCTGCGCGGTCGGAGCGTGAGCCTCGACCCCGATTTGGTCACCCGCGCCACCCCGCGCCTTGTGCGCGGCGTGGAGGCGGTCTGTGCGGCCGTCGCAGCGTGGCGGCGCTGAACCGCCGCGACGGGATCGGCGAGTGCTGCCGCTACAGCTTGGCGCACTGCCCCTGGTAGAGGACGGGTCCGGTCGGGAGTCCGGTGGGTGAGCCGCCGGCGGGCTCGACGCTCATGGCCAGGCCTTTGGCGGCGTTCACGGCGCGTGCCAGCTCGGGAGGCACGGTGAGCTCCTGGGTCTCGTGCGTGGTGATCAGCCCCAGCGACACAGGCTTGGCATTGCCCTCGGGCAGCATCCACAGCTCCCAAGCGGTGTCCGGAGACATCGTCGCGTGTCCCAGGACGCGCACGCGCATCTGCTTGCGGCCGCGTTCGTCCGCCCCCCACGACACCGTGATACGCGGCTGGTTGTCCTGGTCCTGCATCACCACGACCATGGTTTCGCTTGGCGTGCCGGTGAACGAGAGCAGCCCGAGCAGCCCGAGCGCAGCGAGCGTACTGGCGAAGGTCGCACCCCGCCAGAATCCCAGGCTGTGCCACAGCCCGCCGTGCCTCGCTTCGCCGGTACCGCCGATGCGTGCCTCGACGCCGGCCCACACCCGGTGTGACGGCTGGATGGGCGGCAGACCTTCATCCAGCGCGATCAGCTGCTCCTGCCAGGCCTCGACGCTGCGTCGCAGGGCGGCATCCGCGCGAAGCCACCGCTCGAAGCGTCGGCGGGCGCGCCCGCGCAGGGTGCCGAGCGCGTACTCGGCGGCGAGTGCATCGCGCAGTTCCCGGGTCGCGGGTTTCATGTGCCGGTCTCGCCCTTCGCCTGGAGGCATCCGCGCAGGCGCTCCAGCCCCCGCCGCACCCAGGTCTTCACCGTGCCGAGGGGCTCGCGCAGGTGGGCGGATAGCTCGGCGTGGGACAGTCCGTGCACATAGGCCAGTGCCAGGCTCTGCCGTTGCTCGGGGCTGAGGGTCTCCATGCAGTCGGCGAGGGCGCTGGCGGCGCGGCTTGCCCGCGCGCGCTCAGCCGGTCCGTGCGCCTCATCGGGCATGCTGGTGACCAGCAGGTCGTAATCGTCGCTGCCGCGCTCGAGGTCGGGGCGCCGCAGCCAATCGAGCGCGCGATTGCGCACGATCGCCGTCATCCACGTCATCGGCGCGCTCTTCTGCGCCGTGTAGTCCTCGATGTGGGACCAGATGCTGACGAAACTCTCCTGCAGAATGTCCTCGGCCCAGTCGTGGCGGCGCACGATGCGCAACGCCACCGCATACAGCCGCCCCGCGCTGCTCTCGTAGAGCTGCGCGAAGGCTCGCCGATCGCGCATCGCGCATCGCGTCATGAGCGCTGCCAGGTCGGCCGGATCAGCCACCGTTCGCAGTGCCCGCGGCACCTGGCCGGGAACGTCCGTCTCGCCTCACTGAGCCCCTTCCTTGCGTCCCCGGTCCTTGCGCCACAGCACGTCGCTGCCCCCGCCGCGCCGGTTGAGCACGCGCGCCAGCACGAACAGCAGGTCGGACAGGCGGTTCAGGTACTGCAGGGAATACGGTCCGACCGGCTGGATGGATGCGAGGGTGGCCACGCAGCGCTCGGCGCGCCGGCATACCGTTCGGGCCAGATGGCACAGCGCAGCGGCACGGGTTCCGCCGGGCAGGATGAACTCCTTGAGCGGGTCGAGTGTGGCATTGTGGCGGTCGAGCAGGCGTTCGAGGCCACGCACCTGCTCCTCGTGCAGCGCCTGGAAGCCGGGAATGGACAGTGCGCCGCCGAGATCGAACAGGTCGTGCTGGATCGCGACCAGGCTCTCGCGCACGTCCTCGTCGAGCGGTTCGGCAAGCAGCACCCCGACACAGCTGTTCAACTCGTCGACCGTGCCCAGGGCCTGAACGCGGGCGTTGTCCTTGGCCACGCGCGATCCGTCTCCCAGGCCGGTCGTTCCATCGTCGCCGGTCCGGGTATAAATCTTGGTGAGGCGGTTGCCCATGCGATCACCGTAGGAAAGGAATGCCGGAGAATTATAGGTCTGCTTCGCCGCCACCGCCCCGTGCACGGCGCGCCATGTCGGCGCGCTGGGGCCGCGTGCTGGCCTGGACCGCCCTGCTCACCGGCCTCGCCGCGACCTACGCGTTGTGGCTGCACAGCCAGCGGGTGGCCGAATCCCACGTCGAGCGCGTGCTTGCCCAGCGCTCGGCGCTCGTCAGCGCACGGCTGGGCGAGGCGTTCAGCACGTATGCCGCTCTCCTGCTGGCCGGCCGGGCCTGGCTGGTTGCCGACCCGCCGCGTGCGCAGACGGCCTGGCGGGAATTCGCCGATACCCTCGACTTCCAGCGTCGCTCGCCCGGGTTGCGCTACCTGCTGTTCGCCGTCCGCGAGACGGGGCCGGCAGACGGCACGTCGCTGACGGTGCGCTTTGCGGCCCCCGCACCGGTGGACGAGCGGACCATGTCCGTGCTGAGCGGCCAGCCGGCGCTGCGTGCGGTCCTGCGTGCCGCGGAAGCCTCGAGAACCCCTGCCGTGTCACCGTTGCTGCGATCTGACGCGGCCGCCCCGCCGCAGCTCGCAGTGGCGCTGGCCGCCCGGACCGGCGATGCGGACATCGATTCCGGCCACATGCTGGCCATCGTGGACCTGAATGCACTCATGCAGTGGGTGGGTGCGGCGGCCATGGACGAGGTGGTCGTGCGCGTCTACGACGGCGAACCGGCCTCCGGCCGCCTGATGTACCGCTCACCGGGAGAAAGCGATCCGACCCGTGCGCGTACGCAGGCGGTCGCGGTGGAGGATCGTCTCTGGAGCGTGGAGGTCACGCCGAGCACGCGCCTCGGCGGGGCGATGGCCGAGGATGCGTCGAGCGCGATCCTGATCGCCGGCACGGCGGTGAGCTTGCTGCTGTTCGTATCGTTGCTCGGACTGGCCAGCGGCCAGGCGCGAGCCTCTCTGCTGGCGCTGCGCATGAGCGATGCAGCGCGCGCCCGGGCGCGTCGCTTCAGCGAGCTGGCGCGGCACGCACCGATCGGGATCTTCGTGGCGGATGCGGTCGGTGGAATCCGGTTCGTCAACGAGCGTTGGCGCAGCCTGTTCGGGATGAGTGAGGCGGATGCGGCAGGGGACGGATGGGCACGCGCCGTGCACCTGCAGGACCGGCGGCGTGTGGTGGAGGCGTGGCACGAGGCGGTGCGTAGCCACGAACCGTTCCAGCAGGACTGCCGGCTGGTCGCACAGGATAGGGAACCGATGCACGTCAGTCTGTCGGCGCTGCCCGAACGCGACGAACACGGCGCGTTGGTGGCCTGGATCGGCACCTGCATGGACGTCACTGCGCGTCGCCAGGCGGAGCTGGCTCTTACCCGGGCGAACGAGGAACTGGAGCAGCGCGTGCGTGCACGCACCCGGCAGTTGGAGCAGGCCAATGCCAGCCTCAGTTGCGAGATCGAGGAGCGTCGACGCGCCGAGCGTGAGCGCGGAGAGATTCTCCAGCGCCAGGCGGCGCTGCTGCACAGCATCCCCGACATGGCGTGGCTGAAGGACCGGGATCTGCGCTTCCTGGCGGTCAATGAGCAGGTCGCGACGCTTCTCGGGGTCTCCGGGCAGGAGATCGTGGGACGCAGCGATGCCGATTTCATGCCGGCAGAGGTCGCTCAGCGCAATCGCGAGGAGGACCTGCAGGTGCTGCGCACCGGACACAGCCTGTGCCTGGACGAGATGGGCCGTTACGGCACCCAGCGCTGGTACGAGGTGGTCAAATCGCCGGTGCTCGACGACAACGGTGCAGTGGTCGGCGTTGCCGGGGTCGCGCGCGACATCAGCGAGCGCAAGCGCATCGAGGAGGCGCTGCGTGCGTCCAACGCGCGCTTGCACGCACTGGCCGACGAACTGCGCCTGCGGGCGCAGGCGCGCACGGCGATGAACGAACTGGGGGGCGTACTGGCGGGCTGCTCCACGCTCGAGGCGGGACGTGCGGTGCTCGCAGGAAAGATCGGGACGCTCTTCCCCGAAGGCGCCGGGCGACTGTACTGGCCTGCGCCAGATGCCGACACGCTGCTGTCGGCGGCGTCCTGGGGCGGGTCCCCGCGCAGCGCCGAGCGCGTGTGCGCGAGCCAATGCCGGGCGCTGCGCGAGGGACGCGCTCACCACGCGCCTGCCGGCCAGAGCGCAATCGGCTGCACACACGTCAGGCCGGACCCTGCGGTGGGGGCCGTTTGCGTGCCGCTGCGCGTGAGCGGGACCGTCACGGGACTGCTGTACTGGGAGGCCGCAGGACCGCCGTCCCCCGGCGTGGACGAGGCCCTGGGCGCCGAGCGCGACAACGCGTGGCGTCAATGGGCCTGCTCGGTCGGGGAGTATCTCGAACTGGCGCTGTACAACATCGCGTTGCGCCAGAGCCTGCAGGTGCAGGCACGCCACGACCCCCTGACGAACCTGTTCAACCGGCGCTACATGGAGGAGGCGCTCGAGCGTGAGCTGCGTCGTGCCGAGCGCACCCGGCGTCCGATGGGCGTGATCATGGCCGATCTCGACCATTTCAAGCGCTACAACGACACCTTCGGGCACGCGGCGGGCGATCGCCTGCTCGTCGCGCTCGCCGAGTGCCTGCGCGCGAACGTGCGCGCTGCCGACATCGTCTGCCGGTACGGCGGCGAGGAGTTCCTGGTGATCCTGCCGGAGACGTCTCTGGAACTGCTCACGCAGCGTGCGGAGGAGTTGCGCAGAGCGGTGGCGCACCGCCTGTCCGCCGTCGCAGACGTGCCGGAGGTGACCATGTCGCTGGGTGTGGCGCTCTACCCCCAGCATGCGCAGGAGGCGGCCGGACTGGTGCGCGCGGCCGACGACGCCTTGTATCGCGCCAAGCGCAACGGGCGCGATCGGGTGGCGATCGCCGAGGATCGTCCAAGCGGCTTCGCTCAGCGGCCTTCCAGGTCGTCCAGTTCCAGTTCCAGGTAGCGCTGCTGCACGTTGCGCCGATGCACGGTGGCATAGGCGCCCCAATGACGATAGGCGGGAAGATCGGACGCATCGAGCGCCTCGAGCAGACTGAGCCCGTCACCGTACAGTCCGCGAACGAGCGCATCGAGTGCGACGAGATAGGCGCGCGTGTGCCGGACTTCGGCGATGTCGGAAACCGGGCCGTGTCCGGGAATCACGCGCCGGGCTGGCAGCATGGTCAGCGCATCGAGCGCGGCGATCCAGCCCTCGATCCGGCCGTCACGCGTGTCCGGCACGCGGCCGATGCTCGTCAGTCCTCCGGCGAACACGATGCCGGAGCGGCGGTCGAGCACGGCAAGGTCGCCCGGCGTCGCGCCCCAACCGAAATGCAGCAGTTCCAGCTCGCGCCCGGCGACGTGCAGCCATTGCGAATCGTCCACCAGCCGTTCCGGAATCACCAGCTGCGTTCCGGCCATCGCCCGCTCGCCGAGGAGCAGGCGCAGGTTTTCCAGACAGTGTTCGCAGCGCTCCCGCATCAGCTCGGCCGAACGCCGATGGGTGAGCAGGGAGGTCCCGCTGCGCACGAACGCTGCGTTGCCGAAGAGGAACTCCTGGACCGCGTGGGTATTCACGACCAGCACGACGGGCTTGTCGCTCACCCGTCGCATGGCCGCCAGCATCTCCCGTCCAATCCGGTACGAACTTCCCGTGTCGATGACGACGATGCCGTCTGTACCGACGATGAATCCTGCATTGCCGGTGAAGCCGCCGTTGGCCGGCGAGGGTTCCTCGCTGGCCCCGATGAATGCATAGACGTCTTCGGCAACCCGCACCGGCTCCAAGGCGTGCGCCCACCCGCGAAGCAGGGCGATCACGGCGATCGCGGCAGCCAGGAGAAAGCGGCGCAGGGACCCGATGTGCGCGGCCGATGGCGTGATGCGGGGAAGGGCCGGGGTGTGCATCGCCGAATTTTGGCATGCTGCGCGAGACGAATCTGGAGGAGGCATGAACGAGCGGCTGTTCTTTCTGCTGGGTCTGCTGTGCATCGGCACGTCCGCGCCGGCGGGCGAGTTCACGGTGGAGGAGGTGGCGCCCGGCAATTACGTGCACTACGGACGTCATGAGGAGCGGTCGCCGCTGAACCTCGGCGACAACGCCAATATCGGGTTCATCGTCGGCGAACGCTGCGTGGCGGTGATCGATAGCGGCGGCTCCCTGGCGGTCGGGCGGGCGCTGCGTGCGGCGGTCGCCCGCGTCACGGCTCTGCCCGTGTGCTACGTCATCACCACCCACGTGCATCCGGACCACTTCTTCGGCGCGGCCGCCTTCCTGGCGGACCGGCCCCAATTCGTCGGTCATGCACATTTGCCACGCGCGCTGGCCGCACGCGGCAAGTTCTACAAGCGCACGCTCGAGCGGGATCTGGGCGAGGCCGGCGCAGGAAGCGAGATCGTCGTCCCGGAGGTCCTGGTCAAGGACGGCCTGCGCCTCGACCTGGGCGGGCGCATCGTGGAGGTGCGTGCGTGGCCGGTGGCGCACACCGATAACGATCTGACGGTGTTCGACGAAGCGACCTCGACGCTGTGGCTGGCGGATCTGCTCTTCCTTCAGCACACGCCGGTGGTCGACGGCAGCATCGTCGGCTTCCTGCGCGTCCTGGACGCGCTCGCCGCGCTCCCCGCGCAGACCATCGTGCCCGGACACGGGCGCAGCGATGCAGACTGGCCGCACGTGCTGCACGCGCAGAAGCGCTATCTGCAGGTGATCGTCAGCCAGACGCGCAAGGCGCTGAAGGCGGGCGTCACCCTCCAGGATGCCGTCGAGACGATCGGCGTCGAGGAGGCGCCCAAGTGGGTGAACTTCGACACCTACCACCGGCGCAACGTGACCGGGGCGTACACGGAACTGGAATGGGAGGAGTGAGCATCGGGGCGCCCCTGGGCTATACTCGACACGTTCGAATCAGACGTATGCAGGAAGAATCCACCGTGATGAGGCGTCGCTTCCAATCCCGGCTCGTCGCCATGCTGATGCTGGTGGCGATCGCCCCCTTCGCGGGCGCCAACGAGAAGGCCGAGCCCGACCCTGCGAAGTCCGAGCACTGGGAGCCGATTCGCAAGATGCTATTCGGCGACCGCGAGATTCTCGACGGTCGGGATGTGATCCGCGTGTATCTCGCCCTGCGTGCCGCCGACGCGGCCACGGTTCCGGTCGCCGTGAAGGCGCAGATCGACCAGACACCGGAACGCTATATCCAGCGCATCTTCCTGATCGTCGAGCGCAATCCGTCGCCCACCGCCGGTGTGTTCCACTTCACACCCGACAGCGGTCGCGCACAGGTGGAGACACGCCTGCGCTTCGAAGACTTCAGCCACGTGCGCGCCGTGGCGGAGACCAGCGACGGCAAGCTGTACATGGATTCACGTTGGGTGAAGGCGGCAGGCGGGTGCTCCGCGCCGAGCGGCAAGTTCGCCGTGCCGGCCGCGCTGATGGGCAAGATGAAGTTCCGCTTCGATGACGCCGTCAAGTTCCACGAGCCGAACCTGGTGCAGGTCAACATTCGCCATCCCAACGAGTCGGGACTCGCGACGGACTTCGACACGTCGCGCGTGCCGCAGTTCGTGCGCAGTGTCGCGGTGACCTACGACGGCAGGCCGGTGATGAGCGCCGAGGTCGACTTTTCACTCAGCGACAACCCGACGTTCCGCTTCTGGTTCGTGCCGAGGCGGGCCGGCGACCTGCGCGTGGAGGTGGAAGACACCCACGATCAGCGCTATGTCCAGACTGTACCGATCAAGGAAGGAACCGTGCTCACCGGAGGGTGAGACCGGACGTGGCGGCCGGCTGCGGCATTGACCTGAAGGGGGCCTTCCTTTACAGTTCGTGCGCTTCGAACAAGCGTGATTCCCTCACCAGCACAACCCAAGAAAGAGACTGGAACAGCCTCATGATCCTCTCCCGAGTGACATTCGCGCTGGCAGCTGGGCTCGCCCTGGCGCTCCCAGCGGGAGCCGCGGACGGCGATTCCGCCGCGGGCCAGCAGAACAAGCAGATGTGCGAAGGCTGCCACGGCATCGTCGGCTATCGCACCGCTTACCCCAGCGTCTATTCGGCGCCGAAGCTGGGCGGGCAGTCCGCCGCATACATCGTCAAGGCTTTGCAGGACTACCGCTCCGGGGCGCGCAAGCATCCGTCGATGGTCGGCGTGGCGGCTTCCCTCAGCGATCAGGACATGGCCGATCTGGCGGCGTACTACGCCAGTGACGGCAAGTAGGTCACGGATCAGGAATACAAGGCATGCGAACGACATTGATTGCAGTTTCCCTGCTGGTCCTGGCGACCGGTGCGACCAGCGCAGTGGCCCGTGACATCGAGGCCGGCAAGAAAAAGGCGCAGGAAGTGTGTGCCGCCTGTCATGGCGAGGACGGCAACACGCCGATCACGCCCGATACGCCGCGTCTGGGGGGACAGTACTACGACTACCTCGTGCAAGCGCTCCAGCAGTACAAGAGCGGCAAGCGTCAGAACCCGCTGATGACGCCCATGGCAGCGCCGCTTTCCAAGGAAGACATCAGCAATTTGGCGATGTACTTCTCCAAGCAGCAGGGGCTGTCCGTCAAGTACTGAGGCACGCACGGTGCGCGGAAGAAGGGCCGGTCGCGACCGGCCCTTTTTGTTGTGCATCGTCGGCGTGCTTCGTCGATCGCCGAGAAAGCCGACTTCGGATCAGGCCCCGTGCCCGCGTCGGGCGATGCAGTCGAGGTAGGCGCGCTCGTCCGGCATGGTGTTCAGTCGCTGCGCCTGCCACAACATCTCTCCCAGGCAGTCGAGCAGTTCGTGCAGGGCACGGTGCCGGTCGCCACTGACTTGCACCCGTTGCTCGAAGGCGGCGCGCACGCCAGGGGGCCGGTCGACGGACAGTTGCTCGTCGACGGCCAGGTGCAGCGATAGATGCAGGAACGGGTTCATCACGCCCGATTCGGGCGTGTAGTCCCGGTCCACGTAGGCCTCCGGCTGCTCGAGCATCGCGTGGTACTCCGGATGGAGCAGCATGACCTCCAGGGCCATCCGCTGCAGTGGCTGCAACACGCCGCCCTCGCGGTACTGTCGCCAGGTGTCGAAAAAGAAGCGACGTGCCTGCTCACGACTGGGCTGGAACATCGGCTCGCCTCGCAGGTGTCTTCGCCTTGTACTCGCACAGATCCCGGATCAGGCAGTTCGGGCAGTCCGGGGCGCGGGCCTTGCACACGTAGCGGCCGTGCAGGATCAGCCAGTGGTGCGCGTCCTTCCTGTACGCCTGCGGGACGACCTTCAGCAGTTGCCGCTCCACCTCGGCGACATTCCTGCCCGGGGCCAGATTCGTGCGGTTCGCGACCCGGAAGATGTGCGTGTCGACCGCGATCGTCGGTTCCCCGAAAGCCGTGTTGAGGATGACGTTCGCGGTTTTCCTGCCCACGCCGGGAAGGTCCTCCAGCGCCTCGCGCGAGCGCGGGACCTCGCCGCCGTGCTGCTCGAGCAGGATCCGGCATGTTGCGATGACGTTCCTGGCCTTGGTCCGGTACAGACCGATGCTGCGGATGACGTCGCTCAGCCCGTCCTCGCCCAGGGCCAGTATCTGTGCCGGCGTCCAGGCGATATCGAACAGGCGGGCGGTGGCAAGATTCACGCTGCGGTCGGTCGCCTGGGCGGACAGGATCACGGCCACCAACAGCTCGAATGGCGTCCGGTAGTGCAACTCCGTGGTAGGGGAGGGGTTGCTGGCCCGAAACCGGCGAAAGATCTCTTCGCGCCTGGCCGGGTTCATGCGTCACATTCTCCGTGCATCAAGATCGTCCATCGGCTGCCGATACCCCGAAACGCAGCACATGGCTGCGATCGGCCAGATCCGGGGCCATTCCTCGCGTGAGCGTGCACATGAATCTTCGCCTGCGCGACCTGTCGGTCGCAACGAAATTTTGCGTCATCCTGCTGCCGGCCGTCGCTCTGCTCATCGGCGTGCTCGCCTTCGTGCAGGCCTGGGTGGCAGGCTCCGCCGCCTCGCGCAGCGCCGTGGAGGATCTGCAGCACAGCAATGCGCTGATCACCGGGATGATCGACGCGTACAACCGCTCCTTGATCGCGACCGTGGGCAGGCTGGCGGAGACATTCGATGCCTACTACCCGGGACGGTTCGAACTCGATCCGACCGTGCTCGTACAAGTGGGCGAAACCGCTGCGCCGACCCTGCGTGTCGACGGCAGGGCGGTGAATCTGGACTTCTCGGGCGTCGATCGATTCGCCAAGACGACAGGCGGCGTGGCCACCCTGTTCGCGCGCAAGGGAGATGACTTCGTTCGCGTCACGACCTCGGTCGAGAACGAAAACGGCGGGCGGGTGATCGGCACCACACTCGGTCGTGCCCATCCGGGATACGAGCGGCTCATCGCCGGCGAGGTCTACGTCGGCAAGGCGCGCCTGTTCGGACGCGACTACATCACGCACTATCGGCCGGTGAAGGGGCCGGACGGCAATGTGATCGCGGTGAGTTTCGTGGGCCTGGACTTCACGGAAGGTCTGCAGAACTTCAAGGAGCGCGTCGCCCAGATGCAGATCGGCGCGTCGGGGCACGTCCTCGTGCTGGACTCGTCGACCGGGCCGGATCGCGGGACGGCCCTCGTCCATCCCGGCCGCGCCGGCAACAATCTGCTCGCCGGCGCTGCCGCGTCGGACATCGCCACGATGCTCGACAGCGGGCGGGGTGTTCACTTCTACGTCGACCCCGACGTGCAGGGCGGGGGTGGCCGGGTCGTCGTCGCCTACGAGAGCTATCCCGACTGGAATTGGATGATCGCCTCGCGCATTCCCGCGCACGAAATCGGCGTGAGTGCCCGCCGCAGCCGCAACATCATGCTGCTGGCAAGCCTGCTGATCGTGCTGCCGATCGGCGGCTTGATCTACGCCGCGGCGAGCATCTGGGTCGCCCGCCCGCTGCGCCAGGCCATGGAAGTCACCGAGCGCCTCGCACAGGGCGATCTGAGCGTGAACATCCAGGCCAGGTCGATGGACGAGGTCGGCCTCCTGCTGGGGTCCATCGCGGCGATGAAGCAGAGCCTGGTCGGCATCGTGCGCCAGGTCCACACCAGTGCAGACGAAGTCTCCAGCGCCGCGAGCGAGCTCTCCGCCTCGGCGGAAAGCGTGGCGCAGGGCTCCCAGTGCCAGAGCGAGGCGGCGGCATCCGCCGCGCGTGCGGTCGAGGAGGGCAGTGCGACCATCAATGCCGTGGCCGAAACCGCCGAGGCAGTCCAGAGTCTGTCGCACACCAGCATGGAGTCGAGTGCGCGCGGAAATGCCAGCCTGATGAAGATGGTGTCGGAACTCGAGCGGGCCGGGGGGTCGGTGCGCCAGATTGCCGCGACGGTGGGCGAGTTCATCGAGAGCGCGGCGACGATCACCGCGATCACCCGTCAGGTCAAGGAGATCGCCGAGCAGACCAACCTGCTCGCGCTCAACGCGGCGATCGAAGCCGCGCGCGCAGGAGAGCAGGGACGCGGATTCGCCGTCGTGGCGGACGAGGTCCGTCGGCTGGCGGAGAAATCGGCGCGATCGGCGGGCGAGATCGATGCGGTGACTTCGACCCTGTCGGACAAGTCCAAGGCGGTCGAGACCGCCATCGTCGAAGGACGCCAATCCATCGATTCGGGTCAGGAATTGATGCAGGACGTCGTCGCGATCCTGGGCGATGCCGGCCGGGCCGTCATGGAGGCGAGTCAGGGGGCCGAGCGCATCGCAGGGATGGTCAAGCAGCAGGCTGCCGCCAGCGGCGATGCGGCGCAAGCGGTGGCGGGCATCGCGCGTATGGCCGAGGAGAACAGCTGCGCCATTCAGCAGACCGCCGTTGCCGCCGAACACATGGAACATCTGGCGCACGCGCTCCAGGGTTCGGTCACCCGCTTCCGTCTCGGCTGAGCGTCGTCGGCCGGTCGGCTGCCGCGGCCCGCCGCGCGCGTGCGCGCTCGAGCGCGGCCCGCACCACCGCGCGCTTGCGGTCGATCTCGGGGTCTCCCGTCTGCGTTTCCAGTGTGTCGAGCTTCTCCTGCGCTCGCGCCGTGAGGCGTGCGTCGCGCTCGGTGTCCTCGCGCTTGCGCCGCAGCGTGCGCCATGCATGACGTGCGCGCCAGTGGCCGGATTCATCGGCCACCGGCACCTGCTCCCAAATCTGCGCACCCGGCACGCCGTGCGCGGCCAACTCGCGCATCGGCATCATTCGAATGCAGTCCACCGGGCAGGGGAGGATGCACAATCCGCAGCCGCTGCAGTGCTCGGTCAGCACCGTATGCATGGCCTTGGCCGCGCCGACGATCGCATCGGTGGGACAGGCCTGGATGCACAATGTGCAGCCGATGCACGAGGATTCGTCGATCAAGGCCGCTGCGCGCGCTTCTTCGACACCGTGCAAGGGATTGAGCGGCGGCGCCGGGTGCCGCCCGAGCAGGGAGGCCAGCCGCGCGACGCCGGCCTCGCCACCCGGAGGACAGCGGTCGATGTCGGCTTCACCGGCAGCGATCGCTTCGGCATAGGGTCGACAGCCGGCGAAGCCGCACTTCGCGCACTGCGTTTGCGGCAACAGCGCGTCGATCGACTCGACGTTCACGGCCATGGTCGGGTCAGACCGCCGCCGGCCGCCTGTGCAAGCGTACCAGGCAACGATCGATCCACTGCGCGGTCAGCTTCTCCTGCAGCGAGTTCTGCGACAGCCGTGCCGCCAGCCCCGGGAAGTCCACGACGTCGAGCGGCTGATCCTGATTGAAGCAGGAGAAGACGTAGCTGCGCGCGCCGGTCGCCGGATCGACGTGCGGCTGCAGGCACTGCGCACAGATCTCCTTCATCATGCACTGCATCGGGGAATTGATCGATCCGATGGCAATGTGCGCGGCCGGCAGGTGGGCCTTCAGCACGCCGTGGCGTGCCGCACCCACCGCCGCCATCATGCGGTCGGACCCGATGGCGATCAGCCGCTGCGCAGCGCGCAGCGCAATGGCCTGCTCGCCCAGCTTTCCCTCCGCATAGGCCGTCATCGCCTGCACGATATTGCCGACGAAAGTGCGATCCTGCGGCCGCGTCGGGTCGAATCCCGGTGCCTCGTCGCAGCACCACACCACCACGTCGGCGGCCGCCTCGATCTCCTCCACCTTGTAGCGGTCGATGCGCTTCTTGTAACCGGCGAAGTACAGCACCTTCGATCCGGCTTCGCGCATCGCCTGCCCGATCGAGAACAGCACGGCATTGCCCAGCCCTCCGCCCACCAGCACGACGGTCTCGCCGCCGTGAATCTCGGTGGGCGTGCCGGTGGGGCCCATGAGCACCACCGGCTCTCCGGGCGCCAGCGACGCGCACAGGTCGGACGAGCCTCCCATCTCCAGGACGATGGTCGAAACCAGACCGCGCTCGCGGTCCACCCAGGCGCCGGTCAGTGCAAGACCTTCCATCGCCAGCCGGGTGCCGTCCACGAGCGCAGCGTTGCGCTCGAAGTTCTGCAGCCGGTAGAACTGGCCGGGACGGAAGCGGCGCGCGGCGGCGGGAGCGCGCACCACCACCTCGACGATGTTCGGGGTCAGCCGAACGACCTCATGCACGGTCGCGCGCAACGCATCGTTGAGGTCGGCCAGGAAGCTCGCGTCGTCGCGCGTGGAGGCCGGAGCGCGCGCTCCGAGCACGCCGCTGACCACCGGATAGCCCTGCTTGGCTCCGCCCATGGCCTTCACCACGTTGCCGAAGAAGGACGGGTGCAGGTCCCCGAAGAAACTGATGAAGCGGCCGTCGGGCTCGCGCGCGAGCAGCACGCGCACCGCGTCCGGCTTGGCGCTGCGCTGCGGCTTGACCGGATTGCCCGCCTCGTCGCAGGCCTGAAAGTAGCGCCCGTCGAGGGGGAAGTGCGATGCATCCTCGCGCGCAAGCACCGTATTCGGCTGCGTGCCGGCGGCCACGAGGATGGTGCGCGCGGGCAGTATGCGCTCGCCGCTGGGCTGCAGCGTGCCTGTGGCGTCGACGCGCTGCGCGCTCACCTTCAGTCCGCTCGCATGTCCGTACTGGTCCACCTCGACGGCCATCGGCGTCAATCCCTCGGCAAAGAAGATTCCCTCCTCGAGTGCTTTCTCCACCTCCTCGTGATTGAGGGTGTAGGAGGGACTGTCGATGAGACGCTTGCGATAGGCGATGGTCGCGCCGCCCCAGCCGCGCAGCAGTTCGACGATGCGCGCCGCGCGGTTCTCCTGCCTGGCCGCAGCACGCTCCTCGCGGATCGCCCGCGCGTGGGACAGGAATTCCTCCGCGATTGCCTCCTCCTCGACAGTCCAGGTCCGGCGCACGGCGGCAGCGCCGCGCTCGGCGACCAGCGTTTCATAGCGGGCGAGGAACTTCTCGACCTGCAGCGGATAGTAGGCCAGGGATTCGGTCGCGGTGTCGATCGCGGTGAGCCCGCCGCCGATGACGACCACCGGCAGGCGGATCTGCAGATTGGCCACCGACTCGCTCTTTGCCGCACCGGTGAGTTGCAGTGCCATGAGGAAGTCCGAGGCCGTGCGCACGCCCCGTGCGAGTCCGTTCGGCAGCTCGAGCACGGTCGGCCGCCCCGCACCGGCGGCCAGCGCGATGTGGTCGAACCCGTGCGCGAAGGCGTCCTCGGCGGTGATGGTGCCGCCGAAGCGCACGCCGCCGATCAGGGTGAACTGCTCGCGCCGCTCGAGCAGCAGACGGACGAGTTTGAGGAAGTTCTTGTCCCAGCGCACCGTGATGCCGTACTCCGCCACGCCGCCGAATCCGGCCATGCTGCGCTCGTCGAGTTGCTCGTACAGCGCATTGACATCGTGCACCGGCAGCATCGGCACGCGCCGGCCGTGCGCGTCGACGCCGGACAGTTCCGCAGGCAACGGTTCGATCTTCAGACCGTCGATGCCGACCACGACGTGGCCGTCGTTCATCAGATGGTGCGACAGCGTGAAGCCGGCCGGACCCATGCCGACGACCAGCACGCGTCTGCCGGTCGCGATCTTCGGCAGCGGTCGTTGCAGATCGAGGGGATTCCAGCGCGTGAGCAGCGAATAGATCTCGAAGCCCCACGGAAGCCCGAGCACGTCCTTGAGCGTGCGCGTCTCCGCCTGCGGGATGTTGACCGGCTCCTGCTTCTGATAGATGCAGGCCTTCATGCAGTCGTTGCAGATGCGGTGACCGGTCGCGGCGGTCATCGGATTGTCGACTGCGATGAGGGCGAGCGCGCCGATGGGGTGCCCCTGCACCTTGATCTGGTGGAACTCCGAGATCTTCTCGTCCAGCGGACAGCCGTTGAGCGGCACGCCGAACGGGCTCGTCTTGAAGGGGGGCTTCACGGGCGGGGCAGCGACCTTCTCGCGCATGCCGCTGGAGCACGAATCGCGCTGCTGCTCGTGGCACCAGATGCAGTAGTTCGCCTGATCCAGCGCACCGATGAGATCGGTGCCGCGGTCGGTCAGCGCGAAGCCCTCGCGCCGGCGCAGGTGGGTGGCGTGGAAGCTGCGATGCGTCCCGTGGTCGTGTTCGCGCAGCGGCACCAGGTGCAGCGGGTCGAGCTTGGCCGGTGCCTTGAACAGGACGCCTGCGGCATGGCGCCGGCGACCGGCATCGGTATGTGCGGCCCACGCCGCGTAGCGGGCCGCCAGCTCCAGTTCCTTTGTGTGTGCCGCTTCCTCGGCCAGCCAGCCGGTCACCAGCTTCGCGAAACCCAGTTCCGAGAACCCGCCCTCCATCAGGGCTGCGAGTTGCACCTCGAGGGCCGGGCCATCGATGGCTTGCGCCTCGGGAGGTTTGATCTTGGTCATCGCGCGGCGTTGCACGAAGGCACGCTTGATCGCGTACAACGGGGCCAGCTCTGCATGGCCGGCAGCCAGAGCCTCGAGGTCCGCTTCGATCCCGAACAGATGCGCGACGAATGCCTCGACGTGCGGGGCGAGTGCGATCAGCAGCTGCGATGTTTCCAGGCGGGTGAGCAGTACCGGATCCTGCCTGGCGGCGAGCAGCTGCTGCGCCTGTTCCGGCGCGCGGGCGCGTAGTGCCGCGAGGAAGTGTGTGTCCAGCCGCGCCAGACCTTCGCGGCGATAGAGGTCTTCGAACTGCAGTCCGTGCGCGAGCCGCAGGGCGGGGGAAGTCGAGGCTGAGACGGTCATGGCAAGCGGGAAGGAGGGCGGGCCGCATCGTCAGGTGGGCGCGCCACGAGCAGGCCACAAGTATACCCGCCGCCGCGACTCCCTGCTGCGGCGCGCCATGACGGATCAGCCGGTCGCGGCGATCGCCCGCCGACATTCCGCTATCAGGCCGGGCCCCGCGTAGACGAGGCCGGTGTAGAGTTGGATCAGGCTGGCGCCGGCAGCCATGCGGTCGACCGCATCCTTGCCGGCCATGATGCCACCGACGCCTACGATGGGGATGCGCCCGCCGAGATGCCCGGCGAGCGCCGCCAGCACCGCACGCGCGCGGGCCGTGAGCGGCGCGCCGCTCAATCCTCCAGCCTCGCGGGCATGGGCGAGGCCTTCGACTCCCGCGCGTGACAGCGTCGTATTGGTCGCGATGACGGCATCGATCTGGTGATGCAACAGGAGCCGAGCGATCGTCTCGAGTTGCTCGTCCGTCAGGTCGGGTGCGATCTTGAGCGCCAAAGGAACATAGCGGGCGTGCCGCTGCGCGAGCTGCATCTGCTCGGACTTCAGCGCGCCGAGCAGCGTATCCAGCTCGTCGCCCTCCTGCAGTTGTCGCAGGTTCCGGGTGTTCGGAGAGGAAATGTTGACGGTGACATAGTGCGCCAAAGGGTACACTTTGCGCAGGCACGTCACGTAGTCCGACGCGGCGCGTGCGATCGGCGTGTCGAAGTTCTTTCCGATGTTGATGCCGAGCACGCCCCGGTAGCGCGCGGCCTGCACGTTGCGCACGAGACGATCGACGCCCAGGTTGTTGAACCCCAGGCGATTGATGACTGCGCGCGCGGCCGGGATGCGGAACATGCGCGGCCGCGGATTCCCGGGCTGCGGGCGGGGCGTCACGGTGCCGACCTCGATGAATCCGAAGCCCAGGCGGGCGAGTGCGTCGAGGTGCTCGGCGTTCTTGTCCAGGCCTGCCGCGAGACCGACCGGATTGGGAAAATCGATCCCCATGACCCGCACCGAATTGTCCGCCACCGCGCAGGCGGACGGCAGTCCCAGCCGCGCGCCGACATCGAGCGCCCGCAACGTCAGACCGTGTGCACGCTCGGCATCGAGGCGAAACAGCAGGGGACGCAGGAGCCGGTAACTCACCGGAAATCGGGTTCGCGCCGCTCCAGGAAGGCGTTCAGGCCCTCGATCGCGTCGTCGCTGGCGACACACGCCTGCATCTGCTGCATCATGGGACCGTACGCGGCCGCGTCCCCGCCATCGCGCGCCAGGCGCGCCGAGGCCAGCGTCGCCCGGATGCCCACGGGCGACTGCCGCGCGATGCGCTGCGCGAGCATTCGCGCGCGATCCAGGATTTCGTCCGGAGGCGCGGTCTCCTGCACCATTCCCCACCCCAGTGCCTGCTCGGCACCGAACTCGTCGCCGGTGAGCAGGATGCGCATTGCATTGCCCCAGCCGAGCTCGCGCGGCAGGCGCACGGTAGCACCGCCGATGGGAAAGATGCCGCGCTTGACCTCGATCTGCGCGAAGCGCGTGTCGTGCGCCGCGAGGCGCACGTCGGCGGCGAGCAGGAACTCGATGCCGATGGTCAGGCACCAGCCGCGCACAGCGATCACCAGGGGCTTGGACAGCGACCGCGTGCGCAGCAGCGGGTCGATGGCGCCCTCCGGCAGCGACGGCATGCGCCCGTCCCGGAAGTAGGGCAGCCACTGCGGCAGTTCGATCCCGCCGGTGAAGTGCTCGCCATGCGCGAACAGCAGCGCACAGCGGGCGTCCGCATCGCGCTCGTAGGCGCCGTAGGCCTGCGCGAGTTCGGTGTACATCGCGATGTCCACGGCGTTGCGCTTGGCCGGACGGTTCAGTCCGATGAGCGTGACGTGGTCGCGGGTCTCGACGGTGATGCGTTCGAAGGACAAGGCAGACACCTCAGGCGCTGTCGCCGGAACCGCCGCGCACGAGGCGCTGCCATTGTCCATTGGACAGGCCCTCGGCGGGCTGGAAGTTGACTTTGTAGGCCATCTTGCGACTCTGGCCGATCCAGTAGCCCAGGTACAGGTATGGCAGGTTGAGGCGGCGGCACATGTCCACCTGCCACACCACGTTGTAGGTGCCCAGGCTCGCGCCGGGCAGGTCGGGTTCGAAGAACGTGTAGACCGAGGACAGTCCGTCCTCGAGGCGGTCGATGATGCTGATCATCAACAGCCTGCCATCGCGGCGGAACTCGACCAGGCTCGAGTTCACGTTGCTCTGCAGGAGAAAGTGTCGATACTGTTCGCGGCTGTCGTGGTCCATGCCGCCGCCGGCGTGCCGGCTGGACTGATAGCGCAGATACAGCGCGTAGTGTTCGGGGTGGTATTTCAGATCCAGGACCCGTGCGTCGAGATCGCGATGGCGGGCACATGCCCGGCGCTGCGAGCGCGTCGGTGCGAACTCGTTCGCGACGATGCGCACCGGAACGCAGGCGCGACAGCTGTCGCAATACGGCCGATAGGTGAACGCGCCGCTGCGGCGGAACCCCGCGCGCACCAGCTGGCTGTATACCGGCGGATCGATGGCATGGCTGGGTGTGGCGACTTGCGAGCGCGCCAGTCGATCGGGCAGATAGCTGCACGGATACGGGGCCGTCGCATAGAACTGCAGGACCGAGAATGGCAGGTCGTTGAGTTGTGTCATGCCTGTCCGGATTCAGGCGCCGGCGCCCGTGAGTGCAACGTCGAAGGTCCATGGCCCGGGCCGATCCGGGTAGTGTACCAACTCCTCAACCGTGCGCGAGAACGTCTCGCGCGGGATGTCGCGTGCGCCGAAGGACACCAGCAGTTCGGTGCGCATCTGGCAGTCGATGAGCCCGAAGTCCCATTCGATCAGCCGGCGCACCAGGTGCACGAACGCCACCTTGGACGCATCGTCCATGCGCGAGAACATCGATTCCCCGAAGAACATGCGGCCGATGGCCACGCCGTACAGGCCACCCACCAGCCGTTCGCCGTGCCACGCCTCGACGGAGTGCGCGAGGCCGCGTGTGTGCAGCAGGCAATACGCCTGCCGCATCTCGTCGGTGATCCAGGTGCCCCCCTGTCCAACGCGCGGCGCGGCGCAGGCGGCGATGACGTCCGGAAAGGCACGGTCCAGCGTCACCCGATACGCCGCCTTGCGCAGGCTCTTGCGCAGCGTGCGACCGATGTGCAGTTCCTCAGGGTAGAGCACGGTGCGCGGATCGGGACTCCACCACAGAATGGGATCATCCTCCCCATACCAGGGGAAGATGCCGCGCCGATACGCGGCAATCAGACGTTCCGGGGACAGATCTCCGCCGGCGGCGAGCAGTCCGTTCGGTTCCGACAGCGCCCGGTCCAGCGGCGGGAACTCGATCGCGTCGGTGAGCCAGGGGATCAAGGGTAGATGGGATGGCGCAAATGGCGCGCGTCAGTGCCCGCGCTCACGGCTCAGAACCACTTGTCCGCACTCTTGCTGATCAGTCCGCAGGCGAGCCGGGCGCCGGCGCCGCCGGCCGGCTGCGAGGACAGGTCGTCGGGATTCTCGTGCACGATCACGGAGCGGCCGATGATGCTGTCGGTGCCGCTGCCCAGGCTGATGCCGGCGACCTGCGCGCGATAGACGGCCACGCCGTCTTCTCCGGCCTCGATGTTGCCGAGGTCGCCGGCATGCCGGGTGGAGGTGTCCACGCCGCCATGTTCACCCGCGTGCGGATTGAAATGCGGTCCCGCACTCGATCCGTCCGGTGCGGTGCAGTCCCCGTGTTCATGCACGTGGAAGCCGTGCAGGCCGGGCTTGAGCCCGACGATGCGCGCCTCCACCCGCACCTTGTCGCCCTCCTGCGTGAAGGCCACGGTCCCGCTCACCTGGCTGTCTCGGGTCGGCGCAAGCTTCGCCACCGCGGTGGCAGAGCGCAGGTTGACACCCGCGCAGCCCGCGAGCACGAGTGCACAGGCGCACACGACAAGGCTGGCTTTCATCGAAACTCCTGCGAAGGCGTGTGTCTCGGTGCGCCTTGTGCGCGCCGAGACGGCAATGGTCGATTCGATCTCTTTTAGCATCGGCCAGGAACGGGTGTCAAACCACGCCGCGATACATCCGGCCTTTCGCCCGGGTGCTGCGGTTGGTATGCTCGCGCGAACCGTCGATCAATCACGTCCTGCATTTCGTCCTGCCCTTGGCCGACTCCCCGAACGTCCCATCGCCGCACGACCTGGAACAGGCATTCTCCCTGTTCAACGAGGCATCTGCCCAGCTTGCGAACGCTTACCACGATCTCGAGCAGCAGGTGGCGCGGCTGAGCGCAGAACTGGCCGTCGCGAACGGCGAGTTGCGCCGCCAGTACGAGGAAAAGGAGGCCTTGTCGCAGCGCCTCTCGCACCTGCTCGCCGCGTTGCCCGGCGGCGTCGTGGTGCTCGATTCCCAGCGCCGCGTGGCGCAGTGCAATCCGGCCGCGCAGGACATGCTGGGCGTCGAGCCGATCGGGCGGCAGTGGGACGCCGTGGCGGCCGAGGCGCTGCAGCCTCGTCCGGGTGGGCAGGAGTGGTCCCTGCGCGCGACCGGGGCCAGCGCGGCGGAGCGCTGGGTCACGCTGTCGACGAGTCCGCTGGACTCGGCGGGGGCGAGCATCCTGCTGCTGACCGAGATCACCGAGGCGCGCCGCCTGGCCGAGCAGCTCGAGCACCATCGTCGCCTCGCTTCGATGGGGGAGATGGCGGCCGGACTCGCCCATCAGTTGCGCACGCCGCTCGCTACTGCGCTGCTGTACGCCGGCAATCTCGCGCGCCCGGCGCTCGCCGACGGCGACCGGGTGCGCTTCGCCGAACGGGCCCAGGCGCGACTGCGCGACCTCGAGCGGATGGTCCAGGACATGCTCACCTTCGTGCGCGGCGCGCCCGCCGCGCAGGAGGTCATCGCCGTGCCGGAACTGCTGCAGGAGGTCGCGCAGACGATCGAGCCGCAGATGCATGCCGCCGGCATCTCCTTCGATGCGCGCATTGCCGCGCGCGGTGCGCAGGCGCGGGGCAATCGCAAGGCGCTGCAGGGGGCGCTGGTGAACCTGCTCGAGAACGCGCTGCAGGCCTGCGGCAGCGGTGGCACCGTGAGTCTGTACGCGGACGTCGCAGACACGCAGCTGCGCGTGCGGGTGCGAGACAGCGGTCCCGGAATAGACGCGGCCACCCGTGCGCGGCTGTTCGAGCCGTTCTTCACCACCCGGCAGGAAGGGACGGGCCTGGGACTCGCGATCGTGCGCGCCGTGGTGCAGGCGCACGGCGGCGAAATCGAGGTCGAGTCCGCTCCGGGGTACGGGGCGCTGTTCACGCTGACCGTACCGCTTGCCGAACAACGATGAATCCGGAGTTGCCGTGAAGCCATTGCCCGTGCTCGTCGTCGAGGATGACACCGATCTGCGCGAAGCGCTCAAGGACACGCTGGAATTGTCCGGCTACGAAACACTCGAGTGTGCGGACGGGGAGGCAGCGCTGCGCCTGCTGGAAAACCGGCGCGTGGGCATCATCGTGAGCGACGTGCAGATGAAACCGATGGACGGCGAGACGCTCCTGCGCGAGGTGAAGGCGCGCTGGCCCGCCACCCCGGTGCTGCTGATGACCGCATACGGGATGATCGAGCGCGCCGTCGAGGCGATGCGTCAGGGAGCGTGCAACTACCTGCCCAAGCCCTTCGAACCCGAGGCGCTGGTGGCCGAAGTCGCGCGCTGGATGCTGCCTGCCGCCTCGAACGAGGACGCCGAGGTGATCGCGGAGGATCCGGCCACCAGGGAGATGCTCGAGCTGGCGCGACGGGTCGCCGCCTCGGAGGCCACCGTCCTGCTCACCGGCGAGAGCGGAGTGGGCAAGGAGGTCGTGGCGCGTGCTATCCACCGCCATTCGACGCGTGCGCGCCATCCCTTCGTCGCGATCAACTGCGCGGCGATCCCGGACAACCTTCTGGAAGCCACCCTGTTCGGATACGAGCGCGGCGCTTTCACCGGTGCGACCCAGCCGCATGCGGGCAAGTTCGAGCAGGCGCAGTCGGGAACCCTGCTGCTCGACGAGATCACCGAAATGCCCCTGGCACTGCAGGCCAAACTGCTGCGCGTACTGCAGGAACGGGAGGTGGAGCGCGTAGGCGCAAGGCGTCCGATCCGCCTCGATGTGCGGGTGCTCGCGACCTCGAACCGGGAGTTGGAGGCCGAGGTGCAGGCAGGCCGCTTTCGCGAGGACTTGTACTATCGGCTCAACGTGTTCCCGCTGCGCGTGTCGGCGTTGCGCGAGCGCCGGCGCGACATCCT
>CAZNBS010000023.1:0-29787 GCA_964570955.1 uncultured Burkholderiales bacterium | reverse complement strand
GGCATCCTCGCCCCTGCGCTTGGCCTCCCCGATCTGCTTGGAGATGGCGTTGCGCCGGTTCTGCAGCTCCTGCGTACGTGTCTGCACCTCCTTGCGCGCGGCCTCCAGACGCTGAAAGTCCTCGACGGGTAGCGTCATGCCCCGCGCGGCCAGGCGTTGCGCGATGCGATCGAGGTCGGTTCGGAGGAGTTGGATGTCGAGCATTTCGGACCTACGTATGAAACTGCATCAAACGCAAAGAACGCCAGGAGCGCCAAGGAAGGCTAACTGAACAGAATCTGCTTTGCGAGTTTTGCGCTCTTTGCGGTTAGCGCTTTTTCGTATCGTTGTTGGGTGATTCACTGGACCCCCGTGCCGCCTCGTCCAGTTCGCGCAGGTGCGCCAGCTTCTCCGCAATTCTGCCTTCCAGCCCGCGCGGCGTCGGCTGGTAGAAGCGCACCGGCAGCATGTCCTCGGGAAAGTAATCCTCCCCGGCGGCGTAGGCGTCCGGCTCGTCGTGCGCATAGCGGTAGCGCTTCCCGTAGCCGAGTTCCTTCATCAACCGCGTCGGCGCGTTGCGCAGATGCAGGGGCACGGGCCGTGATGTGTCGCGGGCCACGAAATCCCGGGCGGCATTATAGGCGACGTAGGCCGCGTTGCTCTTCGCCGCGCACGCCAGATACAGCACGGCCTGCGCGAGCGCCAGCTCGCCTTCCGGCGAACCGAGTCGCTCGTAGGTTTCGCACGCATCCAGCGCGAGTCGCAGCGCGCGCGGATCGGCCAGGCCGATGTCCTCGATCGCCATGCGTACGAGCCGGCGCCCCAGGTACAGCGGGTCGGCACCGCCGTCGAGCATGCGCGTGAACCAGTACAGTGCGGCATCCGGCGCCGATCCGCGCACGGCCTTGTGCAGGGCGGAGATCTGGTCGTAGAACGCCTCGCCCCCCTTGTCGAAGCGGCGCAGGCGCTGGGCCAGCGCCTCACGCGCGAACGCCGCATCGACCTCCGACCGTCCTTCGGTGCGGGCGGCATCCGCGACCTGCTCGAGCATGTTCATCAGCCGCCGCGCGTCGCCGTCCACGAAGCCGATCATCAGTTCGCGCGCCTCGTCGTCCAGCCGCAGGGTCGGCAGGTGGCGTTCGCGTGCCCGCTCGAGCAGCACGGCGAGATCCTCGGCCGACAGCGGCTGCAGCACATACACGGCGGCGCGCGACAGCAGCGCGCTGTTGACCTCGAAGGATGGATTCTCGGTGGTCGCGCCAATGAAGGTGAACAGACCCTGCTCGACGAAGGGCAGAAAGGCGTCCTGCTGCGACTTGTTGAAGCGGTGCACCTCGTCCACGAAGAGGATCGTGTGACCGCCACTCTGCCGCAGCGTATCCTGCGCGCTTGCCACCGCCTCGCGAATGTCCTTCACGCCCGAGAACACGGCGGAAAGCGCGATGAACCGGGCATTCGCCGCCTGCGCGAGGAGCCGCGCCAGGGTGGTCTTGCCCACCCCCGGCGGCCCCCACAGGATCATCGAGTGCAGCTTGCCGGAGCGGGCAGCGACTTCCAGAGGCTTACCGGGAGCCAGCAGATGGCGCTGGCCCACCACCTCATCGAGGCGTCGCGGCCGCATCAGCTCCGCCAGGGGCGCGGCCGGATTCGGTGTGTCGAACAGGTCCGTCGGGCTGGCGCGGGTCGTCACGGCCGCTCAGGCGCCCGGGTGGAGAGCAGCGCTCACTGGTCCTCCAGGACGTCCACCCCATCTGGTGGCGTGAAGGTGAAGGTATTCGGCCCCAGGCTCGGATTGCGCTGGATGCCGTTGAAGCGGATGCGCGTGACTTGTCCCAGATGATCGTACAGCTCCATGGTGTCGAGGGTATTGCCCTTGAAGCCCATGCGAACCTTCTCGAACATCGTGTCGTCGGTCTTCGGATATGCCTCCAGCCAGTCGAGGCCGCTTTTCATGCCTTTCGCATCGAGGTTGTAGACCTCCTCGATCTCGTTGCTGCCGGCGAGCAGTGCCGCAGGACTGCTGCCCAGCGCGCCGTCGAGCTTCTTGACCGTGACCTGCGCCAGTTCCTTGTCGTACACCCACAGCTTCTCGCCGTCGCCGACGATCAGCTGCTCGTACGGTTTGCGGTACTCCCAGCGGAATTTGCCGGGGCGCGAGAAGCTGAGCTGGCCCTGTGCGGACTGCACCGCCTTGCCCTTCTCGTCGATCACGTCCTGCCTGAAGTTGGCGCGTGCGGACTGTGTCTGTGCGACGAAGGCCTGCAGCTTCTCGATGCTGCCGGCGTGGACCTGGGGGACGCCGGCTACGATCAGTGCACCCGCCAGCGTGAGTGACGCGAACTTATTGCCCATCATGTTTCCTTCGACGGCACCAGGATCTCGCGGTTGCCATTGGTTGCCATGCTCGACACCAGACCGGCACGCTCCATCGCCTCGATCAGGCGGGCTGCACGGTTGTAGCCGATGCGCAGATGCCGTTGCACGAGGGAAATCGAGGCGCGCCGCGACTTGAGCACGATCTCCACCGCCTGATCGTAGAGCGGATCGGCCTCGGCGTCGCCGCCCTCCCCTGCGCCGCCTTCCATGGAGGGTTCGTCCTCGCCGCCATCGAGAATGCCGTCGATGTACTGCGGGGCACCGCGCGACTTGAGATACTCGACGACCGTGTGCACCTCCGCGTCCGCGACGAAGGCGCCGTGCACCCGCTGCGGATAGCCGGTACCGGGCGGCAGGTAGAGCTTGTCGCCCTGGCCGAGCAACGACTCCGCGCCCATCTGATCGAGGATGGTGCGCGAATCGACTTTGCTCGACACCTGGAACGCGACGCGGGTGGGGATGTTCGCCTTGATCAATCCTGTGATCACGTCGACCGACGGGCGCTGCGTCGCCAGGATCAGGTGGATACCGGCCGCGCGTGCCTTCTGCGCCAGCCGCGCAATCAGTTCCTCGACCTTCTTGCCGACCACCATCATCAGGTCGGCCAATTCGTCGATGACCACCACCAGCAGCGGCAGCTCCTGCAGCAGCGGCGGTTCCTCCTGGTTGAGCGCCAGCGGGTCGCTCAGCGGCTTGCCAGCCTTGCGCGCATCGACGACCTTCTGATTGAAGCCGGACAGGTTGCGCACGCCCATCGCCGACATCAGCTTGTAGCGCCGCTCCATCTCGGCCACGCACCAGGTCAACGCGTGTGCCGCCTCCTTCATGTCGGTGACCACCGGTGCGAGCAGGTGCGGGATTCCCTCGTACACCGACAGCTCGAGCATCTTCGGGTCGACCATGATCAGGCGCACCTCGTTGGGCGTAGCCTTGTACAGCAGGCTCAGGATCATGGCATTGATCGCCACCGACTTGCCCGACCCGGTGGTGCCGGCGACCAGCAGATGCGGCATGCGCGCGAGGTCGGCGACAACGGGCTTGCCCGCAATGTCCTTGCCCATGGCAAGCGTGAGAGGCGAGGTGGTGTCGTTGTAGACCTGGGAACTGACGATCTCCGACAGGCGCACGGTCTGGCGCCGCGGGTTCGGAATCTCCAGCCCCATGCACGACTTGCCGGGAATGGTTTCGACCACGCGGATGCTCATCACCGACAGGGCACGCGCCAGGTCCTTCATCAGGTTGACGATCTGGCTGCCCTTCACGCCGACCGCAGGCTCGATCTCATAGCGCGTGATCACCGGCCCGGGGTAGGCAGCCACCACCTTCACCTCGATGCCGAAGTCGAGCAGCTTCTTCTCGATCAGCCGCGAGGTGTACTCCAGCGTATCGGCCGACATCACCTCCACATTGGATGGCGGATCGTCGAGCAGCGACAGCGGGGGCAGCGGAGAATCGGGCAGATCCTCGAACAGCGGCCGCTGCTTCTCGCGCTTGACGCGCTCGGACTTCACGATGGTCGTCTGAGGCTGCTCGATATGCAGCGGTGGATGGTCCTCGAAAATCTTCTTCTCTTCGGTGACCGTGAGGGCGCGGCGCTGCGCCGCCTCCTCGCCGAGCTGACGGTCGCGCGCCTCGTGCGCGCGTGCCCAGGCGCGCTCCCACCCGACCTCGAGCCAGGTGCCGACGCGTTCGCACACGCCCAGCCAGGACACTCCGGTGAACAGGCTCAGCCCCACGCCCGCGGCGACCAGCAGCGCGAGGGTCGCGCCGGTGAAGCCGAGCGTGGCGAACAAGGGCTCGCCGATCGCGATGCCGAGGATGCCGCCCGGCGCGAAGGGCAGCGATACCGACAGGCTGTGCAGGCGCATCGCCTCGATCGAGGCGCTGGCGAGGAGCAGGAGGAGGAAACCGGCGCAGGCCACCCAGAACGGCCGACGGTCGTCGACGCCGGCAATCTCGATGCGCCGATATCCCCACCAGGTGGCGAGCAGCAGGAATACCGTGATCCAGTAGGCAGACACGCCGAACAGATAGAGCAGCACGTCGGCGAGCCAGGCACCGAGCCGACCGCCGGCGTTGCGCACGGCGCCGGAATCGTTGCTGTGCGACCAGCCCGGATCGGCCTTGTCGTAGGTCGCAAGGATCAGGATGAGGAAGGCGGCCGCAGCGACCAGCACCAGCCAGCGCGACTCGCGAAGCAGGCCGGCCAAGCGTGGCGGAAGCGGAGCGGCGACCGTCGCCGGCTTAGAGCGGGCCCTGAAAAACATCCTGGGCACAGCGGTTTACAGGCATGGCACATTATAACGGGCGGAAACCGCGCCGGGCATCCGGGGGCAGGCCGGTACAATGGCAAGGTTGGCAGTTCTTACCGAGGCAGGCTCCGGGCCTGCGTCGCAACGAGAGAATCCGGATCTCCCATGGCCGAAGCACGACATGAACGCCTCATCATCCTCGGTTCCGGACCGGCCGGTTACAGCGCCGCCGTCTATGCCGCCCGCGCCAATCTCGAGCCGGTCCTGATTACCGGCATCGCACAGGGCGGCCAGCTCATGACCACCACCGACGTGGACAACTGGCCGGCCGATTGGGAGGGCGTGCAGGGTCCGGAACTGATGGAGCGCTTCCAGAAGCACGCCGAGCGCTTCGGCACCGAACTCGTGTTGGACCACATCCACACGGTGGCCCTGGGGGATCGGCCGTTCCGTCTGGAGGGTGACTCGGCGGTATATACCTGCGACGCGCTGATCGTGGCGACCGGTGCATCGGCCAAGTACCTGGGCATCCCTTCCGAGCAGAAGTTCATGGGCAAGGGGGTATCGGCCTGCGCCACTTGCGACGGTTTCTTCTACAAGGGTCAGGACGTGGCCGTGATCGGCGGCGGCAACACCGCCGTGGAGGAAGCGCTGTACCTCGCCAACATCGCACGCAGCGTCACGCTGGTTCACCGCCGCGATAAGCTCCGCGCCGAGAAGATCATGATCGACCGGCTCATGGAGAAAGCGCGCGACGGCAACGTGCGCATCGAGTGGAACCACACGCTCGATGAAGTGCTGGGCGACAAGACCGGCGTGACCGGAGCACGGATTCGCAGCACGCAAGACGAGGCCACCAGGGAACTGGACGTGAAAGGCCTGTTCGTGGCGATCGGCCACACGCCGAACACGCAGATCTTCGAGGGTCAGCTGGAAATGGAGAACGGCTACATCGTCACGCGCGGCGGCCGGACCGGCAATGCCACGGCCACCAGCGTGCCCGGCGTCTTCGCCGCGGGCGACGTCCAGGATCACGTGTACCGTCAAGCCGTCACCAGCGCCGGCACCGGTTGCATGGCCGCGCTCGACGCCGAACGCTACCTGGACGGCCTGGGCGGTGCGGCGCACTGATCCCACCATGCGAAACGGTTCATGGGCAAGACCAAGCCGCCTCCCTCCGACGACGACCCCGCTCTGTTCCGCGAGGCGGTGAAGGACGTCGCGCCACTGCGACGGCGCGAACGCGTCGAGCACCCGCCGCAGCGTCCCGCGCCCATTCCCGTCCAGCGGATCCGCGACGAACGTCAGGTGCTGGAGGACAGCCTGAGCGATGCGCCGCCGCCCGAGATGGAACTGGAATCGGGCGAAATCCTCTCGTTCCTGCGCGAGGGCATGTCGCCGCAGGTCCTGCGTCGGCTGCGCAGTGGGGTCTGGACGGTCCAGGAGGAGATCGACCTGCACGGCCTGCGCACCGAGGAGGCGCGACCGCTGCTGGTGCAGTTCCTGGAACAGGCGGACAGGCGCGGTGCGCGCTGCGTGCGCGTGATCCACGGCAAGGGCCGGCGCTCCCCGCAGGGTGAGCCGGTTCTGAAACCGCGGGTGGCCTCGTGGCTGATCCAGCGCAAGGAAGTGGTCGCCTTCTGCGAGGCACGGCCCGAAGGCGGCGGAAGCGGCGCGGTGCTGGTGCTGTTGCGCGCAAAGAAACCGGCCGGCATGCAGCGGGCCGGAGAAAACGAAGACGATTGAGCGCCGAGCGCCGGCGGCCGGGAAGCGACTAGACCGCCGCCTCGTCCGTCTCGCCCGTGCGGATGCGGATCACCTGTTCAACGCTGGTCACGAAGATCTTGCCGTCGCCGATCTTTCCGGTGCGTGCCGCCTTGACGATCGCATCGATCGCCTGCTCCACCAGGTTGTCGGCGAGAACGACCTCCACCTTCACCTTGGGCAGGAAGTCGACGACGTACTCGGCGCCGCGATACAGTTCCGTGTGCCCCTTCTGGCGACCGAACCCCTTCACGTCCGTCACGGTCAACCCGGTCACGCCGATCTCGGACAGCGCCTCGCGCACCTCGTCCAGCTTGAAGGGCTTCACGACGGCTTCGATCTTCTTCATATCAATCCCCGCACGGTAGGCTGATGAGGTTTGGCACGGACGGGACGACCTCCGCCACCGCCTACAGTATAGTCACTCTCGCCAACCAGTTGAATCGGCGCGATCATTTTGGCGCGCCGCACGCATGTCCGCCCCAGCCACACGCATCCTGACCGCCGTTGCCGACGCTCCGCCCGCGCAGTGGAACGCCCTCGCCGGCGACTTTCCGTTCCTGCGGCACGAGTTCCTGGCGGCACTCGAGGAGACCGACTGCGTCGGCGCGAATGCCGGCTGGGTTCCCTGCCACGTCACGCTGTGGGAGGCGGGACAGTTGACCGGCTTCATGCCCCTGTATCTCAAGTCGCACTCCTACGGCGAGTACGTATTCGACTGGAGCTGGGCCGATGCGTACCGGCGCCACGGCTTGCCCTACTATCCCAAGCTGCTCAGCGCCATCCCATTCACCCCTGCGACCGGTCCGCGCCTGGTGGCCAAGCGGCCGGGCCAGCGCCGTGCCCTGCTCGACGCAGCCTTCGATCTGGCACACACGCAACGCGTGTCCTCGCTGCATATACTGCTGCCCACGGCGCACGAGGCGGAGGAGCTGGCCGCACGCGGCATGATGATCCGTTCGAGTGTGCAGTTCCACTGGGAGAATCCGGGGCACGGGGATTTCGAGGGGTTCCTGGGCGGCATGAACCACGACAAGCGCAAGAAGATCCGGCAGGAACGTCGCCGGGTGCGCGAAGCGGGCATCGACTTCGCGCGCCTGACCGGGCGGGAGGCGGTCGAGGCGGACTGGGACTTCTTCACGTGGTGCTACCGCCGCACCTATCGTGCGCACCATTCCACTCCCTACCTCAACCGGGCGTTCTTCCGGCGACTGGCGGAAACGATGCCGGACAACCTGCTGCTGGTGATCGCGCGCCGCGAGGGCCGACCGATCGCCAGTGCGCTCAACGTGATGGGTGGCGGCATCCTCTACGGCCGCTATTGGGGCTGCGCGGAGTTCCATTCAGGGCTGCACTTCGAGACCTGCTATTACCAGGCGATCGAGTTCTGCATCGAGCGCGGCCTGCACGCCTTCGAGGGTGGCGCGCAGGGTGAACACAAGCTCGCGCGAGGACTGCTGCCGGTGCGCACGCGCTCCGCGCACTGGCTGGCGCACCCGCAGTTTTCCCAGGCCATCGAACAGTTCCTGCAGCGGGAAACGCGGGGTATCGGCGCCTACCTCGACGAACTCAACGAGCACTGCCCGTTCAAGCGCGCGGGGGAATCGCCCTGACGCGCAGGCGCTTTCGGTCATAATCGATGCTCGCGAGCGCACCCGATCGCCCGTGCCGTGCGCTCGCCCCGCACGCCGCCCGCACCCGCCCGACTGACGAAAGCTCATCCCACGACAACGAGGAGACTGACATGATCGGAGAACCGGTCGCACTGACCGTCCGTCGCAACATCGAGCGCCCTGCACCTGCGGTGCTGGCCGAGTATCAGGGCGCTCCGACCGGATTCGTGACCGATGCGTACAACGGCAAGGGCTGCATGGACCACCGCATCAAGCCGCTCACCCCCGACATGTACCTGTGCGGACCTGCCGTCACCGCGTACTGCCCCCCCGGCGACATTCTGGCTGTCATGGCCACGCTGGACTTCGTGAAGCAGGGCGACGTGATCGTGATCGCCGGCGGGGGTGACAACCTCGCCGCGAAACTCGGCGACCTGTGGTTGCTGTGGGCGGCCAGGCTCGGCGTGGCGGGTATCGTCTGCGATGGCCTGGTGCGCGACGTGAAGGGGCTGCTCGCCGCGGGCGTACCAGTGTTCGCACGCGGCGCGTGCCCCAACGGTGGCTTCAAGACCGGTCCGGGAGAGGTGAATCTGCCGGTGAGCTGCGGCGGGATCGCCGTTTCGCCAGGAGACATCGTGGTCGGGGACCGCGACGGGGTGGTGGCGGTGGCGCTCGACCAGGCCGCACGCGTGGCGGCTCAGTTGCAGGCCGTCAAGCAGAAGGAGGCGGAGGCCGAGGCTCGCGTGAAGGGAGGCGAGAAGCTGGAGTTCTGGAATGAAGCGGCGCTCGCGCAGCGCGGCGCCATCCGATACCTCGACTGAGCGATCGCGCAGCGGCGAACGCCGCGCCGCACGCTCAGGTGGACGGCGAGGCGGCGCGCACGCGGATGTCGCGCGCCATCCACAGGGCGGACTCTACGCCGCTGTAGTAGCGCGGAAGAACGGCCACGTCCTGGAACCCGGCGGCGCGGTAGAAGCGACGCGCGGTCACGTTGTTCAACCGCACCTCGAGATGGATGGCGCTCAGACCGGCGGCGCTCGCCGACTCCTCGAGCCAGCGCAGCATTGCGATGCCCACCCCACCACGCTGGTAGGCCGGCTTGACGGCGAACAGGTTCAGGTGTGCGTGGTCGTCGCCGAAATGCATCATCGCGAATCCGACCACCTTGCGGCCGACGGCTGCGACGAGCGTCGACGTATCGCGATCGACCATGTTGCGCGCCACGCGCGTGCGCGTCCAGGACCACGCCAGTCCGTGCTCGATCAGATCGCGTGACATGAGCGCGATCTCCATGGCGTCGCCCGACTCGGCAAGACGCAACTGCACGCCCCTGCGCATCACGCGCAGCCTCCGGTGTGTACGCGCACTTGTCGACATTCGCTGTTCACGGTCCTTCACTCTCTCGATGGGCGCTTCGGTCTTATCGCCTACCAGTATAGACCGGCACCCCTGGCGCCGCGCAATCTTTCCGGCGGCCACGCAGCCGAAAACGAGAAAGGCCTCCGCCGAGGCCTTTCAGGCAGTCCGCGTGCCGGCTCAATTCGTCGCGGGCTTGGGCGCCGATTGGACAGCCTCTTCGGCCTTGCGCGCCGCCAGCTGATCCGGGCAATAGACCTCGAGCGTCTCGTCGTAGCACCAATGCGTGCCGAATCCGTCGTTCTTCTTCACGCACTGGTACAAATACTGTCCCATCTCGTCGGTGAAATGGCAACCCTTGTAGCGCTGCATGGCCCGTTCGCGCTGATAGGTCGGAGCGGCGTCCCCTTCGGCCAACGCGGGAGCGGAAATCCCGGCGCTGACCAGCAGGATGACCAGCGTGCGCTTGAGATCTGTCGTCATGAACATACGTCCTCGGCGAATGTCGATGGCAAAGCGGATCTCCCTTCGCTCCGATCCGCCTCGCCCGCGCGGTTCCTGATTTCCGGTCCACCGAGCGGGCTTCGGCATTCTACGCCAACATCCTGGAGCGCAAGCCTGCGCAACGACGAGGAACTGCACGAACGATGACACTGCTGCTCTGGATGCTGGCGCTCACCCTGGTTGCGGTCGGCATAGCCGGCACGATCCTTCCCGCGTTGCCCGGCGTGCCCATGGTGTTCGGCGGTCTCCTGCTCGCCGCCTGGGCCAATGGGTTCCATGCCGTCGGCTGGCCCGTGCTGACCGTGCTCGGAGCGCTGGCACTGCTCAGCTTCGTGGTCGACTTCGCCGCAGCGAGCCTGGGTGCCAAGCGCGTCGGCGCTTCCCGTGCAGCCATGCTGGGGGCGGCGCTCGGGACGCTGGTCGGTCTGTTCTTCGGGCTTCCTGGGCTGCTGGTCGGCCCGTTTGCCGGTGCGGCAGCGGGACAATTTCTGGTCCGCGGCGACATCGCCGACGCGGGTCGGGCGGGATTCGGCGCCTGGGTCGGGTTCCTGGTCGGGAGCCTGGCGAAGCTCGCCCTCGCACTTGCGATGGTGGTGATCTTCGCCGTCGCCTGGTTCGTCTGAGGCGCGCGCGCTACTCCGCGTCTGGCTGATTCTGCGGCGCTGCACGCTGGAAGGGCTCGAGCGCCAGGCATGCGTCGTTGATGCGCCGAATCGTCGGAAAGTCGCTCAGGTCGACCTTGAAGCGGATGGCGTTCGCCACCTGCGGAACCAGCGCGCAGTCGGCCAGGCCGGGGCTGTCGCCATGACAGAACCTGCCCGTGTGCGGCTCGCTCATCAGGCGCCGTTCCAGCGCGGTGAAGCCCATCTTCACCCAGTGGTGGTACCACTCGAGCTTCTGGTCTTCGCTCGCGCCGAGCTTGCCGGTGACGTAGTTGAGTACGCGCGGGTTGTTCAGCGGATGGATCTCGCACGCGACGATGAGCGCGAGTGAGCGCACGCGCGCACGCTCGAACGGATCACGCGGGAGCAGCGCCGGCTCGGGATATCTCTCCTCGAGGTATTCGATGATGGCCAACGACTGGAACATGCGCTGCCCTGCGTCCTCCAGCACGGGCACCAGGTTCTGGGGGCTGACGGCAGAGAACGCCTCGCCGTACTGCTGGCCTTTCCCGAGATGCACGCTGACCAGATCGGCGCTCAGACCCTTCAGCGCCAGCGCAATGCGCACCCGGTACGCGGCGGAACTGCGAAAGAAACCATACAACTGCATGTCGTCCCTCCAGTCAGCGTTGGGGGCCACGCACGCGGGCGAGCAGTCCGGCTGCGGCGGCCATGTCCTCGACGTCGTCGAACATCGGCACGCCGGCGTCCTCCATCCTGCGCATCCATGCCTCTCTTCGCTCCAGCGTGCCCATCATCGCGTGCAGGAGCGGAACGGTGGAGCCGCGCGCGATCTCCGCCAGCCGGTCAACGACCGCGTCGGCATCGACCATGAAGGGAACGACGTGGATCATCAGGATCGCGTCGAAGCTGCCTGCGCCATGTTCCAGCACCGCCTGCAGCGTGTCGCCGAAGCGATCCTCGCGCGCGTCGGCGAGCAAGTCGAGCGGGTTGGCCACGACCGCCTCGGACGGGTACAGCGTGCGCAGGCGCCCGGCCAGTGCCGCCGGCAACGCCGGCAGTTCCAGCCCCTCCTCCACGCAGCGGTCGGTACACAGGACGCCGGGGCCGCCGGAGTTGGAGAGGAGCAGCACGCGCTTGCCGATGCCATGCGGGTGGGCGGCAAGCGCCTTTCCCGCCCGTAACATCGCACGCAGGCTGGACACGCGCACCACCCCGGCACTCCGACAGAACGCCGCGGCTTGCGCATCGGAGGGCGCCGACGAACCCGTGTGCCGGTACGCCGCCTCCCGGCCTGCCGCCGTGCGCCCGCCGATCAGCGCCGCGATCGGCTTGCGGGCCGAGACGGCGCGTGCGACGTCGCGCAGGCGCGAATCCGCCCCCACCGTCTCGGCGTACAGCAGGATCACGCGGCACGCGGGATCCTCGCCGAGCTGCTCCAGATATTCGACCAGACCCAGCTGCATCGCATTGCCCACCGATACCACGGCGCCGAGGGGAATGCCCATGCGATGGCTGGCTGCGATCGCCTCTTCGGCGATGGCCCCCGACTGCGAGATCAGTCCCACGCTCCCGCCGCGCGGCAGGTCGCGGTAGAAGGTCACGGCACAGGGCTGCGCGGCATCGAGCAGGTTGATGAGCCCGGCGCAGTTCGGTCCGGCAACGCGCAAGCCATGCGCCTCGCACAGGTCGCGCAGCGCCCGATCGCGCGCCTGGCCCTCCTCCCCGCCCTCCGCGAAGCCGCCGGGCAGCACGAGCAGGTTACGATGTCCGCTCGCCGCCGCCTCCCCGACCACATCGAGGATGAGGTCCGGCCGCACGACGATCACGACCAGCTCGCATGGCGGATCGACCTGCGCGAGCGTGCGCGCCACCGGCAATCCCAGCAGTTCGCCGCCCTTCGGATTGACCGGGACGATGCGTCCGGCATAGCCGCATCGGATCAGGTTGCGCAGCACTGCTCCGCCGGAACTGCTGGGCCGATCGCCGGCTCCGACCACGGCCACGCTGGCGGGCAGAAGGAAGGACTGCAGGGATCGGCTCACGGTGATGAAGCGCTGTTCGGCAAGGAGGAAGAACCCGGATTGTAGCCAAGCCACAGCGAGCGCCTCAGCGCGAAGGTGCCGAAGCCAGATCGAAGCGGAAGTAGCGCTCGAGCAGACGCGCGTCGTCGAAGTGGCGGTGCCCGACGAAAGCCGTGGCGTGCCGGCCCCACTGGCGCATGGCGCCCGGACTGCGCACACCCATCGGCCAGAATACGAAGCGCTCGCCGCGCTCGGAGCCTGCAACCATGCCATCGCTGCGGAACGCGCTGCGGCGCCCTCCCTCGGCCACAGGCAGCGAACGCAGGGCGTCGTCGGTCTCCGGCACGAGGTCGCGGGCGGGCTTTCGCACGGCGTCGACCGGGTGCACGCGCTGCAAGAAGTGGGTCCGGGCGGCCACCCGCACGGCCAGGCGAGCAGCGATGCGATCCAGCCGCTGCGGCACGAAGGCACCCTCCTCGAGGGTGCTGCGCTCCGCAAGCGGCAATGCGCGCACGGTCGGGAAGAACTGGTGGTAACAGCCGCAGCTGTGAATGCTGTCGTAGATCAACGGCGCACCGTCCGGCGCCAGCGTCACGCGCCAGACGATTCCATCGAACTGGCCTCCCAGGAGATCGAGCGCCGACGCCTTGGGACGCGCGGGAAACCAGACGCTGTACACGAGCTGCAACAACGTGTGCGTGCCCACGCGAGTGTAGGCGATGCGTCGGTACTCGGTCGGTTGCGCGGTGTCGACATGCAGCCCAGCACCCGCACTCCACCGCACCCGGCCGATGCGGTCGTTCTCATCCAGCTCGTCCACCAGCCACACGGGGGCGTGGACGGCGAACAGTCGGTCCACCGTGACAGGGTCAGGACGGGGAATCCCGAGCGCATCCGCCGGCATCCGCACTCTGACGGACGGTGGATCGCGCGAGCCGATCCGGTACGCAACCAGACGCCCGCGTACCGGCAAGTCCTCCAGCGGGGTTGCGAACGCGCGCGCGACCTCCGCCTGGTAGCGGCGAACCCCGGCGGCAAATGGCACCCGGGTGAGCCAGTAGACGCCGGCCACGCGCTTCCACGTGTCGTAGTCGTCCGGCACACGAGCGACGCGGCGCAATGTGTCGACACGCGACGCGTCGCCGAGGTCGGCCGCCGACAGGCGCGCGGCGCAATCGCGCAGCCGTGCGTTCGCATCGACATCGTCGAGTGCGATGCGGTCGAGATCGGCACGGGGAAGATTGGCGAGCTCGATCGCGCGCGCCTGCAGATCGAGTGCGACGAGCCGGTCCATCCAGGCCCGGACCTGGTCCGGGCGCAGGTCATCGTTCGCGAAACTCTCCATCAGCCGGTCGACGCGCAGGTAGGGGAAGCTGGCGATGCGCGCGGCCCCGCCGTCGCGCACAGCGGCCCGGTCGATGGAGGCGTCGAGGACGCGATAGAAGGCACGGCAGGCGTCGAGGGCAGCGCCGCCCGGTGGCGCGACCGGCCGCATCGGCGCGCATCCGCTCGCCATCAACGCGGCCAGGACGACGCGCAGAACACGCCGCGTCACGGTGCCGTGCGTCCTGCGGCAGCGCCGCGCCGCTCGATTTCGCCCGTAAGACCCTCGAACTGCCGCGCGACCATGGCCCGCAGCACCGCCAGGCCGATCCAGGGCGGCATGCGGAAATCCGGCACCAGGCGACCGCGGTATTCGACGCGCACGCCGCGCGTGAGCGGCACCAGCCGGTACGTGCCTTCGAACACGCGGAAGTCACCGCCGGTGCCGAACGCGCGCACGCGCTCGTAGGGCTCCTCGACCACCGATAGCTCAACGGACACCGGGATGCGGTAGAACAGCCACCCGGCACGGCCGCGCTGCTCCACGGTCGCAGTGCGCGCGCTGCGCGCTACCACCCTGCTCACCTGCAGGTCGGGCACGAACTCGGGGTAACGATCATAAGCAGTCAGCACATCCCAGGCGAGCCGCGCATCGGCCGCGATCTCCGCGACGGCGTGCACGACCACGCTCTCGCCCTCACGGTGTGCCTCCACCAGTGCCGCGCCAGCCGCAGCAGGCCCCGCAGCGATGGCGCAGACGGCAAGCCCCAGCAGGACAGCCGCGCGCACGCGACGCTCACTCGGCGAACCAGCTGGCGACGGTCGCCTCGTTGGCGCGCATCCACACCTGGGCCGCCTCGCGCGGCTGCATGCGCTCGACGTTCACCAGGCGATCCATTTCCGCCACCCCGTCGAGTCCGAGGTGAATGCGGGACAGCACGCGCAGCGTGCGCGCCGGCGCCCGCTCGACCCAGCTCTTGCTCGCCACCAGCGTGCCGTTGCTCGCCGGACCCAGCACGCCCTTGGGGTCGTCGAGGGGGCGCATGCTGCCGACGCGGTTGATGTAGTGCGGATACCACAGCGGCATCACGAACCAGGCTCGCGCAGCCAGTGCTCGTCCATAGGCGCCGTGGAAGTCGGACAGGGTTCCCGGCCGGAGCGTGTAGCCGGCCTCGTCCAGCGCATAGGCCTCGACCACTTCGGCCGAGCGCATCATGTTGCCGGAGTCGCGTCCGGTGCCCTGGATCACCTTGCTCATACGATGCGCCACCTCGGGCTTGCGCAGGTCACCGATGCCCGTCACGGCATCGACCGGCACGTAGGTCGGGACCATCCAGGCGAAGCGCGCACCCTCGTACAGCATGCCCAGTTCGACGGCCTGCGGTCCGTACTGCGACCAGTACACCGCGTGTCCGTGCGGGAGCCAGGCCGCCACCAGCAGGTCCACGTCGCCCGCGCCGAGCTTGGGAAAGATCTGCGCATGGCTGCCGGTGGTGATCTCGACGGCGTGGCCAAGCCGTTCCAGCACCTCCTGCACCACACCGGCGGTGACGGCATAGAAGCTGAGCCCGATCTGACCGAGCCGCACGGCATCGGCCTGCTCGGCCCGGGAGGGAGAAGTCAGGCTGCACGCGAACAGCGCAGCGGCGAGGAACAGCTTGGATGCGCGCATGAAGCACTCCTGGCGTGTTGCCGGCAGTCGGGGTTGCGATTGGATTCTAGGCGCTTGGCCTGGTTCACGCGCGTCCCGCAAGCGGGTGCGGCGGCACGCGGATTGCCGGCCCGTTGTCGAGGAGGTACCCACCATGGCGCAGGAACTGGACGAAGGGCGGGTCCAATTCGGACCGCGAGCGACCCCCGGCGAGACGACAGGCGAGACGACCGGCGAGGCGCCCCGCGGCAGCTGGGCCGACAGGTGCGAAGTGTGCGGCAACGAGTACGCGATGGCTTTCGAGGTGATCGCAGCGGGCGAACGGCACGTCTTCGACAGCTTCGAGTGCGCGATCCACCGTCTGGCGCCGAAATGCGAGCATTGCGGATGCCGGATCCTGGGACACGGCATCGAGGGCAGGGGACGCTTCTTCTGCTGCGCGCACTGCGCGCGTCAGGCGGGGATCTCGGGCGCGGTCGACAACGCCTGACGCAGCCTCACCCGCGCAGCAGGCGCACGACCTCGACCAGCGTCTCGGGCGTGCCGAAGCCGCCTGCCTTGGTCAACAGCAGCAGCGGTCGTCCGTCCACCTGCAGTGCCGAATACGGAATCCCGGGAATCAGATCGCCCATCACGCGCAGGCACGCGCACGATAACGCCTGCAGGATCGCGATGGCGGTGTCGCCGCCGGTGGCGAGCAGCGCATCCACCTGCCGCGCACGCACCCGGGCCACCACCCCGGCCGCGAGTCCGCGCGCCACCGCTTCCGCGTCGCCCTCGCGCCCCTCGGCATCCGGCGTGGCGCGCACGATCTGCACGGACGCAGGACTGGCGAGCAGGGCCTGCACATCCACGACACCGTTCGGGGCACCGAGCACCATGACCCCCGATTGACGCGACAGCGCGGCGACCTGTGCCGTGCTTTGCTCGGCGCGCGATCCGACCGCGATCAGCAGATCCCCGCGCAGTCGCGGCGCAGCGGGCGGGGGCGCACTCGACATGCAGGTGCGCGCCACCGCACCGGCAATTCCGGCGGATCCCACCAGCACGCATTCCTGCAGCCTGCCGCGCAGCGCCCGCACCGCGCGTTCGAGGTCTTTATCTGTGCCGCTGTCGACCACGTGCACGTGTACGCCTGCGCTCGGACCGTCCAGTGCGATCGCGCCGCCCGCCGGCACCCGCGCGACGCGCGCACCGGGCAATGCGGCGCGGAATACCGAATCCAGCGGATCGAGAGGCGGCGGCGACAGCGCATCGTGCGCGAACTGGGTGGCGGAAAGCGGTTGGCCGCGAACGTGCACGACCCCGTCGAGGACCGTGCGACCCTGGGCGGGAAACGCCGGAGCGATGACCGCGTGGCGGCGTCCGCTCGCCTGCAGCATCGCCAGCGTCTCGGCGACCACGTTGCCGCGCAGGGTGGAGTCGATCTTCTTGATCAAGATCGGCGCATCCACCGGGCACAGTCCACGCATCACCTCGCGCACCAGCGCTGCGGCACGATCGGCGGGAAGATGGCGCGAGGTGGCATTGATGGATACGACCTTGGCGCCTTCGAACTGCGCCGCAGTGCAAGCGTGCGCATCGACGGCCACGACGGTGTGCTGCCCGCGCGCGGCAAACGGCCCGGCGACGTCGAGCGCACCGGTCAGGTCGTCGGCGACGACGGCGACTTGGACCGCCATGCCTGCCGGCCGGTCAGGCCGCTGCGGCGGCAGTCGGGAGGCGGTCCGCCATCATCCGGCCGTAGGCGATGGCGCTGTTCATGTTCACCGGGCTCGCCTTTCCGGTCCAGGCGATGTCGAACGCCGTCCCGTGATCCACCGAAGCGCGACGGATCGGCAAGCCGAGACTGACGTTCACCGTCGTGTCGAAGGCGATCAGCTTGGTCGGGATATGGCCCTGGTCGTGGTATTGCGCCACCACCAGGTCGAATTCCCCCTTGAGGGCGCGATAGAACACGGTGTCGCCGGAAATCGGCCCCTTGGCGTCGATGCCCTCCTTCTGCGCAAGCTGGATCGCCTGCGTGATGCGCTCCTCCTCGTTGCCGAAGATGCCGCCCTCGCCGCAGTGGGGGTTGAGGCCGGCCACGGCGATGCGTGGACGCGCAATACCGAGCGCCTTGAAGTGCTCGTTGCCGATGCGGATGGTGGCCAACACGCGCTCCACCGTGGCGCGCTCGGTCGCGCCTCTGAGGCTCACATGGGTGGACACGTGCACCGCGTTGAGCTTGTCCGAGGCGAGCAGCATGAAGGACGACTTCGCGCCGGTGAGGTGCGCGAGCAGTTCGGTGTGACCGTCGAAATGGTGGCCGGCCGCGTGCAACGCGGCCTTGTTGAGCGGCGCGGTGACGATGACCGCGATCCTGCCCGCCAACGCGAGTTCGACCGCCTTGACCACGTACTGATACGCGGCTTCGCCCGCGGCAGCGTCGATCCTGCCATCCTGAATCGTGTCCGCGCCTGCGCTCGGCACGTGCACCACCGGCAACTGGCCATCGTGCGCGTCGAGTCCGTCGACGTAGTCCAGGCCGGCACCGACCATCCGGTCGGCGCGCCTGAGGATGTCGAGATTGCCGATCACGGCAGTGGCGCTGCGCCGCTCCGGTGTCATCTGCTGCAGTGCCTTGACGATGATCTCGGGACCGATCCCGGCGGGATCTCCCATGGTGATGCCAATCTTTGCCAGCGCGCTCATGGCGGGGCCTCGGGTTGTTGGATCGTTTGAGGAATTGGAAACGGACCGGGTGAAGACGTTCACCGCTCTCCCATCTCTACGGCACGCATAGTCGCGCGCACATGGGCCGGGCTGGCCAGTTCGCCGCCGGCGTTGCCGATCGCCTCCACTGCCATCTTCACCCACTCCAGGTTGCTGCGGGTGGAGCCGAACGGCGCATCCTCCAGGCCGACACGCACGTGGCCGCCTTCGGCGACGGCGCGCGGAATCAGCGGCAGGACGTCCACCGCCAGCCCGCTGAGCATCCACTGAGCGCCGGGCGCAACCTGGTCGAGCAGGTTCAGGTACGCGGTCAGGCCGTAGTCCTCGGGCGGGAAGCCAAAGGTGAACCCGGACGAGAACATCAGCCGGTAGATCGGCGCCGGGCAGCTGCAACGCCAATGCAGCGACGCGCCCAGACGCATGAAGCCCGGTTCGTAGACGGCATAGGCGGGGTGAAAGCGGTAGCGGCGCGCCAGGCCGAGGACGTGCCGCAGGTGCGCCTCGGGGTTGGCGTACACGAACCCGCTTCGATCCTCGAGCAGGTCGTCGTAGAGCGCGATGTTGCAGGAGCCCGGGTCGACTGCGGCCCATTCCAGCAGTCCGCGCCGGGCCAGTTCCTCGACGTGCGCATAGCGCTCCGGTGCGCTGGCCTCGTGCACGAACGGCAGGGCGGGATAGACGATGGCATCGCACTGCGCGCGGATGGCGGTGATGATCTGCGCGGTGATCTCCGGGTCGTCCTTCTGCCTACCCGTAGCGGCGCCGTAGGGATGCAGGTGGATGATCGCGGCGCCGGCCTTCGCGCACTCGACCGCCTCGGCGACGATCTCTTCGACCGCGATGGGGACGCGTGGCTGCCTCTCGCGGCCCCATGGGCCGTTTACGGCGACCTCGAGCCAGGTATTGCGATTCTCTTCGTTCATCGTTCCCGCCCGTTACGCCGCTCGCCTCAAACGACCCTGACCTTCAGTTCCGTCAGCCCCTGGATCGCGCCGACCAGCACGTCGCCCCGCGTGACCGCACCGACCCCGGCGGGAGTGCCGGTGAAGATCAGATCACCCGGTTGCAGGCGGTAGTACTGGGACAGGAAGGCAATCGTTTCGGGCACGCTCCAGATCATGTCCGACAGGTCCTGCGACTGGCGCATCTGACCGTTGACGCTCAGGGTAATGGCGCCGGCGGAGTGGTGGCCGTGGCTGGCGACCGGGTAGATCGCCGACATCGGCGCCGACTCGTCGAATGCCTTGCCGAAGTCCCAGGGACGCCCCGCGTCCTTGGCTTGCTGCTGCAAGTCGCGTCGGGTCATGTCGAGCCCGACGGCGTAGCCGTAGACGTGCTCGAGTGCGCGCGCGGCCGGGATGTTCGACCCTCCGCGGTGAATCGCCACCACCAGTTCGATCTCGTGATGCAGGTTGCCTGTGCCCGGCGGGTAGTGCATGTCGGCGCCGTCGGTGACGACGGCATCGGCCGGTTTGCAGAAGAAAAACGGCGGCTCCTTGTCCGGATCCTTGCCCATCTCGCGTGCGTGCGCTGCGTAGTTGCGGCCCACGCAATAGATGCGGCGCACCGGGAAGCGGCCCTTCTGTCCGAACACGGGAACGGAGGCGACCGGGGGCACCTCGATGACGAATGATTCAGCCATGCCTGCGCGGCTCCTCTGATGAGTCAAATGCAACGCCAAACGCAAAGACGAACGATGAAGGGCACTGCGGGGCGTTTGCGCGTCCCTGCATGCTTCGCCACTGTGCGATGTTCGCGCTCTTTGCGCTGAAAGCTGTTGCGATCAGAACAAAAAGAACGCTCTGCCAACGATGCCCAACGGCCAGCGTCCGGAAGCGAACAGCCGATATTTTCTCATGAACAGGTGCCCCTCCTCTCCTGCGAGGCACGCGAGCGTCGCGGTGTACAGCGCCATGGAAGCGGCACCGGACGCGGCGCGCACCAGCGCGGCATCGACGACACCGTCGCGCTCCGCCGCGTCTGCCGCCGCAGCATGGATCACCTCCGCCGCCAACCCGGTGGCGGCGCTGAGGCGCTCGCGCAGTGCAGCCTGGCCCAGGCGCGCGTTCGCCCTCGCCATCAGCCGTGCGCGCTCGGCCTCCTCGCGCGTCCACCACTGCGTGTCCCAGCCCGGATCGTGCGCGATCCGCGCTGCCTCCGCCCAGCCCGCGACGGTGTGCAACGGCAACGCTTCGTAGCCCAGCGCCGCCAGATAGGCGCCCGCGTCGCGGCGCTCCGACGGCGTGAGCGGACACCCGAGGGCGGCGAACCAGGCGGCGTTCGGGAGGCCGGGCAATCGATGCATCACGCCGCCAGAACTTCCTCGCGCCACACCCCCATCGCCCGCTGCACCGGACGGTCGGAGAAGCTGAACAGCACGGTCTCGGCATCGGCCTGCAGGCGGCACGCGTTCCAGGCCGGCACCACGAAGGTGTCACGCGCGGAGAAGGAGAATGCCTCTTCCGCGATGCACACCGTCCCCGCACCTTCGATCACGTGGAACACGGTGCCATCCGTGCCGCGGTAGCCGGCCCCGGAAAACCCGGCTGGAAGCAGCTGCACGAAGGCAGCCATCGTGGGCATCGCGGGACCGCCGGTCGCGGGGTTGATGAACTGCATCTTGTGCCCGTGTGCGCAATGGGGCGCGCCGTTGCGCGCCAGGTGGCGCAGTGATTCGCGCGTGCGATCGTAGGGATAGGCGAACACCGGCGAGGCCGGCGCGCTCGGTTCGTAGTCCACCGGCAGCAGATTGTTGCCGTAGCGGGCCAGCGCATCGCCCTCGGCACGCGCCACGGTCTGTGCGGACTGCGTGCCGTTCTCCGCGAAGCCGCAGTCGAAAAAGCGGATGAGCGGGATGTCGAGTCCGTCGAGCCACACCACCGGCTCCGCGGCGTCGCTGCCGTGATCGTGCCAGGTCCAGGAGGGGGTGATGATGAAATCGCCCGGGTGCATGGTGGCCCGTTCGCCCTGAACGGCGGTGTAGGCGCCACTGCCCTCGACGATCAGCCGCAACGCCGACTGCGTATGGCGATGGCTGGGCGCCACCTCTCCGGGAAGGATGAGCTGGAGGCCGGCGTAGAGCGATTGCGTGATCGCCGACGAGCGCGGTATGCCGGGATTCTCGAGGATGAGCACGCGCCGCACCGCTTCGGCCGCGCTGATCAGTGTCCCCGACTGCATGAGCCAAGGCCGCACTTCCTGGTAACGCCACAGCGCCGGGACGCAGGGCGAGTTCGGCCGCTCGGGCACCAGGGCGGAGAGCGACTCCCACAGCGGCGTCATGTGCTTCGCCGCGATCTGCTCGTAGTACGCAGCGCGCGCTGCCCGGGGATCGACGGGCTGGTTCATGGGCCACCTCCTCGAAGCACGACTCTCAACGCCAAGGACGCGAAGAGCGCCAAGAAAACGGATGCGACAACAGCTTTCCTTCGCGTACTTTGTGGGCTTTGCGGTTCACGGGTCGGTTCGTCAGTTCGCCAGGGCAGGCAGCCTCAAGCCGAAGTCCTTTTCCACCAGCTCGGTCACGCGGTTCGTGAAGTCCGCACGCATCTCGTCGTTGGTCCGCTGCTTCAGCCGCCATTTCAGATAGATCTCGTTGTTCCTGGACTTGCTCGAGCCGAAGAAGGCGGGCGTGATCGGGAAGTAGCGGTCGATGGCGTCCTGGACTTCGGCGCCGCGTCCGGCCTGGATGAGTTCGAGGCAGAAGTCCTTGCCGAACTTGGCGTGGAACTTCTCCTCCGGCATGGTGATCCGGCCGAGGTTGCGCAGCGGCAGGAACGAACAGTGCAGCAGGTCCTCGACCTGGAGGATCTCGGCATAGTCCGCGATCGCCTTGATCACGCAGAATTCCGGCCAGGTACGCAGTTCGAACTCGAAGATGGACAGCGGCTTCTTGTTGGCGGGATCCATGCGCTGGGGCGCCACACCGATCTCCTCGGCCAGGGCACGGAAGCGCACGTGGTGGTGATACTCCTCCATCGCCACGCGACAGGTGAGCCATTTCGCGTACGGCGTCGGCGCCAGCGCGATGGCGGGTTCGTCGAACACCTGCGCGCCGTAGAGCTCGTTCACGGCATGGCTGATCACAATCTTCTCCACCGCCGTGCGGTACTCCTCCGGCTGCGTCTTCAGTTCGGCGGCGGACTTGACTTCCAGCATGGCGGAGTCGGCCATGAGCTCCTCTCCTACAGCAAGGGTTCGGTATTGAATGCCTCGAGGTCGCTGGTCAGGTCGGTGAAGTGCTCGCCCATCTCGACACTCGCGAGACTGTCGAGCGCCTCGGGAGTGAGATGCTCGAGAGGCGGCACCACGATGCGCGCGACGGGACGCGGCTGTGAGAACAGGAAGACCTCGCGACCGCGCACGCCGAACAGCTGACCGGTCACGCCGCAAGCCGGCGCGCACAGCCAGCCGACCACGCGGGCCACGTAGTCGGCGGGGACGGTCAGCGCACGCGCCTTGTATTGTGCCTGCGCCGCGTTCGCGGGATGAATCGACTCGGTCACGCGCGTGGCGGCGAAGGGCGCCAGCGCGTTGCAATGGACGCCGGCGCGCGCCATGTCCAGCGCCACCACCCGTGTGAGTCCGACCAGCCCGGACTTGCTGGCGGCATAGGCGGACTGGCCGAAGTTGCCGTACAGCCCGGCGGTCGAGACGATGTTGACGATGCGTCCCGGCGGGCGCCCCTGTTTCACCGCTTCGCGCATGATGGGAGTGGCGGCGGCCAGCAACGCGAAGGCGGCGGTGAGGTTGGTCTGCAGTACGCGCTCGAAATCCTCACGGCTTGCCTTGAAGATGAAGGCATCGCGCAGAATCGCGGCATTGTTCACGACGACGTCGATGGCGCCGAACTCGCGTTGCGCGAGCTCGACCAACGCCTGTGCCGCATCCGGCTCCGCCAGATCCCTTGCGAAGGCGCACGCACCGATCGTGCGCGCCGCCGCCTCGACAAGGCCAGGATCGGGAGTACGACCGGCGATGTCCACGCCGGCATCGGCCAGGATCACCCGTGCACCCGCGCGCACGAACGTTTCCGCCACCGCGCGTCCGATCCCTCGTGCGCCACCGGTGACGATCGCCACGCGGTCCTTCAGATCGAAACCGCTGTGCATCGAAATCCCCGTTTCACAGTGCGTCGACGGGCTGAGGCGACACCGCACCGTAGAAGGCATCGGCATGCACGTCGCGCGGCGCAACCCCGCGCGCGCGCAGCACCTCGGCCGTGGCATCGACCATCGCCGGCGGTCCGGCCAGATAGGCCTGGAATCCCGTCAAGTCGGTGAAATCCTCCCCGACCGCATCCGACACCATGCCCGACCGGCGCCCACCGCCGGCGCTGCCGGAGGAGAGCACGACGTGCACGCGCAGATTGGGATGGTCGCCCTCCCAGGCGCGCAGTTCGGCCTCGCCGTAGACGTCGCGCTCCTCGCGCACGCCCAAGTACAGATGGATGGGATCGCGCATGCCGGCGTGCAATGCAGCGCGCACGATGGAGCGGATGGGAGCGAGCCCGGTACCTCCGGCCACGGCCAAGACGCCTCCGGCGTGGCGCTCGCGCAAATACGATGTGCCGAACGGTCCGCTCACACGTACCGTATCGCCCAGGCGCAGTCGGTCTCGAATCTGTCCGCTGACGCCGCCGGGCAGCACGCGCACGTGGAACTCCAATCCGGGTTCGAAGGGCGCGTTGGCCATGGAATAGTCGCGCGGTGCATCGGGCGCGAACGCAAACTGCAGCTTGGCGTACTGCCCGGCGGAGAAGGTGAACAGACCGCCCGACTCGATCTCGAGGCGCAAGCGCAGTACGTCGTGCGTGAGCGCCTCCAGCGCGCGCACCCGACACAGCACCACCCGCCAGGGGTGCATGACGAATTCCTCGGCATCGAGGCGGCGGACCCGCACGTCGCCCCACACCTGCGTGCGACAGGCGAGCACGAGGCCGCGCGCGCGCTCGGCCCGCGACAGCGCGTGCTCCGAGTATTCCAGTTCGAAGATCTCGCCGGAAACCCACTCGCACTTGCACGAGCCGCAATTGCCCGCCTGGCAACTGTAGGGAAATCCCACCCCGTTGCGCAGCAGCGCGTCGAGGATGGTCTCGCCGTCCTGCGCGTCCACCGGCTGGGCGTCCCCGTCGATGAGGATGCAGTGATTCATGTCGAAGCGGCACGCGACGCCGTCCTTCCCGGCATCGTCTGGTTTCGATAGGATGCGGCCATGGTACGCCAATTGTTGGACGTCCAACAAAGTGCCGACGTGGGCAGCGCATCGTCCCGCACCGGTCGCCGCCCCGAGGGCGGGACGCGCGCACGCGCGTCCGCCGGCCTGGGCATGTTGCCGACCCTGCTCGGCTACCGCCTGCGCCTGGCGCAGCGCGCGGTGTTCGCCGATTTCCAGGCCAGCATCGGCCAAGCCGGCGTCTCGCCCGGACTGTTCGGCGTGCTCATCATCATCGAGGCCAACCCGGGCCTGAAGCAGACCGCGCTCGCCAACGCCGCCCTGCTCGACCGCTCGAGCGTGGTGCCGGTGCTCGACAAGCTCGAGGCGCGCGGCCTGGTCGCACGCCGTCCGCCGCCAGACGATCGCCGGGTGAAGGGCCTGTGGCTCACCGCCGAAGGCGTTGCGCTGCTGCGCCGGCTCAAGCGCCGTGTGCTGGTGCACGAGCGACGGCTCACCGCGCGGCTGACCGAGCGCGAGCGCGCCCAGCTGTTCGACCTGCTCGAACGGCTGGCCTGCGCGGTTCAGCGCACCTGAGCGCGCCCGCCCGCATCCGCCTCATCGACCTGCGGCAGCGCCGGATCTGATCACGCCTCGTCCCGCGCGCGGCGGGCACGCTTGACCTCGCCGCGCGCGCGTTTGTCGCGCAACCGTCTCTCGCGCTCTGCGGCGCTCGGCCGCGTCGCCTTGCGCGCCTTGGGCGGCACGGCCGCCTGGCGCAACAACTCGAACAGCCGCGCGCGCGCATCGTCCCGATTGCGTGCCTGCGTCCGGTAGCGGTGGGCCTCGATCAGGATCACCCCGTCGGCGTTCATGCGCCGCCCGGCAAGCCGGCGGAGCCGTTCCCGGATCGGATCGTTCAGTCCCGGCGATCTGGCTGCATCGAACCTTAGCTGCACTGCAGAAGCCACTTTGTTGACGTTCTGCCCGCCCGGTCCCGGTGCGCGCTGAAAGCTCTCCGACAGCTCGCCTTCATCTATGAAGACGCCGTCCGCCACGGTGATCGTCCTGCTCACGACGCGACCATCCTGCGCGACGCGGCGCGGTCGGGTAATGCGTTCACGCTGCTATGCAGCATCCTCGTTATCGGAAAACTGCCGACAAAACATGGACAAAGCGGCTCGATTCGCAGTGGCTCACAGTTGCAAAGCATATCGATCAAGGATAAATTCCCAAGCGGATTTGCAGGGTCCGGCCGTGCGTTCGGAGGACGGGGCATGGCCGCACGCGGGCCTGAACGAATCTCTAAGTTCAACAAGAAACGTCCGCAAGGACAAGTTGGAACTAAAACACTCCGATTGGGAGAGACTTCATGAACCGATGGAAGACGCAACTTGCCGGTGTCGCCAAGGCAATGTCGGCTGCAGCCGTTCTCGGCTTCGCCGCGCAGGCCACCGCAGCAGATATCACCTGGGATCGGCTGCTCAACGCCGACAAGGATCCGAACAACTGGCTGATGTATCACGGCTCCTTCAAGGGCTGGCACTACAGCGCACTCGATCAGATCAACAAGAGCAACGTCAAGGATCTGAGCATCGCCTGGATCCACACGCCGTCCGCCGCCAAGCGCGGCATCCAGTCATTCCCGCTGGTCGCTGACGGCATTCTCTACTACACCAGCTCGACCGGCCAGGTATGGGCGCTCGACGCCGCCACCGGTGCGTTCATCTGGAAGCACACCGCCAAGATCGACCAGGAGCGTGCCGAAGGCACCTTCTACAACCCGTACAACCGCGGCCTCGCACTCGGCTTCGGCAAGGTGTACGTCGGTACCGTCGACGGCCGCATGATCGCGCTGGACCAGAAGACCGGCCAGGTCGTGTGGGATCAAATGATCATGACGGTCGAGAAGGGCAACAAGGGCTTCACCGGCGCCCCGGTCATCGTCAAGGACAAGGTGCTGATCGGCTCCAACGGCGGCGAGCTGTCCGGCTGCTGCGGCCCGATCTTCGCGGTCAACGCACAGACCGGTGACGTCGAATGGCAGTTCGACACCATCGGCGGCGACGAGCGCTCCCGCGCTTCCTGGGGCAACGATTCCTGGAAGATCGGCGGCGGCGGCGGCTGGATGACCGGCTCCTACGATCCGCAGACCAACAGTGTGTGGTGGGGTACCGCCAACCCGGCGCCCGACTACGACTGGGCCGGCGAGAACTGGATGACCGAAGGCCCGCGCCCCGGCCTGAACCTGTACAGCTCCTCCGTGGTCGTGCTCGACGCCGACACCGGCACGCTGAAGGCCTACTTCCAGGAAATGCCGCACGACGCGTGGGACTTCGACAGCGCGGTGGGCGAGTTCGTGCAGATCGACCGTGGCGGCAAGCGCTACATGATCCACCCGAACAAGGGCGGTGTCATGTTCGTGTACAACGCCGACCCGAGCGTGACGCAGGGCGACCAGGTGCTGAAGGTCGAGAACGCCTACATGATCGGCAAGACGTTCAACTACATCAAGGGCGTCAACGCCAAGACCGGTGAGCTGATCGGCCGCCGCGATCTGCCGCTGGGCAAGCACACCAACGTGTGCCCGGCCATCGACGGGGCGATCTCCTGGAACACCGGCACCTACAACCCGAACACCGGGCTGTACTACAAGGTGACGCAGGAGTGGTGCTTCGACATCGAAGTGCAGAAGGTGGACCGTCCGGCGGACTTCTCCGGTCAGTCCTACTTCGGTGCCTCGTGGACCGCGACGCATCCGGAAGGCCGTCAGGCGTTCGGCACGGTGCAGGCGTTCGACCCCATCACCAGCAAGAAGAAGTGGGAAGTCGAGATGAAGTATCCGCCGCTCGCCTCGCTGCTCTCGACCAAGGGCGGCCTGGTGTTCGTGCCGGGTGCTGACGGCACCTTCTACGCGCTGGATGCCGATAACGGCAACAAGCTGTGGCAGCACAACAACGGCGTGGGCCACCACGGCGGCGTGATCTCCTACACCGCCAAGGGCAAGCAGTACATCGCTGTCGTGACGGGCTGGGGCAGCCACGTGTCCGGCAACTACGCGCCGCTGTACGGCGAGCCGTTCGCCAGCATGCCGACCGACAACGGTCAGTTGCTGGTCTTCAGCGTGAAGTAATCCGAAGACGCGGAAGAGACGTTAGAAGGGGCGGGGGGAGATCCCCCGCCCCTTTTTCTTGCAGTCGCTGCACGGTGGAGAATCCCGATGATCGGGGCCTCGAAGGGTTTGGCGGTGGCATAATTGCACAATCAAAGTGTTATCTGGAGAATCGTCGAATATGTGCCTGTTTCGATCGAGAATTGCCCTCTTCATGTTCGCGCTGGTGATCGCTGCAGGCGTGGGCACGGCCGCGGCGAACGAGGACATCATCGAAGCCGCCCGGACAGAAGCGCAGGAGAAGCACGGTGTGGACGTGAAGAAGTTGTTCGGTGCGCAGTGCGGCTTGTGCCACGGCGGCTATGGAACGACCATGGGTGGACGGGGCGGTGGGCCGAAGTTGTCGGCCACCGCGATGACTGCCGAACAGGTGCACGGCCGGATCAGCGACGGCAAGCAAGGCATGATGCCGTCGTTCAAGAAGATGCTGAAACCGGAAGAGATCGACGCACTGACTACGTACATCATGGCGCTGAAGTCTCGCAGCCAGTGAGGCGGACGGGCAGGCGGGTTCCGATCGTGCGCGCACCCGGCCCGGATCGATGCCCGCCGACGCGCGTGGGTGGCGGCGATGGGCAGACCGTCAGTGACCGCGGCGCCGCAGACGGGCATGTGCCCCATGCCCACCATCCGAAGTGGAGTGAGAAGAGATGAGAAACATTCTGGAGGGCGTCGCGATCTGCGCCGTCACCGCAGTCACGTTCGTCGCATCGCCCCTCACGTGGGCCCAGGACATCGACGAGGCCATTGCCCCGGCGGTGAAGCTGGTCAACGAGAAGTATGCAGAGCACCACCTCGACATCAAGAAGCTGTTCGCGCAGCGGTGCAGCTGGTGTCATCAGGGCTACGGCATGCGTCAGGCGGACGGGCCGAAGCTCGGCGGGACCGACAAGTCGCGCGAACAGGTGGTCAAGCAGATCGCCAACGGCAAGTCGCCGATGCCTGGCTTCAAGAAGCAGCTGAAGGAATACGAGCTCGAGGCGCTGGCCGACTACATCAAGGCATTGCCGGCCAACTGACCGGCGCCGCAGGATGCGCAGAGGGCGGGCACGAGTCGCCCTCCGTGCATCCGTCCCTCAGGGCTGTACGCGCCGCAGTTCGAAGCGCACGCCGAAGCCCTCGTGCTTGCCCATCCCCATCATCTGGTCGCCGCGCTCGTTGAGCTTCAGCCGGGCCGCCATGGGTCCACCGCCACCCGGCGCCTGAAACGAGAACGTGGTGCCGTCGAAGCTGACTTTCTCCAGCGGGTGGACACCGTCGCCGAACGACTCGGCATTGGTCAGCTCCATCGTGCCGCCGCCGTCGCGGATCTCGAAGCGTGCCTTGCCGCTACTCATGCCGCGGTACCATGGGCCCTCCCAAATGCCGTCGAGGGAACCGGTGTCGGCAGACTGGGAAAGCGCCGGGCTCGCGGCCACAGTCACGAGCAGCGCCAGGCCCTTCAGGATAGATCTTCTTCTGGTGCGCATGCAGGTCCTCGTCCGATGTGCCAGGATGGGCACAGTCTACTGCTTCACGCCGCCTGAACGCTCATTCCTTTCAGCATGAAGTACTGCAGCCAATGCGCGGCGCCGCTCGCGCGCCGCGTGCCACCCGGCGACGCGCTTCCCCGTCACGTGTGCGACACGTGCGGCGTCATCCACTACGAGAATCCGAAGATGATCGTCGGCTGCGTCGCCGAATGGCAGGGTCGCGTGCTGCTGTGCAGACGTGCGATCGAACCGCGCTACGGACTGTGGACGGTCCCGGCCGGCTTTCTCGAGAACGGCGAGACCACTGAAGCGGGTGCACGGCGCGAGACGCTGGAGGAGGCGAACGCGCGCGTGGAGATCGACGACCTGTTCGCGCTGTATAACCTCCCACACATCAACCAGGTGTACATGCTGTTCCGCGCGCGCCTGCTCGACCTCGACTTCCGCCCGGGCTCGGAAACCCTGGAAACCCGGCTGGTGGACGAAACCGAGGTGCCGTGGAACGAGCTGGCGTTCGTGACGGTGCGCAACACCCTGACCCACTACTTCAACGACCGGCGCAGCGGCAGGTTCACCCTGCACATGGGTACGATCGAGCCGATGGGTCGCGGCGGCGCACTCGCCTCCGATTGATGGCAGGTCAGTGGAACACGCGGCCGGCGTCGATCACCAGCGTCTGCCCCGTGATCGTATCCGCGCCGCAGAGCGCCACCACCTGCCTGGCAATGTCATCCTTGTCCGCTGCCCGCTTGAGCAGCGCAGCGTCACGCGAGCGCTGGCGGTAGGCGGGATCGAGCGTCTGCGTGGCAC
>CAZNBS010000022.1:24832-30155 GCA_964570955.1 uncultured Burkholderiales bacterium | reverse complement strand
CGTGACGGTTAGAACAGGTGGGCGTGAACGCGCCAGGAAGTGCGAACAACGCGACCGTCTGCCCGTTGAACAGCTCGGCGCCGGGCAATGTGTCGAGCCGGTTCCGGTCTACGTAGTCGAACTGGATCTGGGGGATCTGACGGCCCTCCAGACTGCGGGCTGGATCGACGCTGCGTTGCATGGGCTGGGTGAGGATCGGACGGTACAACGGGTGTCCAGCAATCGCCGCTCCGCGCCAATTCCCCCCGCCGATGTGTCAATCCGTGTACCCGGCGCCGCACCGCGCGGCGCCGTCCACCGAGGTCGGGAATGGCGTGGCGCAGGCGAGCCTAGCGGCCTCGCCGCTTCGGCGCAGCACGCTCCATGTCTTCCTCATCCGCCACACCCATCTCGCTCTTTCGGGCGCTGGCATTGCCGCCCATCGCGCCGTTCATCAATTGCTCCTTGCGCGCCTGCAGTTCCTCGCCGAGCGCTTGCACATCGAGCTTGGCCTTGCGTGCCTGTTTGAAGATCTCCGACTCCTCTTCCTCGACGTGGTGGTTGACGTACTCGCCCAACACTGTGAACGTCGCCGCGTACTTCGGATCGTCTGGCTGCAGTTCGCTCAGTGCGGCGATCAGCTGCTTGGCGGTATCGTGCTCGACCCAGGCTTCCTCGAGCATCTCCATCTGCTCCTCGTCGAGAGCCTCGCGCAGCGCGGGGTAGAAGATTTCCTCTTCGATCGTCGCGTGGACTTCCAGCTCCTGACAGACGGTCGCCACCAGTTCCTGCATCGATTCGGAATCTTCACGGTCCAACTTTTCGAATTGCTTGAACATCTTTTTCACGCGCTTGTGATCCTCCTGCAGCAGGGCAAACGCATCCTTCGTGCGGCTACGTGCACTCCTGGCGGGGGAAGCATTGCTTCGGGTGGTTTGGCTGCGCGATGCAGTTGCGGTTCGTGGCATGGTTATGTCCTCGTGTCGTATTGATGCCGCGGCGTCGCGGCGGGCGTACGAACAGGCGCACAGCAACGCGCGTGCCGCGTGGAGGAGTACGGCACGCGAGGTGCTCGAACCTCGAACGAGCCGCAACCCGAAGGAGCTACGCATGACACGAGAGCAGCAACAGAAAGCGAGGAAAGCTCGCGCCGACGCAAGCGCCGTCGATCAACAGCGCGATGCGGGAGATGCGCTCGACCGGGAACGGAGCACCTCGGACCGCATGCGCATGCCGCACGAGCGGGACCAGTCCGCCACGCAGAACGCGCCTATGGAAGAGAAGTCGGGCGCACAGCGAGAAACGATCGAGCGCGCCCGACGCGACATCGACAGCGGTAAGCAAGACACGGACTGCCGCAGCCAGCCCAATGCCTCGCCCGCATGTCCCGGAAGCGGGGAGGGCAGGCCATGACATGTCGCGTGCGCAAGGCAGTGCTGCCCGTGGCGGGACTGGGAACGCGCTTTCTTCCCGCAACCAAGTCCTCTCCCAAGGAGATGCTGCCGGTGGTCGACAAGCCGCTGGTGCAGTACGCCGTCGAGGAGGCGGTGGACGCCGGGATCGACGAGATCGTGTTCGTGACCAGCCGAGGCAAGCGTGCGATCGAGGATCACTTCGATGCCTCGTCGGAACTCGAGCAACTGCTGCAACGGCAGGGAAAGCACGCGATGCTGGACTGCCTGCGCCGCCTGCTGCCGCCTCACGTGCGCTATGCCTACGTGCGCCAGTCCGAAGCGCGCGGCCTCGGCGACGCCATCGGGCGGGCTCGTGCACTGATCGGCGACGAGCCGTTCGCGGTGATCCTCCCCGACGACTTGATGGATGCGACCCCAACCGTGCTGGCGCAAATGCTGGCCCAGTACGACGAGACCGATTCTAGCGTCGTGGCGGTGCAACCCGTAGCGCCGGAGGAGGTGAACCAGTACGGTGTGGTGCGTTGCCCGGAGGGGATCGGACGTCTGCTGCCGCTGACCGGGATCGTGGAGAAGCCGGATCCGGCCGATGCTCCCTCGCGACTCGCCGTGGTCGGGCGCTACGTGCTCACGCCGCGCGTCTTCGACTGCCTCGAGCGTATCCGACCGGGCCGCAACGGCGAGTATCAGCTTACCGATGCGCTCGCGATGCTCGCCACATTGGAATCGGTTCATGCATACCGTTTCAGCGGACGGCGATTCGACTGCGGTTCGAAGCTCGGCTATCTCGCTGCCACGCTTCACTTTGCCCTTGGGCATCCGGAACTGGGCGAGAAGTTCGCGCAGATGCTGGAGGAATTTCGCATCCGCTCTCCCTTGCGGATGCGCCCGACTGGGCAGGACGCACCCGCGCGCCGCCCGCTGCCGGCGAATGGACCGGCACGCAACGTCCCCCGCCAAGCCCCTGCCGTTGACAGGTTCGACTGGTGAGAGGTCGGCAATCTGGTTGATATCGAGCGTTGCGCGCAGGCGCGCGACGACCTGAACAGGAGAACCGGTATGGAAACGACTCAGCAACATCTCGGCGCCAGCTCCACCGAACAGCCTTCCTCCGGAGCGGAGAGCACGGCGCGTGTATCGCAACGCGCGCACGAGGTGGTCGATCGCGTGGCGACCTCCGCGCACACCATGGCGGATCGGATGAGCCGACAGGGCGAGCAGTGGATGGTGCGACAGGATGAACTGATGCAACAGGTTCGTGGCTACGTGCGGGAAAAACCGATCGCCGCGCTCGCCATCGCCGCCGTCGTGGGGTTCGTCCTCAGCCGACTGTCGCGCTGACATGGCGGCAGACGAGGACGAACTCGCAGGCGCCTATTCGCGCATAGACACGCGTGCAGAGGCCGAGGTCGGGAGCACGTTGCGAGGCGTGTGGAACGAGTTGCGCATCATGGCGCGCGAGCACGCTTATCTTGCCGTGCTCGAGGCGCAACGTGCGGGACTCCACCTCGCGTACGTACTGGGAGCGGTGCTGATCATCTCGGTGCTGATGGTCACTGCCTGGCTGGCCCTGGCAACCGCGTTGATCGTGTGGCTGTCGGATCGACTGTCGTGGCCTGCGATCCTGGCGATCGTCGCTGCGATCAATCTTGTCGGCGCCGCCGGCGCCGCCTGGTGGATCAAGCGGCTCTACGTAGAACTGCCGTTCAGCGCGACCCTGCGGCAACTGTCCGCGGGTCGCCGCGAAATCGGAGCGAGGCCTGGGCATGCGAAGTCTTCGTGATCTCGACGCCGAAATCCGCGCGACCGAGTTGCGGCTCGCGCGCCGTCGGCAGGAACTGAACCACGACCTGCTCGTTTCGCGCGAGCGCACCCGCCGCAAGCTTGCCTCACCGGCGATGTTGATGGGCGCATTCGTGGCCGGGTTCGTGATCGAGCGTCTGGGCCGAATCGGCCGCATCCGCAAGTCCGCGCCGGCATCCAAACCGGGTGGGCCCATGGCGGGCGTGATGGCAGGTTTGGCCGCGGCGGCCGTGCGTGCCGCGGTGTCCAATCCGCAGTTGTGGGCGTCCGCACGCGCGCTGTGGGAGAAGCGTGCGGCGCAGCGACCTGGCGGATGGGGCCGTCACGCAGCCGCGACGGCCTACGACGGCGCGGAGCACGTGCAGCCCCCTTTCGTCGGACGGAATTAGGCGTGCCGCAGCCGCTCGCCCTTCGCCTTCTGCACGAGGAGCACGAGAGCGTCGATCGCCTTCTGGGGCAGCTGATGGCGCAGGAGGGCGATCTCGACCAGGCGCGGCGAAACCTGCACGACGCGCTGAGGCATCACATGACAGTCGAGGAGCAGGTCTTCTATCCCGCCATGGAGCGGTTGGAGATGCTGGCCTCGTTCGTCGCGCGGCTGCGCGATCAACACGCTCGACTGCGTCTGGCGATCGCCGATCTCGTTGCGTGCGACCTCGCAGATCGCGCGCGATTCTCCGCAGCAGTGACGCACGTCGATCGTCTGTACGACGAGCACGTCGAGGACGAAGAAGGGCGTGGTTTCGCCTACGCCATGGAGCACCTGGCGAGCGAACTGGATGCAATCGCCGTCGAGATGGAACATTGCCGGATTGCCGCGCGTGGCGCGAGCGGAGTGGGCTGAGCGCGAACGGGTAGGTGCCTGCCTGCTCTTCCCCGGAATGAAGAACGGTCCCCTGCCGGAGGACAGGGGGCCGCCCGACATCAAGAAACGCTGCGTGCGGGTTCAGTGTCCGGCACCGGCTCCACCAGCTCCGGCTCCCGCACCCGCTCCGCCGGTCCCGCCAGCGCCGCGCGTGCTCTCAACACCTGCGGCGGTGTCGCGCTCGCCTTCGAAACTGTCGGTCTCCGCGCTCGTGTCACGCGGTCCTGGCACGCCAACCTCCCCACCGCCATCCGAGGGGGTCACCGCCTCACCTTGACGTTCATAGGTGCCTGCTTCGTTCGAGGCGCCCGGCTCGCGCGTGGTGTCGTCCGCCGCTGCGGTGCTGCCGTCGTGCACGTCGGCAGCGGCCTCGGGCGCGCCGCTACGTACCACTTCGCCGCTCTGATCGGTCACCGCGGTTTCCGGCATCGCGTCGTGAGCCGTCGTCCCGTGCCGCTGCGTGTTCTCCACGAGGTTGCGCTCGCTCCAGTTCGCGTGAGACTGGTCGCGCGCGGCATCATAGCCCGCACCAGGCATCGGTTCGGCGAACTGCACGTCGTTGCGCAGCACGGTGGAATCGCGCGTGTCGCGCACATCATTGCCGCGAATCGTGTCGATCACATTCTCGGGAGGAACGACCATGTCATAGTCGGTGCGGGTGTCCGCATAGGCGAACGGCACCGCTAGTGCGGCCGCCACCGCGCCCAGTGCGAATCGGGAAACGATCGTGTTTCGTTGCATAGGTATCTCCATCTGTGTTTGTTCGCAGAAATTGATTGCCGGTACTTCTGTCGTCTGTCTTGCAACCGGCGTGCCGCACCTGGCGCGTCATTGCACCTTCTGAGGAGGGCGCAGCGGGTCGAAGTCCTGCCACGTTCCATCGCGCCACTCTCCTTCTGCGCGTTCGACGTCGATAGCACCGTGCTCGCGCAAGGTCCGGATCGCGATGCGCTCCGCCTCTGCATTCAGCACGCGCACCGCGACCATCCCGCCGCCCTTGCGGCCGGGACTGGCGTCCGATTCCTCGGCTGCGCTGTCGTCGCCGAGTTTCGCCATTGCGCCGGCGAACGATCCGGTGTAGGCGCCCAGCGCGACCAGTCCCAGTGCAAGCGCGGGTCCGAGGCCGGGAATGGCCGCCGCCGCCGCGACGCCGACCGCACCTCCTGCGGCGGCTCCCACGCCTGCACCCACGTGCGCCTTGCTTGCCTCGGCATCGGCGAACTGGTCGCCTCCGGTGGGCAACTCGTGGTGCTGCCCCGCTGGA
>CAZNBS010000022.1:18891-24822 GCA_964570955.1 uncultured Burkholderiales bacterium | reverse complement strand
CTGGATTAACGAAGAAGCGGCTTGCATCCGTCCGGTGGAAGCCGCCTGCGATCAATGCTTCGATTGCGCGCTGTGCGGACAGGGCCTCCTCGAAGCGTCCGGCTACGATTGTCGTCACGTTTCTCTCCTTTGATCGACTGTGAGCTTCAATCTGCGCCCTGCGCATGTGCCGTACCCGCCTCATCACTGTGTCTGCGTGCATGGCATCGGCGTGATTTGTCATGCGTCTGCCTGCGAAGCGCGTGCACGAGTGCGCACCCGCAGCGGCACGGCGGTTGCCGCTGGCTTGCAGCGGCGCCGTCGACTGGTACGTGCGCGCGAATTCGTGCACGTCCAACCACATAGGGAAACGACAGCGCCCATGAGAAGAGTCGCACTGATCAGCGAGCATGCGTCGCCACTGGCCGTGGCCGGGAGCACCGATGCGGGCGGGCAGAACGTGTATGTCGCGCAACTCGCCGTCCATCTGGCGCGGCGCGGCTATCAAGTGGACGTGTTCACCCGGCGAGACAAATCGCTCGCACGGCATGTCGTCGACTGGCGCCCAGGTGTGCGCGTGGTACACGTGAACGCGGGACCCCCGCGGTTCATGCCCAAGGAAGACATGCTTCCGCACATGGAGGAGTTCGCACGTAACACGGTCGCGTTCTTCCGGGGGCAGCGCGACCCGTACACCCTCGTGCATGCCAACTTCTTCATGTCCGGCATGGTGGCGCGCTACGTCAAGCAAGCGCTGAACATTCCGTTCGTGATCACCTTCCACGCGCTGGGGCGCGTGCGACGAATGTTCCAGGGCGATGCGGACCGGTTCCCGGAGTCTCGAATCGAGATCGAGGAGACGCTGGTTCGGGATGCCGATCGCATCGTCGCGGAATGTCCGCAGGATCTCGCCGATCTGGCGACGCTGTACGGGGCAGACGAGCGCAAGGTACGGGTCATTCCATGCGGGTTCGATCCCTCCGAACTCGCCCCCACTGGACGCCGCGCACGCGCGGAGTTGGGTCTGGGCGAGCGTGACTTCGTGGTGTTGCAGCTCGGCAGACTCGTCCCGCGCAAAGGAGTCGACAACGTCATTCGCGCCGTGGCGGAACTGAAACGAAGCTACGGCGTGCGCGCTCGCCTGCTCGTGGTCGGGGGCAACTCCGATACTCCCAGTGCGGAGGCCACTCCGGAGATCGGCCGTCTCCAGGCGATTGCGTACAGCGAGGACGTGGTCCGACAGGTGGCGTTCACCGGACGACGTTCACGCGATGCACTGCCGGCGCTGTATGGGGCGGCGGACGTGTTCGTGACCACGCCCTGGTACGAGCCGTTCGGCATCACGCCGATCGAGGCGATGGCGTGCGGGTTGCCCGTGGTGGGTGCTGCGGTGGGTGGAATCAAATACAGCGTGGTGGATCGGCGCACCGGCTTCCTGGTGCCTCCCAACGATCCGGCGGCGCTTGCGCAGCGACTGTACGTGCTGTCCCAACGTGCAGACCTCGCGGCAACCATGGGGCGGGAAGGGCAACGGCGCGCCCGGCAACTGTTCACCTGGTCGCGCATAGCGGGGCAGGTCGCGCAGCTTTACGAGAGCGTGCTTCCGGTCCGCGACGACGAGCCATTGCGCGCAGAGACCGTCGCATGAGTGCGCCGGCTCCGCTGAAGGGAAAGGTCGCTCTGATCACCGGGGCGGGAAGCGGACTGGGTGCCGCCTTGTGCGAGGTGCTGTGCCGCGCGGGCGCAATGACGATCGCCGCGGACATCCATCTGGAGGCGGCGCAGGCCGTTGCGGACCGGGTGCGCGACGCCGATTGCACCTGCACGGCGCTGCAGATGGACGTGAGCGACGAACGCTCGGTGGGTGTTTCGATGGAGGAGGCGGTGGCGCAGTTCGGCGGCCTGGACATCGTCATCAACAACGCCGGAGTCGACGTCACCCTTCCGTTCGACGAGCTCCGAGTCGAGGATTGGCACCGCATCATCGCCACCAATCTCACCGGCCCGTTCCTCGTCTCGCGCCATGCGGTGCGCCGCATGCGGTCGCGCGGCGGCGGTCATCTCGTGAACATCGCGTCCACGGCGGCAAAGCGTGCCTGGCCCAACGCCAGCGCCTATCACGCGAGCAAGTGGGGACTGCTGGGGCTGTCGCATGCGTTGCACGCTGAACTGCGCGGACAAGGCATCAAGGTGAGCGCCGTCGTCGCAGGCGGCATGCGCACGCCGTTCCTGCTCGAGCGCTTTCCGGACATCGACCTGGCCACCCTGCAGGATCCCCGCAACGTCGCGCAGGCTGTCCTGAATCTTCTTCTCATGCCCGCCGAGACGGTCATTCCCGAACTGACGGTGTTACCGATGCGCGAGACGTCCTGGCCATGAGGCGCCCGGCACTGTTCGTGGACAAGGACGGCACCCTGGTCGACAACGTGCCCTACAACGTGGATCCGGCGCGCATCCGGTTTGCGTCCGGAGCGATCGAGGCGTTGCAGCGGCTTCACGCCCGCGGCTACGTGGTGATCGTGGTGAGCAACCAGGCGGGAGTGGCTTTCGGCCGATTTCAGGAGCGTGCGCTGGGTGCCGTGGAAGAGGCCTTGCGCAAGCGCTTGGCGTCGGCTGACGTGATGCTGACAGCCATGTACTGGTGTCCGCATCACCCCGACGGGACGGTCGCCCGCTACCGTGTGCAGTGCAGCTGCCGAAAGCCGCTCCCCGGAATGCTGCATCGGGCCGCGCAAGAGCACGAGCTCGACCTCGAGTCGTCGTGGATGGTCGGCGATATCCTGGACGATGTCGAAGCCGGCCGGCGGGCGCGATGCCGCACGGTGCTTCTCGACAACGGGCACGAGACACAGTGGCAGATCTCGCATTTACGCCTTCCGCACTGCGTGGCACCCGACATGGCGCGCGCGGCCGATGCCATCCTCACAGCCGATTCTGCCGTCGTCGCGAACCTGGATCGTGCACGCGTGTCCTGATTGCAGGCAGGCATCGAAATTGAAGCCAGCCAATGTACCGGACGTCGGTCAACGAGCAGGAGACGATCATGCATACAGAGGAGCATTTACTGCGCGACGGTGAGCGGGAGATCGAGCAGATTTCGCCGCTTGCGATGCTGGCTGCCGACCATGAACGGTTCGCGCATCTGGCAGAGGAATTCCAGGCCGCGCTCGAGAGCGGCCGAGACGACACGCGCGATCTGATGGACCAACTGTGCCGCGAACTGGAGGTGCACTCCGCGCTGGAGGAGGAAATTCTCTATCCGGTCGCGGCACAGATTCCCGAACTGGCGATACTCATCGACGAGGCGCATGCCGACCATGCGCGCGTGCGCGAAGTCATCGACGAGATTCGCGATACGGAGGGCAATGAAGCGCAACTTGCCGGGCTGGTGCTGCAGCTGGCGGAGGACGTGGAGCAGCACGTGAGTGAGGAAGAGCACGTGCTCTTTCCGCAACTCGAGCAGCGAATGGCCGAACGCCTGCAGGAATTGGGCCGGCGCATGCAGCACATGCGCGCGCGGATGACGCAGAGATAGCCACTTGAGTCGGCCCGGGACCCGTCCCGGGCCGCGTGAACGCTCAGAATTTGTAGTTGACGCTCAACGTCCAGGCATCGATATCTCCGCGGCCCACGTCGCTATCGCCGACGTTCTCAAAGCGCTCCCATTCGCCGCGGAGGCCCACCCGGTCGGAGATGGTGTACTCCGCCCCCAGTCCCCAGGCGAAATCGAAGCCGGTATCGTCATCGCGGTACGCCGCAAGGTTAGCGTTGCGCTCACGATCCCAATACACAACTCCAGCCTTGGCCAGTAGGGAGAGCCGATCCAGCGCGCCGATGGGCACCGGTATCTTTCCGATCGCGTGTGCGGTGATACCCCAGGTGTCGATATCGCCGCTCAAACTGGCGCCACCGCCGGTCTGCCCTCTGAAATCGGCATCCGGGAGATCCACGTAGCCGAGCTCCGCCGACAGCCAGCGGTTGAACTGATAGCCTCCGTATAGCTTCCACGCAGTACCGTTGTCGTCGCAATCGACGCTATTTGGCGAGCCCGGGCAAGGATTATCCAGATCGGCCTGCGCTATGCCCGCGCCAACGTAGAAGCCTGCGGTGTCGTCGATGAAGCCGCCTGCCATTTGCGCGTGGGATGTGATGGGAAGAAGCATGATGCCCGCGAGTGCCGCCGTTCCCAACAGCGCGGCCGCGCGGAGGCGCAGCGAATGACGTACTGAATCGTGCATGGTCGAAGTCTCCATAGTCGAGGTAGGAAGCGAATCGCGTTCCGGCATCGAGGTGCCGGTCGTCGACTGTCGATTCGGCAATGCACATGCCTACGCCGCACTGCAACGACAAACTGGCAGGTTAACTCGAGGCTGGGGCGACCGGCTGCTTCCCATCTCCCGCCGGTCCCCAGCCCGCGGTCGCGTTTTCCAACACAGGGCCCCAGTACAGGGGCCAGCGTCGTTGGCCGGCGCGGATAATGCGCCAGCGCACCGCGGAGGGATCGTCGCAGCAGAGCGCGAGGGGAAGCTGCTCTACACCAAGTGGGTCCGCGGGCGATTCAATCGGTGTGAGGCAAACGGATGTGGTCATGTGGACGCTCGACATCAGGATTGCACGCACATAGGCTGGAACGTTTCCGCCAGTGCCCGGATCCAATGGCAGTATCGGCGGCAACCGGTATGCCTCCTTCTCTTGCACGCGTGTTTGGTGCCCGGGCACGTACGTTGCCGCCCGTACTCGCGCTGTTCCGCGCGAGCACATAACCAAGGAGAAGACCATGGGACGTCAGCAACGTAACCGGCACCCGGCCAACCGACTCGGCCGCCGCCGTGCAGCGAGGATGGGAGAAGGTCGTGGCGTGCATCTCCCCGGTAATGCGGCCGCCGCGCCGGATACGGCGATGCCCGCAGACGAATCACCCCCTCGCCAGCGTCCCGCCGATCAGGACTCACCCCACCAGGGCTGAATTTCTTACAGGACCGAGGGCTGTGGCGCATCGACCATGCGCCGCCGCCAGCGGGACGGAGAACGTTCGATGGGCTTGCTGGACGCGGAATTCAAGTACATCCCTGCTGCGCACACCGATATCACGCAGACCTGGCGGCGTTTTGGGTACCGGCCGACTACCGAAGCGTGCGCGGCAGCGATCGGAACGCGGGCGCTGGCGCCGTTCGCCGCTGGCCGCAGGTCCAACAAGGTTGCTTCCCGATTACACGCAGGCCGCGTGAGACTGCTACGCCGACTCCGCGCGCAGTCGATTGATCTCCCGCATGAGCGCCTGGGCCCGCGCACGTAGCGCGGGGAGGGCGATGCCGGGCTGGTACAGCGAAGAGCCGAGGCCGAAGCCGTTTGCACCGGCCACCCAGTACCCGGCCATGTTACCCAGTCCGATGGACCCCACAGGAAGTACGGGAGCGTTGCGTGGAAGCACCGCACGCAATGCCTTGAGCACGGCGGGCGGGTTTGCCTCCGCCGGGAACAGTTTCAAACCGTCGGCGCCGGCTTCGAGCGCAGCGAATGCTTCGCTGGGCGTGGCGAAGCCGGGCAGGGTGATCATTCCGTGCTGCCGTGCTCGCGCGATCACCGATACATTGGTGTTCGGCGCCACGAGCAGCCTGCCGCCGGCGCGCGCGACTGCTTCCACCTCGGCTTCGTAGAGCACGGTGCCCGCACCGATCAGCGCGCGACCCGCGTGGGCGCGCGCCAGCCGTTCGATGCTCTCCAACGGTTGGGGGGAATTGAGGGGCACCTCGATGATCATGATCCCACATTCGAGGAGCACCTCTGCCACCTCCAGGCAATCCACCGGGGTGACGCCGCGCAGGATTGCCACCAGCGGACAGCGGTCCAGGGCTTGTTCGAGATTCATCGTCCAATGCGCTCCTGAGCAGCCCGGTCGAGCAGGCGCAGCCCTGCCACCGCGGCATCCTGGTCGAGGTTATGCGCGACGAT
>CAZNBS010000022.1:9688-18881 GCA_964570955.1 uncultured Burkholderiales bacterium | reverse complement strand
CGATACCCTTTCGCTCCAGGGCATGTCGGTACAGCCGCACCAGATCGGAGTCTCCGATGAGCGATGCCTGGCGCAGATCATCGGGAAGCGCCGCCAGTTCGCTGCCGATCAACAGGCCCGAGAGGTAGGAGGCGGACCTGTCGCTGGGAATTTCGTCGAACAGGCCGAGCGCGCGTACGCCGAAAAGGCCATGCAGCAGATCCGCGCGGCACCCCACGTCGAGGCCGGCATCGAACGTCTCGAGGTCGACCGCCGTGTCGTCCATCATCCGTCCGAGGATGCTGTGGCGCTTGAGCACCGCGAACAATTCGCCGGTCATGAACGTACGAAACGCCTCGATGCGGCGCTCGCGCACATGCACCCACTTGCTGTGCGTGCCGGGCAGGCAGATCCAAGCCCCGGACACGGGCAGGGCGTCGAGCACACCGAGGATCTGGGTCTCCTCGCCCCGCATCACATCCGGCACACCGTCGATGCCGCGCGTGCACACGCCCGGAACGATCCACGCCAGGGCGCCGTTCTCCATCGACACGCTCACCATGCCGGCGGCAAGGTCGTCCGCTCCGGCTGGCGTATGAACATAGGGCGCTTCCTTCCATCCCTGACGGCTGCCGATCATGCCGCTCATCACGACCCGCGTTTCCCCGGATGCGAGCCAGTCGCCGATCTGCCCCTGCAAGGCCTGCGCGAAGCGGCCCTGCTCGATTTGCATGACGCCCAGCGGCGCTGCGCGCTTCTCCACTACCGCCCCATCGTCGGCAAGGCGATAGGCGCGCAAGCTGGACGTGCCCCAGTCGATAGCGATCATCGTTTGAACTCATGTTGGACCACGAAGGCACGAAGACATGAAGGCCGGCAAATTCTTTGCACACAAAGGGCACAGGAGAGGACACAGGTCTCGTGCGATTGGCCACGCGGCAGTGACGCACTGTTCCTCTGTGTCCCTCGGTGTCCTCTGTGGTGAGCGCGCTTTTCTTGCTTCTGCCTTTCTCAGCACATGCGTGACTACGTGGTGAAAAACCTCAGATGCGTCCGAACTCTTCCAGCAGCTGCTCGAAGGTGCGGCCCTGCTTGATGCGCTGACGTGTGGCTTCCTCGCGCTCGGCCTGGTCGCGGGCCGCGGCGAGCACCTTCTCGAGATCCGCAGATGGAACGACGGTGACGCCGATCTCGTCGGCCACGACGACATCGCCGGGGTGGACCACGATGCCTCCGCAGGTCACCGGCACGTTCACCTGCACGTCGCTCTTGCGCCCGGAGAACATGGTGTGCGTGCCGCGCGCGGTGATCGCCCTGGAGAACAGCAGGAAGTCGATGTCGCGAAGCTCGTCGATGTCACGGCAGGCGCCATCGATGATTGCGCCGTGTACGCCGCCGTTCTTGAACAGGCTGCCCATCAGGCCGCCGAACACCGAGGTCTCCGTCTCCCCGCCCGCATCGATGACGACGACGTCGCCGGCCTTGGCCACGTGCAGAGCGAGCAGCGGATCCTGCAAGTCGCCGGGCGATAGCCTCACCGTGACCGCCGGACCGACGACCTTGCCGCGGAAGATCGGTTTGATCGAACTGTGCATGACTCCGCCGCGTTGCTGGACGTCGGCGAAGACGCAGGACGCGCTGTAGCACTTGGCCACCTCGCGCACCTGTTCCATGAGGCGCGCATCGGGGCGCTTGAAGTCGGGCTGAGACACTGGATTCTCCTGGTGCGTAAGGCCGCAAAGTATAGCGGCCGCCCGGAGGCGGCCGCGTCGGGCTGGCTGTCAGGCGCGCAGGAAGGCGGCGACGCGGTCGATCTGTTCGGAAGCCATCAGCGCCGGTGCATGCCCGATCCCGGCGAACGTATGCAGCTGGGCGCGCGGGCCTCGCCGCGTCATCTGCCCGGCCGTATCCTCGCGTAGCAGGTCGGACTCGGCTCCGCGCAGCACCAGGGTGGGGCAGCGCAGTGCATCCCACAGCGGCCACAGGTCGACGTCGCGCAACTCGCCCGAGAACGCATCGCCGATAGCCGGATCGTAAGCGAGGTAGATCGTGCCGTCCTCGCTCGTGCGCGCCGAGTGCTCGGTCATATGGGCCCATTGTGCATCGGTGAGCGGACCGAACGGCGCGAAGATCCGGCGCAGATGGGCCTCCAGCCCAGCGGAGTCGGCGAACGGCCCCGTGTGGCCCACGTAGCCGGCGAGGCGCTCCAGCGCCGCTTTCGGCACGAGCGGTCCGACGTCGTTGATGACCAGCCGCTCGATCGGCGAGCGGGGTTGTGCGGCGAGCATCATCCCGATCAACCCGCCCATGGACGTGCCGACCCAGCGCACGCGCGCCGCCCCGCTGCGCGCGATGAGCGCTGCCATGTCGGACAGATACAATGGGTAGCCGTAGTCCTGCTTGTGCTCGAGCCAGTCGCTCTTGCCGCGGCCGACGACGTCGGGACAGAGCACACGAAAGTCAGGCGAGAGCGCCTGCGCGAGATCGTCAAAGTCACGGCCGTTGCGCGTGAGGCCGTGCACGCAGACGACGACCTCGGGGTTGTCGGGCGCACCCCACTCAACGTAGCGAATGCGATGGAAGCCGTGCGGACCGAGGCAGGACAGGGTCTGCCGGCGCATCGCCCCACTCACCGCAGCCCGGTGATGTAATGCCCCAGCTGTTCGATCTGCTCGTCCGTCAGCCCGCGCGCGACGCTGGTCATGTTGCCGGCGTCGTTCGTGCGCCGCCTCTCACGGAAGTCGCGCATCTGCTTGACGATGTAGTCGTACTCCTGTCCCGCCACACGCGGCACCTCGTTCTGGCCCGAGAAAGCGCCGAGGTGACACATGGTGCACAGGGCTGCGTCGGAAACCTTCTTTCCCGCTGCGGCCTTGGTGGGATCGACCTCGAAGGTGCTGGGTGCATGCTTCTGCTTGGAGTAATACTCCGCGAGGTCGAGCATGTCCTGCCTGGTCAGGTTGGCTGCCATCGGGCTCATCAGCGGGTTCTTGCGACGGCCGTCCTTGAAGTCGCGCAGCTGAAGATAGAGGTAGCGCGCGGTCTGCCCGGCGAGATCCGGGTAGGCCTCGCCCTCGGGCGCGGTGCCGGGCACGACGTTGCCATCCGGGCCGTGGCAGGCCGCACAGACGGCTGCCTTTTCCTTACCCGCTTCGAGGCTGCCTTGTGCCTGGGCGGTGCCCGACAGGGCGGGAAGTGACGCCATGACGGCGGCGAGAAGCGCGATACGGTTCATCATTCGAGGTCCTGCTGGTGGATTGCGGTTACGGTTACTAGCAACAAAACGGCCGTGTCCGGCACTCAACGCGCCGGGCACGGCCTACGATGACGCGCCTGGGATCAGGGCAGGGCGAAGACCAGCACGGTATTCCCGCGCTTGAAGTCGAGCTGCGTGTTTCCTCCCGCGGCGACGGCGATGTACTGCTTCCCGTTGATCATGTACGAGGTGGCCGGGGCGTTGACGCCGGCACCGCACTGGAACGACCACAGCTTCTTGCCGCTCTTGGCATCGTAGGCATTGAAGAAGCCGTTGCCCTCACCGGTGAAGACCAGGTTGCCGGCGGTGGCGAGCACCCCGCCCATCAGCGGCTGGTCGGTATCGGCCTTCCACACCATTTTGCCGGTGTTGATGTCCACTGCGGCAAGCCGGCCCCACTGCTTCTCACCGGGAATGACCTTGAAGGCGCCACCCAGCCACAGCCTGCCGCCTGGGTACTCGGACGGTTCGACGTGGTAGGTCATCGGCTGGTGCAGATTCGCCGCGTAGGTCATGCCGAGCTTGGGATTGACCGCCATGGGATTCCACTCGACCCCGCCATTGGCTCCCGGCAGCATGCGTGCCCCTTCGGGCGTCGGGAGTACCCACACGTTCTCCTGCGGCACCATCGGCTCGGAGTGGCGAATCAGTTCGAGCGTCTTGCGGTCGTGCACGTAGACGAAGCCGGTCTTGCCGCCGTGGATGACGACGTCCATCATCTTGCCGTCCTTGCCCTTGGCCTGGGTGAGGATAGGCGGGCTGACGGCATCGAGATCCCACACATCGTGCGCGATGTACTGGAAGTGCGCCTTGTATTCACCGCTGTCCAGGTCGACGGCAACGATCGAATCGGTGTAGAGGTTGTCGCCGGGCCGGATATCGCCGTACAGATCGGGAGAGGGGTTGCCGACCACGAAATAGACCGTGCGCGTCTTCATGTCGACCGCGGGCACCATCCACACGCCGCCGCCGAGCGTCTGATAGAAGTCGCCGCCCTTCTCGGCCAGCGTTTTCTTCTCCTTCTCGATGTCGCGCAGCATGTTGCGTCCCACCGCGTCGTTCTCGGCCCACACCCCTTCGTGCCCTTTCTCGGGAATGGTGTAGAACGTCCAGAGCAGTTCGCCGTTCTTCGCGTCGAACGCTTTCACGAAGCCGCGGATGCCGTACTCGCCGCCGTTGGTACCGATCAGCACCTTGCCATCGGCCACGACGGGCGCCATGGTTTCGGAGTAGCCCAGTTCCGGATCGGCGATCTCCTTCTCCCACACGAGATTGCCGGTCTTCGCCTCGAGCGCGACCAGCTTGGCGTCGAGGGTGCCCATGTAGACCATGTCGCCGAACACGGCCACGCCGCGGTTGTTGGGGCCGCAGCAGTAGGTGGTGACGGGTCCCATCTTGTGCTTGTAGTGCCAGTACTGCTCGCCGGTCACGGCATCGATGGCGTATACGTGGTTATAGGACGTGGTGATGTACATCACGCCGTTGACGACCACGGGCGCGACTTCCATCGACTCCTTGATCTCGGTCTGGAAGAGGAACGCCGGACGCAGGTTCTTCACGTTGCGCGTGTTGATCTGGGCGCCCGGGTAGTAGCGCAGGTTAGAGTACCCGCCATTGGTCTGCAGGTAGTTGTTCTTGTCGTTCTCCGTGTTGAGCAGCATTTTCTGCGAGACGTTCACGTCCGCCTTCATCTGCTTGGAAACCGTCGTCGCTCCACCGGTGATTTCCTGGGCCATTGCACCACTCGCCATGCCTGCGGCGAGCAGCGCGACGCCCAGCAGTTTCGATCCTATCGTCATGAGACCTCCAGAGCCTTGCTTTTGTGTGTAAGAGCTACATGCCAGGGCGGCGACCGCACGCACTTCGCGGTGTTGTCGCTTCCCGCTGACTATAATGATTGTTGTCATGTGCCTCAAGGAAAAACGTCGTGCCGCATCGGGAGTATCGCCTCTACCACATCTGGCGTCATATCGGGGTGGCAGGCGCGCTGGCCATCGCATTGGCCTTACCGGCACTTGCCCAGACGGGGCAGCCGCAGAAGAGTCTGAATGCGCAAATCCTCGAATTCTCGAAGCAGGGCGACGAGGCGCGCGTGCGCGGGGTGCTTGCGGCAGGCGCAGTGCCCGATTCGCGTAACCGAAATGGGGAAACGCCGCTGTTCCTGTTCGCCCAACGCGGCGCGGTGACGGCCGTCGCGATGCTCCTGGAAGCAGGCGCCAATCCCGACCTGCCTACACTGGAGAAAACGACCCCTCTGATGGCGGCCGCCGCAGGCGGGCACGTCGAGGTTGCGCGCGTGTTGATCGAGGCCGGCGCGGATCCGGGCGCGGTCGATCAGATCGACAAGACCGCCGTGCTGTACGCGGCAGCCAACGGGCACGCGCGCATCGTGGACCTCCTGCTCGACCAGGGGATCGACGTCAACGCGCGATACCGGCACGACCTGACGGCGCTGATGTGGGCCGCCGGCTACGGCAGGGGCGAGGCCGTGGAGCGATTGCTCGGACGGGGCGCGGACGCCGGACTGAAAGACGACCGCGGCATGACGGCGGCGGATATTGCTGCGCAGCAAGGCTTTGTCGAGATGGCCGAACGCCTGCGGGCGGCCGCGCAGCCCTAGCGCCGCCTCAGGCGCCAACCATCAGGACCAAACAGGCAATGCCCGCAGTCACCGCAACGCCGAGTTGGATCGCGGTCCACCTGCGGTAGCGCGCGATCAGCAGGTCCGGATCGAGGTTCGAGAGTACGAACAGACGCCCGTCGCGCGGTGCGCGCAGGACGTTGCTGCCCGGCTGGTTGCGGATCTCGGCGTGGCGGCGCGAGACTTCCCGCCGGGCGGCCCGGCGGGCGAGTTCCCATTCCCTCAGGTCGACTTCACCGTCCCCGTCGAGATCGAAGCGCGCGCGCAGCGCGTGCGGCTCGCGCTTCCAGTCCTCCAGCAACCCGCCCACCTCCGCGCGGTGGTCGAGGTCGGCATTCCCGCCCCCGATGGTGACGAACTCCCCGAGGGCGTAGACGCGCGTATCGACGATCAGGAGCCACTCGGTGTAACGCAGCGTTCCCTCCACCCAGCGGCGCCTGTGATCGGTGACCACTTCCGCGCGCTCCGGATCCACGAGTAGCGTGCCGGTGCCGTCCTCGAGACGGAAGGAGGCATCGCTACGGCCCTCGCCGCGTGTGCGCCACTTGTTGTCCTGCCGCTCCTCGATGCGGAAGCGGTACCAGACGCAAGGGGTGCGCGAATGCGGGGCGAGCAGCGGCGTCTCGCGGAACGGGCGTGCCTTGCCGATCACTTCGACATAGCCCTGGTGGGCCGAAGCGATGCGCGAAGTGGGTGTGTCCGCCACCGTGCGCGAGCGGCGGTAGTTGGCACCCCACAGGATTGCGCTGGTCAGGGCGATGATGGCGAGGATCGCCAGCCATCCCGAACCGGAGCTCAGTTCCAGGCCAAGCGCCAGCAGGCCCAGGTGCCCGACGGAGGCAAGCTGGTTGGCGAAGCGTTGCGACAGCCAGGTACGCGTGATCCGAAGCAAGCGAGCGGCACCCCAGTACGTCGGCGGGCGCTCAGGCGGCGAACAGCTCGCGCACGTTCACGTCGGCCTTCTCCTGCTCGGAGAAGCGGAGGTGGGCGCGCCGAGGGAAGTCGAACATGCGTGCAACGAGCAGGTCGGGAAACTGCTCGATGCGCACGTTGTTGATGTTCACGCTGGCGTTGTAGAACTCGCGCCGGTCGCTGATTGCGTTCTCGAGGGACGTGATGCGCGCCTGCAGGTTCATGAACTGCTCGTTGGTGCGCAGTTCCGGGTAGGCTTCGGCCACCGCGAACAACTGCCCCAGACTCGAGCGCAGCGCGCTTTCCGCCGGCCCGAGCGCATCCGCGCTGTGTGACTGCTGCGCGGCGAAGACCCGCGAGCGCGCCTCGATCACGCGCTGGAGAGTCTCCTGCTCGAACTGGCGGTACTGGCGGCACACCTCGACTAGCTTGGGCAGTTCGTCGTGCCGCTGCTTGAGCAGCACTTCGATGTTCGACCAGGCCTGCGCCACGTTGTGCTTTACGGTGACCAGCCCGTTGTAGAGCATGACCCCATAGGCGGCGACCAGGATCATCGCGAGCACGAGGAGGACTGCATAGAGGCTCACCGGCTACTCCTTTGTTTCCATGGTTAAACGGGGGATGCCGGATGCAGCATCCGTGCCACCGGGCTGGTGCCCGCTGCGCTCGACATGACACCGTGGGTGCTTTACAGGAACGCACGAGGCCACGTCCCCTTACGGTGTCATCCCGAGCGCATGCGAGGGATCCTCGCAGTGGCCAACCATCAGGGCGGGGATGTCTTGCTGCGCTCGACATGACCGTGGGTGCTTTACAGACGCACGAGGCCACGCTCCCTTACGGTGTCATCCCGAGCGCATGCGAGGGATCCTCGCAGTGGCCGACCATCAGGGCGAGGATGTCTCGCTGCGCTCGACGTGACATCGGCAGTGCGCACACGCGCGCTACGCTCGAGATGACAGCATGAGGGTCGACCGTCACGGGGAGATCGCTCGCTGCACTGCACCGAAGCCGCCCGGAATGGTTAGAATCGCGCGTTTCGCGAAACCCGGCCCCCTGGCTCATGTCACTCATCGTCCAGAAATTCGGCGGCACCTCCGTTGGCAGCGTCGATCGCATCAAGAACGTCGCGCAGCGCGTGGCGAAGTGGGCGGCCGCCGGCCACCAGGTGGTGGTCGTGCCGTCCGCGATGTCCGGCGAGACCAACCGGCTGATCGCACTGGCGAAGGAGATCCAGGCCAATCCCGACCCGCGCGAGCTGGACGTCGTGGCATCGACCGGCGAGCAGGTGACCGTCGGACTCCTGTCGATGGCGCTGATGGAACTCGGGGTCAAGGCCAAGAGCTATACCGGGGCGCAGGTCCGCGTGCTGACCGACAGTGCGCACACCAAGGCGCGCATCCAGGCGATCGACGAGGCGCGCCTGCTCGCCGACCTGGGCGCCGGCGTGGTGCCGGTGGTCGCCGGCTTCCAGGGCGTGGACCCGGACGGCAACATCACCACCCTCGGGCGCGGCGGCTCCGACACCTCGGCTGTCGCACTGGCGGCCGCGCTGCGTGCCGACGAGTGCCTCATCTTCACCGACGTCGACGGCGTCTACACCACCGACCCGCGCATCGTGCCGGAGGCGCGGCGCCTTCCCACCATCACGTTCGAGGAAATGCTGGAGATGGCCAGCCTGGGCTCGAAGGTGTTGCAGATCCGCTCGGTGGAATTCGCCGGCAAGTACAGGGTGCGGCTGCGGGTGCTGTCCAGCCTGACCGATCCCCTGATCCCCGTGGCACAGGAAGCCGCTTCCGGCACGCTCATCACATTCGAGGAAGACGAACGCATGGAACGCGCAATCATCTCGGGCATCGCTCACAGCCGCGACGAGGCCAAGATCACCGTGATGGGCGTCCCCGACCGCCCCGGCATCGCCTACGCGATCCTCGGCCCGATTGCGGATGCAAACATCGACGTGGACGTGATCATCCAGAACGCCAGCGTCGACGGGCTGACCGACTTTTCCTTCACCGTGCCGCGTAATGACTTCACCAAGGCGCTGGAGATCGGGCGCAAGGTGCAGGCGCACATCGGCGCGCGCGACATCGTCGGCGACAACAAGGTCTGCAAGGTGTCCGTCGTCGGTGTGGGCATGCGATCCCACCCGGGCGTGGCCAGCCAGATGTTCCGCACCCTGGCCGAGGAGGGGATCAACATCCAGATGATCTCGACCTCGGAGATCAAGATCTCGGTGGTGGTGGACGAGAAGTACATGGAACTGGCGGTGCGGGTGCTGCACCGCGCGTTCGAGCTCGAATCCGAGCCGATGTAGAACGTTAAACCCTTGGCGCGGTGTGCTATATTTGTCGTTTCCTTCGCTCGCAGGAAGTGCCTTCGGCCGCCCTACGGCAGTGTATGAA
>CAZNBS010000022.1:0-9588 GCA_964570955.1 uncultured Burkholderiales bacterium | reverse complement strand
GCAGGATCTGTAATCGAAGGAATAACGTAGCACCGGAGAGATGCCCGAGAGGCCGCGCGTGCCGCGAGGCACGCGCAATAGAGAAAGGCGGGCGCCTTGGCGCCGCCTTCGGCCGCCCTACGGCAGTGTATGAAGCAGGATCTGTAATCGAAGGAATAACGTAGCACCGGAGAGATGCCCGAGAGGCCGAAGGGGGCGCCCTGCTAAGGCGTTATACGGCTTATACCCGTATCGAGGGTTCGAATCCCTCTCTCTCCGCCAGTTCATAGGTTAGCGTGGTGCGAACAAGGCCAGAAAACACGCTAACTGCCTGAAATCCCCGAAATCCGTACTTCAGCATCGTCCGCCGAGAAGCGGTCGCGATCCGGTAGTGATTCGACACCTACTCGGAGGGACCATGCCGCACGATGCAACAGGCGAAGCAAAGGAACCACGCAGGGTCGGACTGAACGCCGCGCAGCTCGAGGCGGCGAAGCCGCAGTCCAGGCCCTACCGATTGAACGGAGGCGGCAGCCTGTTCCTGATCGTCAGACCGTCCGGCGCCCGCTCCTGGGAGTTCCGGTGGGAGCGTAACGGCAAGATCAATGCGACGATCATCGGCGCCTATCCCGAAATCGGACTGGCGAAGGCGCGCCAGGGACGCGACCGGATCAAGGCCATGCTCGCCGAAGGGCGCGATCCTGCCGTTGACAAGCAGATCGCACAGCACGAACAGCGCGAACGTTTGGAGCAGGTCAAGCAGCCCGCCGGCATTCCCGGGCGGCAGCAGCTGCTGAAGGGTTGACGGTCGAGTCCGCGGCCCGCGCATGGCACTCGGCGACGTACGGCACCTGGACGGCGGTGCACAGCGGGCAGGTCCTGCAGTCGCTGGAAGACCACGTCCTGCCGCGGATCGGCGCCCGGCGGCTGGACTCGATCACCGCAGGCGCGCGATGGAGCATGAAGACATCGTGCGCCGTGCCGGCCGGGAGCGCAGACCGGCAAAGTGCTTGCTCCAGATGTAGATCGTCTGTTCTCTGACCTTGTGCTTCTTGGCCGCCTCAGACACAGCAGGTGCGATCGGCTTCACGCAGGATCGCCACCATGTAGTTCCAGAATAAGCTGCAATCGCGATACAACCGGCGATTCGAAGATTGGCGTAGTATTTAAAGCGTTGCTCACCCTCCATCAGTTGGGAAGGAGAGCCATGAAACCGAAGTTTTTGTCTAAGGCCGCTTACGCTAGCGCGGCAACGCTGCTTGTCGGCGGCCTACTTCACGCCGAACCGCCCTCAGGCGATTACACGTTCAAACTCAGTCACGGAGGGCGGGAGCGGAGCTACATCCTGCACATTCCAAAGAACGTGCTGACCAGCCCTTGGCCAGTGGTCATTAATTTCCACGGGGCTGGCAGCAGCGCTGCCGGGCAACAAGCCTACACGCGTATGGACGCCGTGGCTGATCGCCAAGGCTTCCTTGTCGTGTATCCAAACGGGACTGGTGGCATCGGCAAGCGCTCTCTAGCGTGGAACGCTGGAACCTGTTGTGGCTACGCCTTACGTAACAAGGTGGACGACGTCAGTTTCGTCCGGGCACTCATCGACGATCTCAACACCCATGCCGGGATCGACCGAACACGGATCTATGCAACCGGGCTGTCGAACGGCGCTATGATGTCGTATCGGCTCGCGGCCGAAGCGCCGGATTTAATCGCCGCCATCGCGCCTGTGGCGGGAGTGCTGGCACCCCGCGTCGAGCCTAAGCGCCCTATACCCATCCTGCACATTCACAGCGTGAATGATACTCGGGCGCTGTATGAAGGAGGGCTCGGACCACCCTATCCGTTTACGAACACTCGTGTGTTGCATCCTCCTGTCGAGAAGGCGCTCGACCACTGGGCTAGATACAGTGGTTGTCCCGCCCAACCTCGAATCGACGCGCCGATACAAGGCCGCCGCGGCTCGGCCGCGCATACCGCCACGCGTATTATTTACGGACCCTGCAAGGACGGCGTCGAAGTAGTGCTGTGGAAGCTTACTGGTGCCGGGCATGTGTGGCCGAGCGCTGCACCCGAATATCTCACCAAAGTGCTAGGCTCTCAAAGCAAGATCTTGGGCCCGTCGACTGATGTAATCGATGCAAACAGGCAGATGTGGCAGTTCTTCGCCCCATACCACACGATGTGACCATAGGATCTACTCATCTGACTGGCGTAAGGTGATTGCAGTAGACGCCAACCAACTAGTGGACTGTAACACTTAAATAGGTAGTATCATCACGTCCAAGGAGGACGCGATGAAACTGACCAAGAGCGAACGCATGGAGCTGCAACGGCAAGCCAGCGCGAGAAATGGTCGAGCCGACGCCGCGCGACACGCCCGGCTCATTCTGCTGCTCGCCGAAGGCTGCACCTGGGCCCAGATTCGCGCCAAGCTCGACTGCAACGACAGCTACATCAGTCGCTGGAGCAAGCGCTTCGAGAACGAGCGGCTTGCCGGGCTGTTCGCCCGCCACGCCGGACGCGAGCGCTACAAGGTGACCGAGCGATTGGAGGCGCGAGTCCTGGCCTGGACGACCAAGCGCAAGCCTGCTGACGGGTCGACCCACTGGTCCTCGCGCAAGCTGGCCACCGAGCTGGGCGGGGGTATCTCGCACATGACGGTGGCGCGCATCTGGGCCAAGCACGGCTTGAAGCCCCATCAGGTGCGTGGCTACATCGCCTCCAACGACCTGGACTTCGAGGCCAAAGCGACCGAGATCATTGGGCTGTACCTGAACCCGCCCCAGCACGCGGCGGTGTTTTGCGTGGACGAGAAGACCGCGATCCAGGCCCTGGATCGCAAGGATCCGGTGCTGCCGCTGTCGCCGGGGCGCGCCGAGCGGCATGGGTTCGAGTACTTCCGCCACGGCACCTTGTCGCTGTATGCGGCCTTCAACATCAAGACCGGCGAGGTGCTGGGCAAGACCGCGGCGCGCCACACCTCGGCCGAGTTCGTGGCCTTCTTGACCGACATCGTGACCAACCAGCCCCGTGGCAAGGAAATCCACGTCATCGCCGACAACCTCTCGGCGCACAAGACCCGGCGCGTCGAGGATTTCCTCACGACCCACCCCAACGTTCATCTGCACTTCACCCCCACGTACTCCTCTTGGCTGAACCAGGTCGAACTATGGTTCGCCAAGATCGAGCGCGATGTCATCGCTCGGGGTGTGTTCACTTCCGTCTCGGACCTGAAGAGAAAGCTCATGCGCTACATCCGTCAGTACAACCAACAGTCCAAACCGGTGAAGTGGAAGTACTTCGACACGTCTCGTCGAATTACTCCCGATTCAATCGTTACAGTCCACTAGTCGCCGGTCGGTGAGATTCTGAATTCCACGACTGGCACTTCTGTGCGAAGACTGCAGGCGAGCTTCCTGAAGTTCTCCGGACGGCTGGTCCTGAGCATCATGCGATATTCGAAGCGCGCGCCACCTTCGGTTAGTCGATAGCTTAGCTGCGCTACCGTACACCCGAGCGCGCTAAGCTGGGCACGCAACGCAGATTCGTCCATCACCCGTTCCCTTGCGTAGACGATGTCTAGCCGCGCGTAGCTCTGAATGGGCATGCGCGTTTCGACCCAGCGGAACGCCGAAAGCACGAATATAACGAGCAAGGTGGTGATGCTGGCGGGAAAGTAGAATCCAATTCCGACGAGGATGCCGATTGCGGCGGTTATCCACACTGATGCAGCTGTGGTCAACCCGCGAACCGTAAGGCCTTCCTTAAAGATGACGCCAGCGCCGAGGAACCCAATGCCAGTCATGATGCCTTGAGCCATGCGCGTGGGATCCATGCGGATTACGTCCGCAACCTCAGGCTGCATCCACCAGCGCTCGTAGACCGTGACCAACATGAGCACGGTCGAAGCCAAGCAAACCAGCGTATGAGTGCGAAATCCAGCGGGGCGACCGCGAAAGCTGCGCTCTAAGCCGATGAGGCCGCCCGCGAGCACCCCGGCAACCAGCCGTGCGACGATGACCATCTGCTCTTCGCCCATTCTGCGTAGCCTACCGAAAATGAAGACGTCGCGTCGGGCTTCTGCGCACTGCCCAGGAGCGCAAGGCGGCGAGCGGGATTTATCTTGATGGGCATAGATCCGCGCGGCGCAGCGTCGCCGTCGCTAACCTAATCGCCTCGATATCGCCGGCCATTGCGCAGGTCAACCACTTGGCGTAAACCCTGAGCATTACCGCGGCGCTGTGGCCGTGCTGCTCAGCCACCCGCAGTAGGTTTCCCCCGATCATCAGGTTCCAGCTGACCGCGGTATGCCGCATCTGGTAGGGCTCTCGGGTCGCGGATACCGAGCGGCTTGTGCACAGTCCCCCAACGCCGCCATTGAGTCTGCAGGTCGTGGTAAGGCTCTCCCGTGCCGTGACTGAAGACGTGCTAGCCGCCTTGAGTGCCGTTAGCGCGCGTGATGACGCGGGATGAGCCCACCACGAAAACGAGGTCTACGTCCTACCAACGCAACGCGATCAGTTCTGAAGGACGGCAACCGGCAAAGAAGCCGAACTCGACGTAACTCGCTTCGAATTCCCCCACTGCCTTCTCGTTACCTGGATCACGGTGTCCGCTTCTTGGACCGTATAGGGGTCAGACGGCTCGCGTTGGACCTTCATCGACTTGAGCTTCTCGGTGGAATTCCTGTCGATGATGTCGTCGAGCTACTTAGGCAAGCCGCGGTCGCCTGGCCGGGACGGTGTGCCGTCCAATTCTCCGTCCAGTGTGAGAGTATGGCGCTCCCGATGCGCCGCTGCATCGGGCATGGTCATTTGCTGCTGCGCTCACGCTCATCACTGAGTCCAATGAAAACGACGAAGCTCGCGTTGCTTGTTTTTCTTTCCATTACCTCCGCCGCCCTGGCGCAGACTGGTGCCGATGCAGTCGCCCAGGCAGGCGGCGCACCCGGTGGCAACGAGCAGACACCACTCACCGGTGCCGGCGAGGCATTGGTTGCTTTCGAGTCATACAGAAAGGCACTTGAAGCACCTGCCGCCACCGATCTCGACACGGATGCTGCCATCCGAAGCATCTCCGCAGTGCAGGGCGAGCTCATCAGTACGGGCGTTTCCAGATTCGAGGCGCAGCAGTACGAACATGCATTTCTGTCACTACAGGCGTCTCTCCAGGCACACGACATCCTGACGGCCCACAACCAGATCAGCGCGCTCGCACAGCCCGATGATCATGCCCAGACCGTGCTCTACACGGCAATGTCTGCGCAGTTGTCCGGGCGGAACGCCGATGCGATGAAGTACTACGGCGATCTCTACGAAAAGGGAAACGCTGTGGCGGCGGTGTATGAGGCGCTCAACGCGCTTCGATCGCAAGCGGGCGATGAGGCGGGCGCCATGAAAGTCCTCGAGGAAGGCCGAGCAAAGTATCCGGACGACGCGCAATTGCTCTTTGCGGAGATCAACGTTTTATTGAAAGCGGGACGGCTGGATGAACTTACCGACCGTCTCAAACAGGCCATCGAGTCGGAGCCGAACAACGTGAGTGTGTATGTGGCACTCGGAGCCGTTTACGACCAGCTGTATCAGGCCATGTTGAAGGAGAACAACGCTGCCAAGGCCGCGGAGTATTTCGAGGAGGCGAAGAAGTACTACCTGCAGGCAGCAGCAAGAGGGCCGACGAACCTGGATGCGACCTACTCCCTCGGTGCGTTCTACTTCCAAAAGGCCGCCTTGCTCACGCAAGCGCTGAACGCGATGGGGGACGATTCTTCGCAAGCTGGTGTGCTACGATCCAATGCCATGAAAGCCGAGGTGATGGGCTACTTCGACCAAGCGCTCCCCTACTTGCGGAAGGCTGAAAGCATTGATCCAAACCACATCCTCACGCTCATCGCGTTGGCCCAAATCTACGAGCGCAAAGAGGACCCGTTGTCGATGCAGCTCAGGCATCGCTTGGAGGTCCTACATGGCGGGGGAAAGAACGCCACTTCATTATTCAAGGAATAGGATGCCGGAACGAGCTTCTCGCTTCGGTGATTGGGCCGGTTCTATGTAAGCCCACTCGCGCAGGGCCGCTTGCTTATGGAGCTTTCCTCGTTACATGAGGGTGACCGGACTGTCAGCTCCGTTGCGAGAGGTAATCACGGCGAAATTCCTCGAACGACAGTACATCGTCTGCTTCCATCTCGCGCTGCCGGGCGAGCGAGCGCTGCGCCATACGCGCATGCCGCCGCCTGACTGCGGCAGGAAGCCTCATGCCGAGGAGCTCGCGCGCGTGCTGTTCGGATTGAGCGAGGACGAAAGCGGCGTAAGAACCGGCATGCTCTTGCGCCATCGCCTTCAGCATTCGGGCGGAAGGCAGCATGTCGGGATCGCGAACGCTCGCAATGGCTGCGGATAGCGCATGCGCGTGGCCTTGAGCAGCGTGCGCATCGAGCGCGGCTGCGATCGGTTTGCACTGCTCCAGAATCGTCATTGCCCATTGCGACATCGGCACCTGGCGTTGCGTTGTCTGGAGCATCAGTCCGGGTTCACGGCCAGCCTCGGATACCCGATGCTGATTGTGTGCGATGGTTGCAAGCTCCTGCGCCGTATGGGGCGGACTTTCCGCCAGCAGGCAGTAGAGCAGAAACACGTCGAGAAACCGGATCATATCGACCCCGATGCCGATCGGGGAGAACGGATCGAGGTCGATGGTGCGCACCTCCACGTACTCGACGCCGCGCGAGCGCAAGGCACGCAGCGCTGTCTCGCCGCTGCGAGTCGGGCATTTGGGTCGGATCGTGCCGTAGAACTCGTTCTCGATCTGCAGGACGGTGGTTGCAAGTTGTCGATAGTCGTTGCCGTCGCGAATACCTATTTCTTCGTACGCGGGATGCGACTCGGTCAACGCCCTTTCCAGCGCGAGGGTGTAGGCATCCAGGCCGTCATAGCTCACCCCGAGCGATCCTTGTGCCTCGCTTTGATACCCGAGCGGGCCCATTCGCAATGAGGTCGCATGCGGCGCATAGCGCGTGCAGGCAGCAAGCGCCTGCAGAGCGTGGTCGCGTGCCTCCACGAATCCTGCGCACACCGCAGGCGATGCGCCGAACAGATACAGTAGCAACCAGGAGTGCCGCCTGAAGTTCCGGATGAGCGCAAAGTAACCCTCGTTTCGATGCCACTGCAGCGCGGACCAGGCTGATTCGGGCAACGAGAAGTTGTAGTGGATGCCGGAGATCATCTGCATGCGCGGGCCGTAGCGATGCGACAGGCCGAGTCGATAGACGGTCTTCATGCGCCCTGGATTCGAGGTCCCGTACTGCGCGATCGGTATCGCGTCGTCGGCCGGCAGATCGCATGGCATGCTGGCACACCACAGCAATTCAGCTCCGATGTGCCGGTATACCAGCTGGTGGATACGGGTGAGCTCGTCGATGCACGCGGTAGCGCTCGCGTGCGTGCCCGTAATCATCTCCAGCTGAGATTCGCTGAAATCGGTCGTGATGCAGGGATGCGCAAGCGCGGAGCCAAGGCCGCGCGGATGCGGCGTCGTGGCCAGACGTCCGCTTCGCGTCACGCGCAGACTCTCCTTTTCCACGCCGCGCCGCAGCTGTGCGAGCAGCGAACACGAGAGAGCACGAAGGCGTTCGTCGCGCAGTGTCACGATCCAGGCTCCTGTGGGGACGGCCACCCGCGCCCGTTCGGCGGAATCCAGCGGCCAGGCAATCGGCCCTGAATGGCGCGGCAGTCTCCTGCCCAGTGCGGGGTCGAGCGTCCGATGGCAGCAACATCCGGTCGTGTCATTGGGGCAGGGGCCGGGCAACTTCTCCGCAGCGGGCGGCGAGTCGAATCAAGGGAGGCCGCCCAGGCCGGCGGCGGGCGGGCATCGCGCGAGGCGAGTGCAAGCGAGCGCCGGGTTCGCAGCGGACGGGACATTGTCGCAAACTCCTTCCCGTTCCTGGCGGGCCACGCTGCGGCTTCTGGCCAGCCGGGCGCTATCGCGCGCGTCCGCACATAAAACGGGAGATTACTCCCTCGGGGTGTGTGGAGCGGAACTGGTCCCTTCTCTCCGCCAGGTCAAGAAGGAGCCGGCTTCGCGCCGGCTCTTTTTCTTTCCGATCGCGACGCGCGCGCACTATGGCGGCGCTGGTGCCGCACGGTGATCGTAAAACCGGGCTGTTCGCGGTATCATTCGCCTCGTTGGCAACGGTGCTCGGCAAACGAGTCTTCTTGGCCCCTACTGAGCCTTCCTTCGGATCCGCCTTGTCGTCGCGTCGACGTCGAGGGTGGTCTGTCCCTCCGCGTTCCCGAGTGCGCTCTACGATATCCGCGCCATGCCGCCCCGGCGGCATGGCCTGTCACGTCTTGACCTGCACGGAGCTTTGGCGCTGTTGACCCGTGTGACCCGCAAGGCCTCATCGTTTCGACTGCGCGGCACCACCGTGCCGGTCATCACGCTGGCATTGAGCAGCACGGACGAAGCCGTGCTCGAGGCCGACATCGCTGCGAAGGTGGGCGAGGCCGGCGACAGCCTCGCCGGCGGGCTTGCGGTGATCGATCTGTCCGCCCTGAGCGACACCCCCCCGCGCCTGACGTGGCTGGTCGCGCAGGTCCGACGCTTCGGACTCATCCCGGTCGGCGTGATCGGCGCGCGCGACGAGCAGGCGGGCGAGGTGAGCGGGCTCGGCCTGGCGATGCTGCCGGCGACCGCGGCCAGTGCACGCCCGGCGGAGCCGCCAGCTCGACCGGCGGCTACTCCCGAACCGATCGCGGAGAAGCCCGTCGAGCCGAAGCCGGCTGTGGTGGCGCCGCCTGCCGGTGCCAGCATGGTGATCGATCGACCGGTGCGTTCGGGTCAGCGCATCTACGCGCGCGGGGGCGACCTGGTGCTGCTCGCGGGCGCCAGCGCCGGATCGGAGCTGATCGCGGACGGAAACATCCATTGCTACGGACCCCTGCGCGGGCGCGCCCTGGCCGGCGCGAGCGGCGATCAGGACGCGCAGGTCTTCGCGCTCGATTTCGAGGCGGAGCTGGTGTCCGTGGCGGGCGTGTACAAGGCGTTCGAGCGCCTGCCCGCCGAGGTGCGCGGCAAGGCCATCCGCGCCAGCCTGGAGACGAAGGACGGCCACAGCCAGATCCTGCTCAGTTCCCTGGTGGGCGACTGAGCGTACTGAGGCAACGATAGAACAATATCTATAGAGACCGCACGCATGAGTGAAACGAGAATCGTCGTCGTGACCTCGGGCAAGGGAGGCGTGGGCAAGACCACGACCAGCGCGAGCTTCGCCAGCGGGCTGGCACTGCGGGGGCACAAGACGGCGGTGGTGGACTTCGACGTGGGCCTTCGCAATCTCGACCTCATCATGGGGTGCGAGCGCCGCGTGGTGTACGACTTCGTCAACGTCATCAACCAGGAGGCGAGCCTCAACCAGGCGCTGATCAAGGACAAGCACAGCGAGAACCTGTTCGTGCTGCCGGCCAGCCAGACGCGCGACAAGGAGGCGCTGAAGGAGGAGGGCGTCGAGCGCGTCATCAATGATCTGCGCGAGATGGGTTTCAAGTACATCGTGTGCGACTCGCCCGCGGGCATCGAGCACGGGGCGGTCATGGCGCTCACCTTCGCCGACGA
>CAZNBS010000021.1:0-30335 GCA_964570955.1 uncultured Burkholderiales bacterium | reverse complement strand
GCGGTCGCGCTCGGCATGCTGGTCGACGTGCCCCACCTGGGTGAGCGGTCGCGCCGTTACGCGCTACTGGTGCGCCACGGGGTTATCGAGAAGGCCTTCGTGGAACCGGACGAGCCGGGCGATCCCTACACCGTCTCGGATGCGGATTCCCTGCTCGGCTATCTCAATGCGCAGTGCCCGGCGCTGCATCCCATCGCGGTCTTCGCCCGGTACGGCTGTCCATTCTGCGAGCGGGCGCTTGCGCTGCTGCGCGAGCACGACCTGGCGGTCCAGGTGATCGAGGTCGGTGAGGACATCTCGATGGACGCGGTCAAGGCGGTGAGCGGACGCGCGACGGTCCCGCAGGTCTATATCGACGGAACCCTCATTGGCGGCGCGGAGGAACTCGAACACCACCTGCGTGGACGCCATCGCGCAAACGGCACCGGGGAGAACTCATGAACTTCCTGCTCGATGCAGTGATCGCCGGCACCGTCGCCGGCATCGCCACGACCGCAGCGGCAGCCACCGCTGCCCGGCGTCAAGGAGCCCCAGCAGTCGCCCCCGTGAACGCGGTCAGCCATGTGGTGTGGGGCGACGAGGCCGGTCATCAGGACGGGTTGTCCGCGCGCTATACCGGCACCGGCTTCGCCACGAACCACGCTGCTTGCGTGTTCTGGGCAGGTGTCTACGAGGCAATCCGACGTCGTGTCGGCGCAGGCGTGCCTGGCGCGGTGGCAAGCGGGCCGGCCGTCGCGGCACTGGCCTATGTCGTCGACTACCACCTCGTGCCGAAGCGGCTCACGCCCGGCTATGAACTGCGTCTATCTCCTGCGGGCCTGAGCGTGATCTACACCGCACTCGCATTGTCGCTACCGCTATGGAGCATCTTCTCGCGGCGTGGCAATCTCCCCGACCGCGGCTGATTCGAGGTTCCAAACGCGCCCTCATCATCGCGCCGCACGATGCGGCCTGCCGGGCTGCGCCCTGCGCGGGAGCGTGGAGGCATCAAGCTTTCGATGTCGCCAGCTCGGCGGCCATGCCCAGGTCGTCGACCAGAGCGCCGAACAGCTCCTGCTGACGAGATTTCTCCGGCACGCGCAGCACCGCGGACGGGTGATACGTTACGAGCACCGCGTAGTCGTCGCGATCGATGGCGCGCCCACGCAGCATGGAGATCGTCACCGGTCCACCCAGCAGGGCACGCCCGGCAGTTGCGCCGAGCGCCACGACCACGCGCGGACGGATGCGCGCCAGTTCCGCCTGCAGCCAGATCTCGCAGGCCTCGATCTCGCGCTGAGCCGGCGTCTTGTGCATGCGCCGCGTTCCACGCGGCTCCCACTTGAAATGCTTGACGGCGTTCGTCAGGTAGATGCGCTCACGCGCGATCCCCGCTTGCGCCAGTGCATGGTCGAGCAGCCGGCCGGCTGGGCCGACGAAGGGCCGTCCCACGATGTCCTCCTCCTGGCCCGGCTGCTCGCCCACCAGGACCAGACGTGCATGTGCGTCGCCCTCGCCGCCCACGGCCTGCGTGGCGCGCGCCCAAAGGGTGCAGCGCCGGCAGCGCTGCAGGTCTTCCGGCGGATGCTCGACGCTCATCCGGTTCAGCCAGGCAGGAACGGACCATTGCGTGCAGCCGCCGCTGCCCGGCCCTTGGCCATGGCACGCAGCCAGCAGGCCACCATGCCGGCAATGGCTTCGTCATACCAGGGATGCAACCCGGAGACCGCCACCACGATGCCGTCCATGCACACGCTTCCCCACAGCAGCGTGTCGCCAGGCTGCAATCGCTGGGGCATCGATGCCTGGACCCGATGGCTGTCCATGCCGGTGCGCCACGAGACGTACGCCTTCGCGCGCGCAAAGCGCGTGTAATCCGCATCCCAGCCATCGCGATTGATGCTGTGCTCGTGCAGGATGGCCTGCTCGAACGTACAGTCTGGCGGCGCCAGCGGATCCATCACCACGATGTGCAGGCAGCCGCTGTCGCCGGCCGCGGGATCGCGCAGGGCGAACTCGACGGCTGGCAGTGCTAGGGCAACGGCTGCGCGCGCCGCATCGACATCGACCATGCGCATCTGGGAACTCGATCGGGGGAAAAACGCGGCGGCGCGTTCCCGCAGGCGCAGGTCGCCGCGCCATCCCGGAGCAATCGCGGTGCCCAAAAAAAACGGCGTCCGAAGACGCCGTGTGGTCAACCCAGCCGTTACTCGATCAGCCGGGTCGTGGAGACGTAACGCCCACTGGTGCGCCCGCAGAATACGAGCCGGAAGAGGGAGGCGCGCGGTGTTCGTCGCGTTCGAGGCGGGACTCGGCCGGCGACGATCCCGGTGTGACGCCCGGCACCGTGGCACCGCTCTTGGCATAGGCCTCGAGCCGGTTGTAGAGCGTCTTCAGGCTGATGCCCAAGATCTCCGCGGCGCGGCGCTTGACATTGCCGCAACTCGCCAGGGTGGCGAAGGTCACGCGACGCTCGATCTCTTCCAGCGGCGTGCCGATGCGCACGGTCAGCACTTCCGCATTGTCGGCCTCGACGAAATTGGCTGTGGCCAAGTCCGGCTCGATGACCTGGTCGGACATGATGAATGCGCGCTGCACGTAGTTCTTCAGTTCGCGCACGTTGCCGGGCCAGGTGTGGGAATACAGCTTGGCGATGGCCGCGCGGGAAAAGGTCTTGTTCGTCCCCTGCTCGCGGTTGTGCTGGTCGAGGAAGTACTCGGCGAGCAGTTCGATGTCGGTGCCGCGCTCGCGCAGCGGCGGGATCTGCACCGGGAAGACATTGAGCCGGTGGAACAGGTCCTCGCGCAGCCGGCCATCGACCACGGCCTTCTCCGGATTGCGGTTCGTGGCCGCCACGATGCGCACGTCGGTCGCGATCGGGGTGGTCGTCCCCACGCGCAGGAAAGTGCCGGTCTCCAGCACGCGCAGCAGCTTCACCTGGAGATCCATCGGCATCTCGGTGATCTCGTCCAGGAATATCGTGCCGCCGTTGGCGCGCTCGAAAAAACCCTTGTGCTGGCGGTCCGCGCCGGTGAAGCTGCCTTTCTCGTGGCCAAACAGCTCGCTTTCGATCAGCTGCGGTGAGACTGCCCCGCAATTGATGGGCAGGAAGGGATGCCGCTTGCGCCGGCTCATCTCGTGGATGGTCTCGGCACAAACCTCCTTGCCGCTCCCGCTATCGCCGATCAGCAGCACGGTGGCAGAGGTCGGGGACACGCGCGCCAGCTGCTCGTACAGCGTCTGCATGGCGGGCGAGTTCCCCAGGATGTGGCCGAAGCGGCCGAGCTTGCGCAATTCTTCGCGCAGTTCGCCGATCTCGGCGTGCAGGTCCGCACTGCGTGGCACGCGGTCGAGGATGGCCTTCAGCCGGCTCACGTCGATCGGCTTCAGCAGGTAGTCGGTAGCACCCGCCCGCAGCGCACGGATCGCGCTCTCCATGCTCGCATGACCCGTGATCACCACGACTTCGGTGTTTTCGGGGGCTTCCAGATCGGCCACCAGACTGGTGCCTTCCCCATCGGGAAGCTGCAGATCGGTAAGAAGTACATCCGGAACGTGACGGACCAGATGCGATCTCGCACTGCGCAGAGTGTCTGCCTTGGATACGGTGAAGCCCTCGGCTTTGGCAAGTTCTGCCAAGGATTCAACGGTTTCTCGATCGTCGTCGACGATCAGTATGTGCGGCATGAAGCGAGCCTCCTGGTAGATGTTCTGGTCGGGTGCCGAGCCCTCGGGTCGGCCTAGACTGGACTAAGGAGCAGGACCCGGTCCACCTACCGATTGCCCCTAAGCCCTTGTATCTTTTACCCTCACTGAACTGACGCTCTGTGCATTATCTACATGAAATAGGTATTTTTTACCCGATTTCGTGAATTAATCTGCGATGGTTTCTCACGAAATCGCCAACTTTCAGCCGTTGATGATCTCCCCGCCGTTCGGGTGCAGGATCTGTCCGGACATGTACGAAGCGGCACTGCTCGCCAGGAACACGAAGCTGGGGGCGATCTCGTCCGGTTGCCCGGGCCGGCCAAGCGGCACGTTCACACCAAACCGTTCCACCTTTTTCTCGTCGAACGAGGCCGGAATGAGCGGCGTCCAGACCGGACCGGGCGCCACGCCGTTGATCAGTATCCCCCTTTCCGCCAGGGACAGGGCAAGCGAGCGGGTGAAGGAAACGATTGCGCCCTTGGTCGAGGAGTAGTCCAGCAGCTGGGGGCTTCCTCGATAGGCGGTGACCGACGTGGTGTTGATGATGCGCGCACCCGCCTCCAGATGAGGCAGCGCCGCCTTCACCAGATAGAACATCGAGAAGATGTTGGTTGCGAACGTACGCTGCAGTTGCGTGGCTTCGATGTCGGCGATGCTGGCGCACGGATGCTGTTCGGCTGCATTGTTCACCAGGACGTCCAGCCGCCCCAGCGCACTGAGCGTCCGCTCAACCAGATCGCGGCACGCCGCTTCCTCGGACACATCGCAACGCACTGCTGCGCAGCGACGCCCCTCGGCCTCGATTGCCGCACGCGTAGCCTCCGCGTCCTCGGTTTCCTCCAGGTATGCGATGGCGACGTCTGCGCCCTCCTTGGCGAAGGCGATCGCGACCGCACGCCCGATGCCGCTGTCGCCCCCCGTGATGAGTGCAACCTTTCCCTGCAGTCGCCCGGACCCGACGTAATGCCGTCCCCACGATTCGGGCGCAGGTTCCATCTCATGTTCGCGGCCCGGTTGCCGATCCTGGTGTTGCGGGGGCAGCGTCGTCTCTTGCTCGCTCATGCTTGTCTCCTCGATGCACGAGAACGCGATTCGCAAGCGGCATTCCCTCACGGCACCCGGGTTGCTCAGGAATCTTCGCCGGCACGTTATGTCATAGTGCTGGACAAACCCACTGCTACCAGTTACTTTTGAAGTCGTGCGCAAATACATGACGTTGAAGCTTTGGCGCTGGTTCTCGATCCTGCTCACCGCCCTTCTGGTGAGCCTCTGTTTCGCGGAACTGTGGGACATGCCAGCCCGCCTCGCGATGCAGGGACGCAACTGGCTTTACGCGATGAATATGCGCGAGGCCCTGCTGGAGGGGAGCGCAGGCCCACTCCTTCAGATTGCGACGGTCGGTACGGCCTTCGTCCTGCTCGGCATGGTTCGTGATGATGCGAGATCATTCTGGTGGTCGCTGGCGGCCGCCGTCATCCTGCTGCTCGCATTCGTCGTATGGTGGGCATTCGTCTATCCGGTGGAGATGCGTGTCAGCAACCTCACCGCCGAATCGCTGCCTCTCAACTGGGAGGCACTGCGCCTGCGCTGGGAAGTCGCGCAGGTCGTGCGCGCGACGCTGGGAATCGTCGCCCTGTGCGCGCTGGTCGTATCCGCCCTGTTCGCGCAGTCCGCGCGGCGCGGGCGGCGCCGCAGCCGCTACTTTCTGATCACCTGACGCGGCCGCGGCGGTCTGCATGACCGCGCTCGGCTTCGACCTTGCGCAGTTATTCGTCCTGCGCGTCTCGCCCCTCGAGTTGTTCATCCGCGGCTCCGCGGTCTACTGGTTCCTGTTCCTCATCTTCCGCGTGGTGATGCGTCGGAACGTCGGCTCCATTGCCATCGCCGACGTCCTGGTTCTGGTGGTGATCGCCGACGCCGCCCAGAATGCAATGGCCGGTGGCTACGACAGCATCAGCGAAGGCTTCGTACTGGTGGGAACGATCGTCGGCTGGAATGTGGCGCTGGATGCGCTGGCTTATCGCTTCGCTGGCCTGCGGCGGCTCCTCGAAGCGCCGCCGCTGCTGCTGGTCCGCGACGGCCGGATGCTGCATCGGAATCTGCGGCGGGAACTCCTGACCGAGGACGAAGTGCTCGCAAAGTTGCGGGAAAAGGGCGTGGACAATGTGGCCGAAGTGAAGCAGGCCTACATGGAAGGCGACGGATCGATCAGCGTCATTCGGATGAAGCGGTGAAGCGCCACGGTTGTGCACTCGGCCACAGGCTGACGACCAGCAATCCTGCATAGCCGCCCAGGGCCGCGCCGAACGCCAATGCCGGCCCAGTAGGAACCAACAGCGCGGTGGCGAGCGCGCCCGCCGCGACGCCCAGTGCGAAGCTCCCGGCCAGCGATCCGGCGCTGGGCTCACGTCCAAGCAGCGCCTCGATCTCCGCCTCGATCGCTTCCGGTCGCAGTGCCGCATCGACCAGCGCATCTTCACGCAGGCACGCACTGCCCGCATTCCGGAGAGCCTCAGCACTCGCGAGCGACCGCATCGAATTCGAGGCGCGTCCAGCCGTGGCAAGGCGGACCTCGCGTTCGAAAGGCAGTATGGATTCGTTCAGCGTCGAGTGCATGGCGGGGCTCCTGTGGCGAAGAAGACTTCAGCAGCTGGCGTGCCGGGCTGGCGGCGCGAGCGCCAGATGCCGGCATGGCGGTTGCGGAACCGGCTCGGAATTCGAAGGAACGGTCTGCCATGCAGCTGGTGCGTGAAGCGGTGAGCGCGGAAAGATGGAGCCAGGCGCGCAACATCCTGGCGGTTCGACTGGACAACCTCGGCGACGTGCTGATGACCACGCCTGCCCTGCGGGCGATCAAGGAATCCGATCCGCGGCGCCGTATCACGCTGCTCGCCTCCGAGGCAGGCGCGGAGGCGGCCCGCTACGTACCCGAAATCGACGACGTGATCTGCTACGACGCCGCCTGGGTCAAGAGCGTGTGGCAGGCGTCGTCGCTAGGCGGTCTGCGCTGTCTGAGCCAGCTGACCGAGGGGCGCTTCGACGCGGCGATCGTGTTTACGGTCTACTCGCAGAGTGCACTGCCGGCAGCGACGATGGCTTGGCTCGCCGGCATTCCATTGCGGCTCGCGCACGTGCGCGAAAACCCCTACCAGCTGCTGACCGACTGGGTGAAGGAATCCGAACCGGACACGGGGATACGGCACGAAGTCACGCGCCAACTCGACCTCGTCGCCGGGGTGGGCTTCACGACCACCAACGACCATCTGTCGTTCGAAGTCGACACGGGCGAGCACATGTCGGCGATGGACAAGCTCGAGGAGGCCGGCATCGACACCGGTCGTCCCTACATCGTCGTGCATCCAGGCGCCACCGCACCCTCGCGTCGGTATCCCGTAGGACAGTTCGCACAGGCCATGCGCCTCATCGCCGCCCACGTCGGCCACCAGTTCGTGGTGACGGGCGGAACCGAGGAGCGGGCTCTCGTCGAGACGGTGCGCGTGCACGGCGCGCGCGGCGCAGTCGGCATGGCGGGGCACTTTTCACTCGGCGAACTGGCGGCGGTGATTCAGCGAGGCGCCCTGCTGATCGCGAACAATACCGGTCCCGTGCACATTGCTGCGGCGCTCGGCACACCGGTGGTGGATCTGTATGCACTGACCAATCCGCAGCACACGCCCTGGCGCGTGCTCTCGCGCGTGTTGTTCCACGACGTGCCTTGCAAGTACTGCTACAAGAGCGTGTGTCCTGAGCAGCACCACGCCTGTCTGCGGGAGGTGACGCCCGACGCAGTCGCGCACAGCGCACTCGAACTGCTCGACACGCTCGAGCAACGACGCGACAACGTGCTGCCTCTGCCCCCGCGCCACATGCGGCCGACGCACGCGCGCGGCGCGCGTGCCTGAGACTGCACGCCACGCAGCGCACCGCGGCGTGTACACACTTGGGATCAATGCGGCCTTCCACGACTCGTCGGCGTGCCTCGTACGCGACGGCCGGGTGATCGCAGCGGCGGAGGAAGAGCGCTTCACGCGCATCAAGCACGCCAAGCGTCCAGTGCCCTTCTCCACCTGGGAACTGCCGTGGCACGCGATCGACTACTGCCTCGCCGAAGCGGATCTGGATCTCGCGCAGGTCGAGCACGTGGCCTACGCACTCGACCCGACGATGCTGGAGGGTCAAACCGACGGCGACAGCATTCGCCTGCCGGTCGAACCCTCCGCACACGCTGCATCGGATGCCTCGGGTTCTCCATGGGACCCGCTGTTCCGCAGCTATGCGATCAATGCACCCAGGCAGCTTGCCGGGGGCGCCCCGCATCATCTGGCCCGGCGCTTCCGGGGGCTGCGGCCGGAGGCGCCCTACCGGTGGCACTTCGTCGAGCACCACGCTGCGCACGAGGCGAGCGCATACCTCGCGGCACCGTTCGAACGCATGGCGGTGATGACACTGGATGGACGCGGCGAGCGGGCCACCACGACCTTCGGGGTATATCGGGAAGGTCGCTACCGGCGCCTGAAACAGGTGGACGTTCCACATTCGCTCGGCCTGCTGTACGAGGCGGTGACGGCCTATCTCGGCTTCCTGCATTCCTCCGACGAGTACAAGGTGATGGCGCTTGCCAGCTATGGGGAAGCGCGCCATGTGGACGCCTTTCGTGAACTGGTGCGACTCGACGGCCAGGGGGGATACCAGCTCGGCACGCTCGGGTTGGAGGCCATGTTCGGGCCTGCGCGGTCGCGCGGCGATGCAATCGGCCAGCGCGAGTTCGACATCGCCGCCTCGCTGCAGGCGGTTGTGGAGCAGACTGTCCTGGAACTGGCGGCCTGGCTGCGCGAGACGACCGGCGAGCGCGTGCTGGCCCTGGCCGGTGGAGTCGCGCTCAATTGCGTGATGAACGCACGCCTGCGCGACAGCGGCCTGTTCGACGCCGTGTGGGTGCAGCCGGCCGCGGGTGACGCCGGCACCGCCCTGGGTGCGGCGCTGCTGGTGGACTTCCAGACGCGCGGCGAGCGGCGTTGGAAGATGGAGCACGCCTACTATGGCCCGGGCTACGCGGACCAGGAGATCGAATCGCTGCTGCGCTGGAGCAAGCTGCCTTGGCGTCTGAGCGCGCAGCTCGAAGCGGAAACCGCCGCGCTGCTGGCATCGAACAAGATCGTCGGCTGGTTCCAGGGCCGCATGGAGTTCGGACCGCGGGCGCTGGGCGCACGCTCCATCCTCGCCTCGCCGCTCGAGGCGGCGATGCAGGCACGGCTCAACGAACTGAAGGATCGCGAGGACTTCCGGCCGGTGGCGCCGGTGGTCCTGCAGGACCGCCTCGGCGACTGGTTCGAACCGGCGCATGCGGATGCCGCCGTCGCACCCTTCATGACCTTCGTGCATCGGGTGCGCAAGGACCGCGCGCAGCGCATCCCTGCCGTCACGCACGTCGATGGCACCGCACGCGTGCAGACCGTGACGTTAGCGCAGAACCCGCGCTACTACGAGACGATCCGCCGGTTCGGGGAGCGCACCGGCGTTCCCGTCCTGGTCAACACCTCGTTCAACAGCCGCGGCGACCCGATCGTGTGCACGCCCCGCGATGCACTGGAATCGTTCTGGAGCACGCCGCTCGATGCGCTGGTGATCGGGCGATACATACTCGAGAAGCCCGGGAACTGATGGAACCGCGCGTCTCGGTGGTCGTACCGACCTTCCGCCGGCTCGACCTGCTCGAGCGCTGCCTGCACGCGCTGCGCAACCAGACCCTGGCGCCTGGGACGATCGAAGTGCTGGTCGTGGACGACGGTCGCGAGGATCGCGTCCAGGCGCGGGTCGAGGCGCTGGCGCGGTCGACCGGACTCGTCGTGCGCTACCTGCGACCGGACCCGCCCGGGCGTGGTCCCGCCGCCGCGCGCAACGCCGGTTGGCGTGCCGCACGCGGCGAGATCGTGGCATTCACCGACGACGATACGGTGCCGGCACCCGATTGGCTCGAGCGCGGCGTAGAAGCGCTGCAGGGCGGCGCCATGGCCGCCTCGGGGCGGGTCCTGGTACCCGTTCCCAGGCGGCCGACCGACTACGAGCGCAACGTGAAGGGACTGGAACGGGCCGAGTTCGTCACCGCCAACTGCTTCGTGCGCCACGAAGCGCTGGCGCGCATCGGCGGCTTCGACGAGCGCTTTCGGCGCGCTTGGCGCGAGGACTCCGACCTGCACTTCGCCCTGCTGCGGCACTACGGAAGTGTGGTGCGCGCCGATCGCGCCGTCGTGCTGCATCCGGTTCGCCCGGCTCGTTGGGGTGTCAGTCTGCGCGAGCAGGCCAACGTCCTGTACGACGCCCTGCTCTACAAGAAGCATCCGCGTCTGTATCGCACGCGCATCCGGCGCATCCCGCCGTGGGATTACTACGTGGCGACGGCCGCGGCGTTGGGTGCGCCGCTCGCGGCGCTTGCCGGCGCGCGTGGACTCGCACTCTGCCTCGGCTTTTTGTGGGCAGCCCTGACGTTTCGGCTCGCTGCCTCGCGGCTGCGCGGGACGTCCCGGGCGCCGGCGCACCTGCTGGAGATGCTCGCGACCTCCGCGCTGATTCCACCCCTCAGCGTGTACTGGCGCATTGCCGGCGCGCTGCGCTTCCGCGCGCCCTTCGTGTAGCGGATCCGCCGTGCGCGCGCCCCTGCCGGGTTCTCTGCAGGTCGAGCCGGTCGGTCGATGTAACCTGCACTGCCGCATGGGTCCCGTGCACCTGCGTCCCGCGAACGGCACGGCGCAGATGCCCTTCGACGAATTCCTTCGCCTGCTCGATGGATTCCCCAGCGCGCGCGAGTTGCACCTGCCAGGACTGGGGGATGCGCTCATGCATCCACGCTTCTTCGTGCAACGACTGTGTCACGACTTCAGTCCCGCGTATCGTGCATTCCGGTCCGGACTCGCCAACGGCACGCCGGCCGACGCGTGTCGCGGCTGTGCGCTCTACCGGAGACCGTTCTGATGCGCCTGCGCCGCGTCGCCGTGTTCCGCGCGCTGCAGCTGGGGGACGTGCTCACGGCGTTGCCCGCCATGCGCGCCGTGCGCGACTGTTTCGCGCCCGCGCACCTGACTCTGGTGGGGCAGCCATGGGCCTGCGAACTGCCCGGCCGTCTGGCCTGGCTGGACGACTTCCTGGCTTTTCCCGGCCACCCGCAGCTGCCCGAGCAAGCGCACGTCGCCGCGGCGCTCGCATCGTTCGAACGCGACCTTCGCGCTCGTGGCTTCGACGTCGCCGTGCAAATGCACGGGGATGGCCGCGTCACCAACCGCATCGTGGCTGGTTTCGGCGCGCCCCTGATGGCAGGATTCCATCCTGCCGGCGCGCCCAGTCCCGATCCCGCGCGCTTCGTCCCCTGGCCCGAGACCGGACGCGAGGTCGAACGCCTACTTCGGCTGCCGCTGCATCTGGGCGCGCCGCGCCCGGAAACGCTGGTGGAATCCCTGTCCGTGCTGCAGACGGACTACGCCGCGCTGGATGACGTCTGGCCTGGCTCTCGCGCGCCCTACGTATGCGTGCACCCGGGCGCACGCTTTCCCTCGCGTCGCTGGGCCGCCGGGCGTTTCGCCGAAGTCGCGCAGGCCCTGCGCGAACTGGGCTTGACCGTGGTCGTGACCGGCGGCGCGGCCGAGGCGCAGACGGTAAGCCGCTTCCTGCGCGAGGCTCCCGCAGACGTGGTCGACCTGTCGGGGCGAACGAGCTTCGGTGCGCTGACGGCGCTGCTGGCCGGAGCGCGGCTCCTCGTTGCCAACGACACCGGCGTGTCGCACCTCGCGGCAGCGCTGCGAACCCCGAGCGTCATCGTGTGCAATGGCAGCGACCCGGCCCGCTGGGCACCCGTGGACGAGGATCGTCATCGGGTGCTGGCTTATCCGGTACCGTGCCGTCCGTGCATGCATCTGTCCTGTCCGACCCTGCACGAGTGCGCCCGGGGCGTGACGAGCGCGGCCGTCATCCAGCAGGCGCTGGTACTGCTTGCACGTGACCACACGAAGGAGACGTTGCATGCCGCATGAGCGACCTCTGCGTGTGCTCACCTGGCACGTGCACGGGAACTACCTGTACTACCTCACCCAGGCACCGCATCATTTCTTCGTCGTCACGGACGCTCAGCGAACCCCCGGCTATGGCGGGCTCGGTGGCGCGCTCCCGTGGGGCCGCAACGTGCAGGAAGTGGCGCTGGAGCAGTTGCGGCACGAGTCGTTCGACGTCGTCCTCTACCAGTCGCGCCGCAACTACGACGTGGACCGGCTGGTGCAGTTGACCGACGAACAGCGCCGGCTGCCCGCCATCTTTCTGGAGCACGATCCGCCGCAACAGCACCCGACCAATACGCAGCACTTCGTGGACGATCCGGCGGTCCTGCTGGTGCACGTGACGCACTTCAATGCCCTGATGTGGGACAGCGGCCGCACGCCCACCCGCGTGATCGAACACGGCGTGCGATTGCCGCGCCCGGCCCACTATGACGGCGGCCTCGCACGCGGCATCGTCGTGGTCAACCATCTGGCGCGCCGCGGCCGCCGCCTCGGGGCGGACGTGTTCGCGCGCGCGCGCGACAAGGTGCCGCTCGACCTGATCGGAATGGAAGCCGTTGCACTGGGTGGTCTGGGCGAGATCGCCAACGACGAGCTGGCCGGGTTCATGGCCCGCTACCGCTTCTTCTTCAACCCGATCCGCTATACAAGCCTTGGCCTGGCGGTGATCGAGGCGATGATGACTGGCGTGCCTGTAGTGGCGCTGGGCACGACGGAGATGGCAACCGTCATCGACGACGGCACGACCGGCTATGTGGGCACTGATGTCGACGAACTCATCGTCTGCATGCAGCGGCTGATCGACGACCCCGGCCTGGCGCGGCGCCTCGGCGCGGCCGGCCGCGACTACGCCCAGGCGCGCTTCGGCATCGACCGCTTCCCACGCGACTGGGCCCCCCCCTGGCGCCGCGACTTCGGTGGCGGTTCCCGGGGGGTACCCCGCCCCCGCCGGGCGGGGAACCCGCCACAGGTAACGGCGGCCGAGCGGCCGTGCTGCGCGTGCCTCTACTGTTGGCGTTCCTGGTCACCAGCGCCCTGGCCGGACTCCGCCGAGGCGCTTCCGGTGATCTGCTGAGCGTGAGTCAGGTGCTTGCGAAGCGTAGGCAACGTTTCGATCGCGAAGCGCTTCAACTGCTCGTCCTTGCCCGTCCGCGCCTGCCGCTCGAAGGCCTGGATGTCCTTCTCGTGATCATGCACGCCCAGTCGCTTCATATAGGCCTGCTCGAACGCCTCGCCCTGCAGACCACGCAGCCGCTCCAGTTCCGCCTTCTGCTTCGCATCGAGTTCGGATGGCAACTGAACCCCTTTGCTCCGCGCGATGGCCTCGAGCTTTCCGTTTGCAGCCGTGTGGTCCTCGTGCAGCATCTTCGCGAACGCCTTGACCTCCGCGCTGGAGGCACGTTCCATCGCCAGCTTGCTGGCCTGGACCTCGAGCATGCCACCTTGGGCGGCCTTCTTCATGAACTCGCGCTCGCTGGCTTGCACGTCCTGCTGCCCACCTTGTGGCGCCGACTGCGCAGCTTGTCCGCCCTGCTGATTGGGCCTGGCGTCGTCGGCAGACCAGGTCGCGCCCGCCATTGCCAGCAGCGCGGCGAGTACCGCCGCGCGGGTCATATCGACTTTGGTTGATCGATTCATTTCACGCTCCTTGCGTTGAATGCAGCGACACTACTGCTGCATTCAGTTCGGCAGGCGCCATGCCGAAGCCGATCAACGCCACCAGCGCGCGTTCTCCGTCATGTCGTCGCCGGTCGACTGCGACGCGATCAACCAGCCGATGAGCAGGCCGACGCCGGCCGCCAACGCGATCGCACTGAACGGCCAGCGCTGGATGGTTTCGGAGGTGGAATCCACCATGTGGCGCGAACGCTCCTGCGCGCTCGTCATGGTTTGTCCCAGCCGATTTCGCGCGTGCGCGAGCGAATCGCGCATGCCGGCGGCGGTGCGCGCGTACGCATCCGATCCGTTGCCTCGTGAGTCGGAGGTGGGGAATTGGAAGTCCTCGCGATCGTTCACGTCAGTCTCCTTGTTCGGTTTGTGGGCCTTCGAACCGAGGCCGCAGGGGTACGTAGCACCTCGCGTGCCGACGCATTCGGCACATCGCTTGCGGAACTCAGCATGGCGGTTCGCTCGCATCGGATTGAATGCGGGCGGATGGGCAGTTCACTGAATCAATCCTTGTCCAACAACATTCCAGGAGACTAGACATGGCGAACGATCCAAAGGGCACCGGCGGCGTGCGTGACGACAAGTCAGGCACGGGCGCCAGCGGGACCAACGCGGGCTTCGGGGGCGGCAGCAGCGCCGGGGCCGGCTATGCCAGATCGCGCGGCACGACCGGAAGCGTCAGCAGCGGCTACAGTGGCAGCAGCTCCGGGGGCGCGAGCGGTTCCACCGCCACCGGAAGCAGTGCGTCTGCGCAAAAGGAGCAGGGCGCGAAGATCGAGGGCCAGGGTGTGCACGAGAACACGTCAGGTCCGGGGCCACGTCTCATGACTGCCAGCACGCTGGAGGGGGACAAGGTCGTCAACCGCCAGGGCGAGGATCTCGGTGAAATCGACGAGATCATGCTCGACGTACCCCGGGGCCGCATTGCCTATGCGGTGATGTCCAGTGGCGGTTTTCTCGGAATGGGCGAGAAGCTGTTCGCCATTCCCTGGAGCGCGCTGACGCTCGACACAGATAACAAGTGCTTCGTGCTCGATGTGGACAAGCAACGCTTGAAAGACGCCCCGGGCTTCGACAAGGACCACTGGCCGACCATGCCGGATACCGAGTTCGACACCCGTGTGCACAGCTACTACGGCACTCGCCCCTACTGGGAGTGATTCGATGAACCGGGCCGCGATTCGCGGCCCGTTACATTCCACAAAGGAGAACGAGACATGAAGTACACGCTTCAGGGTGTGGCGGCGCTTGCCCTGGTTACGGCGCTCGCAACGACGGGCTGTAACCGCAGTGAAGACGTCAATACCACCGGCGCAGTCGACTCCAACCCGGCGATGCCGGACGACACGGCGCAATCGCCTACGCTCCCATCGGATACCACTGCGGAGGCCGAGGGCATGGGCGAGCAAGCCGTCGGCGCGCTCGACGATGCCGCAGTCACGGCGAAGGTCAAGGCTGCACTGCTGGCTACCGACGGTATCCCCAGCACCGACATCTCGGTCGAAACCGAGCAGGGGCGCGTGATTCTCACCGGCAGAGTTCCCGATCAGATGCAGGCCGAGCGCGCCGAAGACGTTGCAGAGGGCGTCGAGGGTGTCCTGTCGGTCGAGAACCGCATCGAGGTCGGGGCGGGCTGAAGCAGGCTCCCATACGGGCTGGTAGCCGGCGATGCGCCGGCTGCCGTGCCGCGCTTCCCACTCCAGGGGGGAGCCGTCTTGCGACCGGAGAGCGCCGCCGCGAATGGGAGGAGACGATCCCTCCGCCGCAGCGGCGCTGAGGTTGCATTTGCAGGGGTACCCCGGGTTATGCCGCCCGGGAAAGGCGTTTGAAGTCTGCGACGCAGAACAGGGCCGAGATTCCCACCAGTACGTACACGAATCGAGAGAGCACGGACATCTCGCTGAGCACTGCGGCGACGAGGTCGAACTGGAACAGACCCACCAGGCCCCAGTTCAATCCTCCGATGATGAGCAGCACCAGCGAAACGATCGCCAGTGTGCTGAATGCGGACCGCCGTGCGTTCGCCGTGGTTCGACCTACGTTCACGTGTTCCATGCGATCACCTCCTCATCCAGGGAATCCAGGAAGTGCCGCAGGGAACCTGCCGAATGCCTTACTCTTGGACCCCGTTGTCGCGGCGATGCAACGCCGGATCTTCCTCCTTGGCGTGCGAACGCCCCTCCTGTTCGGCGGCCTCCATTTCGCGCGCCTCCGCTTCGCTGCCGGGTGCCGCCTTGCGCGCCGCCTGTTTCACCTTGCCATCCTCCACGAATTCGCGCGTCGCGTCGTTGTACTGCTTTGCACCCGTGTAGCTGCCTTCTCCTTCGATCCTGTCATTCTGCTGCTTGTCCTTGCCGGTATGTGCCATGGTTGACATCCTCCAATAGAGCAACGTTGCCGTCGATGCTCGACGTTCCGCAACCGCCATGCCGCCATGGCCAACTGGATCGCCAGGGCGCGGATATAGGGCCGGTCGTGGAGACTCGCTCCAGTGGACGGGCACCGTGGGGCGCCGCGATGCCCACCGGTACATGAGAAAACTCACCGCTTATTATCCGACCCTGAAAAATGTACAGCATCCGGCCGTCTGAGCAGGGGGCGTGCGCGCGTGCGACTGCCCACTCCACATGAAATAGTGCCGTAGAAATAGGCGTTTGCGACTGATCCCCGGGGAGAGCCTTGCTGGCACGGGCATTGCCATTGCCCAGATGCCAACTAGAACGAGGAGGCCTTTCGTGGAACGTACCCTGTCCCTCAAGACAAGGCAGACGCTCGCGCTTTCGCCGCGGCTGCAGCAATCTGTGCGACTTCTTCAATTATCCGCCCTCGAGTTTGCACAGGAGATTCGTCAGGCACTGGTGAGTAATCCCTTCCTCGAGGAAGAGGATGTAGAGGAACCGCAGGCCCCGGGGATTGCCGGCACGCACGACGAACCGGCCGCCGCCGATGCGCCTCCCGAAGAACCACCCCCGACTTCGACGGACGACAGCTACGACGCCGGCCCTCAACTGTCGGACTCCTACAGTGAGCGATCCAGCAACACGCGCAACGGGGACGATTCCGAGTCGGACTGGACCGACTGGATCGAATCCGCAGTCAGTCTGCGCGATCACCTGCGCAGCCAGCTGATGATTGCGCAGCTCGAACCTCGCGATCGCGCGCTGGCCCACGTCATCATCGAGGCGCTGGACGACGACGGTTACCTGCGCCAGAGCCTCGAGGAACTGGCGACGGCGATGGCAGACAGCAACCTCGACCCGGCGGTCGAGGCGGATGACCTGCGTTCTGCACTGCGCCTGGTCCAGTGTCTGGAGCCCTGCGGCGTGGGCGCGCGCGACCTGGCGGAGTGTCTCGATCTTCAGTTGCAGGCGCTCCCCGCCGACACGCCCTTCCGCGAGCTCGCCCGGCGGGTTGCGCGCGAACACCTGCCGCTCGTGGCACGTCGCGAGGTCGCTCGGCTGCAACGCATCGAGAACTGCGACGAGGACGCTCTGCGCCACGCACTCGCGTTGATCCGTAAGCTCGACCCCAGACCCGGTACGCAATACGGCGACGATGGGGTGCGCTACATCGTCCCGGATGTAATCGTGCGCAAGGTTCGAGGCAAGTGGACCTGCACGGTCAATCCTGCCGTGCTTCCTCGCATCCGCGTCAATCGCGTCTATGCCGACATTTTCCGACGCAGCCCCCGCGACGGCGGCTCACCGCTCAGCCAGCAGTTGCAGGAGGCGCGCTGGCTGATCCGCAACGCTGAACAGCGATTCGCCACGATCCAGCGCGTGGCGGAAGCCATCGTCGAGCGGCAGAAGAAATTCCTCGACTACGGCGAGGTGGCGATGCGCCCGCTTGCGCTCAAGCAGATCGCTGACGAACTCGGCCTGCACGAATCGACCGTGTCGCGGGTGACCAACAACAAGTACATGTCCACGCCGCGCGGATTGTTCGAGTTCAAGCACTTCTTCTCGCGCCAGCTCTCCACTTCGAGCGGCGGCGTGTGCTCGGCCACCGCGATCCGTGCGCTGATTCGCGAACTGATCGAGTCGGAGAAGCCCGAGGAGCCGCTGTCGGATGCCCGTCTGGCGGAGATGCTCGCCGAGCAGGGTGTACGCGTGGCGCGCCGCACGGTCACCAAGTACCGGCGCCTGATGCAGCTGCCGAACGTGGAATTGCGTCGACTCAGCTAACCGCGTGGCGGAGGCGGCCGCCGCCGCCTCCGCTGTTGTCGCATGGGATGCTTTGCTCGCACGATGCCGCGGCAGGACAACCCCTGATTCACGGTAGATCAGTCGTCGTCTCGCCTTTCCCCCACCTCATGCCCGACGACGCCCCCGACCGCTGCACCGGCGGCCGTGCCAAGTGCGCTGCCGCCCGACACCGCCGCGCCACCCGCCGCACCGGCTCCGGCGCCGATCACTGCCCCCTTCTCGGAGCTGTCCAGCTTGTCCCAGGTCGAACAGCCGGCGAGCCCCAGCCCGGCGACGACGGCAACACTCACGGCAATTGACTTGAACATCACGACCTCCTGTCATCAGTTGTCCTGACCACATTCGGCAATGCGCATGCCGCGCCTCTTCGGCACATGGGTTGCAGACGGACGGGGCTCACAACCCACGCGGGAGCACGTATGAACGACTTCGTATCCGACATCCAGGCGATCCGTGAACGCGCGCGGCGGCACATCGAGGAAGGCGCGGTCACGCCCAGCTACGGCGCAAACAGAGAAGTCGTCGTGCGGCTGCTCAACGAGGCGCTCGCGACCGAGATCGTCTGTACGCTGCGCTACAGGCGTCACTACTTCACGGCGCGTGGTCTCACCTCTGCGGCTGTCGCCGCGGAATTCCTGGAGCACGCGAACGAGGAACAGGCGCACGCCGATCAGATCGCGGAACGCATCGTGCAGTTGGGGGGCGAACCGGACTTTTCCCCGGAGGGCCTGGCGGCGCGCAGCCATGCAGAGTACGTGGAGGGCGATTCCCTTCCCGAAATGATCAAGGAGGATCTGGTCGCCGAGCGGATCGCCATCGAGAGCTATCGCGACATTGTGCAGTACCTGGGCAACGACGATCCGACCACGCGGCGCCTGATGGAGGAAATCCTCGCGAAGGAGGAGGAGCACGCAGAGGATCTGCTCAGCCTGATCCAGGAGCTGCAGCTCGACCTCGGCCGAGGACATCTCCAGGAGGCAAGCGCGAAAGCGTAGCCCTACAGGAGGTATTCCCAGCGGCGTGCGAACCATTCCTTCATGCGCGCCGCCACGCCGCGCGTCGCCCAGCTCTGCGGATCGATCTCGACCGAGTGCTCGACGTCGTACCGGAACAGATGCTCCATCTGCCGCGCGAACTCGCCATCAAGCACGATCACGTTCGCCTCGGCGTTGTGCACGAAGCTGCGCCAGTCGACGTTGGTCGACCCCACGGTGGACCATACCCCGTCGATGACTGCTGTCTTGGCATGCAACAAGGCGTCGCGACGCTCGAAGATCCTCACGCCGGCGTCCAGCAAGGTCTGATAGTGTGAGCGGCCGGCGTACAGTGGCGCCCAGAAGTCGCTGAGGCCGGGTAAAGCAAGCTGCACGTCAACGCCCCGTCGCGCGGCGCCTTCCAGCGCCTGCAGCGTTCGCGGATCGGGCACGAAGTACCCGACAGTCAGGTAGATCCGAAGATCTGCTCGCTCGATGGCCGACAGCAGCGCGGCGTAGATTTCGCTCTCGCCGGGTTCCCCGGCCGCCACGCGCATCACCTTGTTTCCCTGCACCTCGAGCTTCGGGAAGAATTGCGCCTCGGCCTCGTCCAACGCACCGCACTGCTGCTTCCAGCCATCCAGGAACAGGCGCTGGAGGTCTGCCACGATGGGACCTCGCGCCTCGATGTGCGTATCGCGCCAGCCCGACTCCACGGGCGCCTTGCGCCGCATGCGGGAGAACGAGCTCGATGCGTAGACCGCGCTGATGTTGATTCCGCCGGCAAACGCCACCTGGCCGTCCACCACCAGTATCTTGCGGTGATCGCGGTTGTTGAGGCGCCAGCCTCGCCTCCCCTTCAAGGGATTCACCGGGTTGTACTCGCACAGGGCGATGCCGCTGCGCCGCAGTTCGTCGAAATACCAGGCCGGCGTAGACAGCGTTCCCACCGAATCGTACATGACGTTGATGCGCACGCCTTCCGCACGCTTGCGTGCAAGCAGCTCGGCCAACTCTATGCCGACCGGGTCGGCGTCCAGGATATAGGTCTCGAGATTGACGTGATCGCGTGCGTTGGCGATCGCCTCGAACATGGCATCGTGGGTAGCCGGGCCGTCGACCAGCAGCCGTGCGGCATTGCCGATGCGCAATGGCGCGGTGACGATTCCGTCGATTGCGCGCAGGTGGTAGCCGAGCATATCGCCCGGCGCCTGCTTCTCGAGAGTGCGGATGACCTGTACGGACCGCTTGACCGGCAGCGGACCCGATGGTCCGTGAACGTCCGGTAACGATGCGACGTCCTGAGGGACCTCACCCGGTTCGGGCGGAGCGGGAGAGGGGGGCGCTGTCGCGCATGCCACGCATAGCAGCGCTGCGATCGCGACGAGCTTGCGAGCGTTCCTGCCCCCGGACCCGTGCTCGCAGCGTGCAACGGGCCCGGAGTACATGCCCAAGTCCTAGCTCTTCGGCTTGATCTGCAGATCGTTCTGGACAGACTCGACGCCCGAAACTTCCTTGGCGATGGTCTCCGCCTTGGTACGCTGGTTCTCGTCGTCCACGAACCCGGTCAGTTGCACCACGCCCCGGTAGGTGTTCACATTGACTGCCAGCCCGCTCACGTCTTCGTCCTTGAGCAATGCCGTCTTCACCTGGGCCGTGATGGCGCCGTCGTCTACTGTCTCTCCTGTGGACCGACGCGTGTCGGTAGCAGTGCAACCCTGGATCTGCGCGGCGCCGAATCCGGCCACGAGCAGCACAACGAGAATGCGTAGGAACCTCATCGGTCGAACCCTCCGTCATGATTATTTCGGATGAATGTCCGTGCGAATGCGCAGACGACCGACCTACAGCAACCGGTGTGCCGCAGTACGCGGCGCGGATTCAGACCTGAGCGCGGGGAACGGTCAGCACGCGACGTCCCGAGCCCAGCTCGAGATCGACGTCATGAATGCGTGCGGCCAGCAATGCAAGGGTCTGGCGCAACGGACGGCGCACGTTGGCCTCGACCAATGCGAACTCCGACTCCCGGATGTCGACGGTCACCCGCCACGCGGTATCGGCCGCATCGATCGCCACGGCGATTCGACCACGCTCGCCCAGTGCGGACAACGCATCCAACAGGATCAGCCGCATGAGGCTGCGTAATGCGTTTTCCCCCATCGCAGCGAGGGCCGGGGCGTCGGGCAATCGGCTCTCTATCCGGCCAGCCCCCAAGTGGTCGGCAAGCGAACGAGTGAGTGCGGCAAGATCTGCCGGTTGCTCGCCGGGAAGGGCGAAGAGGTCGCGCCCGACATCGGATATCTCCTGGGCGAGCTCCGTCTGCTGGGCGATGGACCGCCTGATGCCATCGACCGCCCGCGCGGCGGTCGGGTCGGCAACACGCTCGAGGATGTGTGTCCAGACGCTGATGCCGTTGATCGTGGCGCGCGCGTCGTGCGCCAGCGCAGAGAGCAGCGACGCGAGCAATGCTTCGGTGGATTCAGTTGTCACGGATGACATTGCCCGCCACCATATCACGCGGGCGCCCCTCTGCACGATCGGGGCGATGGCGGGTGACGGAGAGAAAGGGGAAAACCCTTAGCGGCCCGATGCCAGCGTGTCCTTCGGGGAGGCATGCGCCTCCTCGAACGCGTTCGCCTGCTCTAGCCGCACGCGCAACGCCTTGACGTGCTCGAAGTTCGCGATCACCAGGCTGAACTGGCGCATCAAGATCTGCTGCGTCGCCTCCGGGAGGTTCCACTCGAGAGCATCCCGATACTCGCACGCAACTTCCGCGAGGGCCGCTTCGCACGCACGCAGCAGATCCTGCTCCTGTCCGCTGGCCACGCCGCCGGCCTCATGCAGGTCCACGCGGCGCGGGTCGACCGATGGACGCCCGCCCAACCGGCGCACGAGATCGGCCAGTTCATGCGCCGCCGCGGTCAGTGCGCCGGCACTGGTGCGTGCAATGAACCCGATGGCCTGTGTGCTGCCACGCAGGCCGAAGGCGAGCAGCTTTCTGCGCGTGTCGAGAGCAGCCCGGATGAGTCGGTCCAACTCTAGAAACAGCTCTGCATCATTCAGTACAAGCGTAGTCATGCGACGTCGGTTAGCATTCTTCGTTCCACCCTTTCGACCCGGCAAACGGCTCAGGAGATCCGCGATCGTGCATCGCAACGTTGCAGTTCCTGCATCGGATGCCTCCATTTACGCAGTGCAACATGCCAACGTACTCACTGCGGTAAGGCTTACATTAGGAACAATCGATGTTTATCCAAGTTCCATGCGACATGGGCACAATCACTGCTGACTTCAATAGAAGCCGCGCGATTCGAACCGGTCTGCCGTCTCCCCCCGGTGGATTTCGTGCCGGATCGGATCGGACCGTGCGGCTTCCCTCTTCCAGCTGATGACTACTCGATCCACTCGCCGCGAATACGACAGTCTCGGTAGCGTCGAGGTTCCGGTCAGTCGGCTGTGGGGCGCGTCGACACAACGCTCCCTGCACTATTTCTCCATCTCGCGTGAACGCTTTTCGATCGAACTGATCCGCGCGCTGGTCCTCATCAAGAGAGCGGCAGCCCTGACGAATTGTGGACTGGGTCTGTTGCCGTCCGATGTCTGCGAGGGTATCAGGCGCGCGGCCGACGAAGTGCTCGCGGGCGAGCATCAGGAGGAATTCCCGGTCTCCGTCTGGCAAACCGGCTCGGGCACGCAGCTGAACATGAACGTGAACGAGGTCCTCGCCAACCGTGCATCGGAGTTGCTCGGCGGCGCCCGCGGAAAGGGTCGGCTTGTGCATCCGAACGACCACGTGAACCGGTCGCAGTCCTCCAATGACGTGATCCCGACCGCGATGCACATCGCCGCCGCGTGCGCGATCGTGCAGCGCCTGCTTCCCGCGCTTGATCAGTTCCGCGACACGCTCGGGCGACAGGCCAACGAGTTTTCAGCAATCATCAAGATCGGGCGCACGCATCTGCAGGACGCCACGCCGCTTACGCTGGGCCAGGAGTTCTCCGGCTTTGCGTCTCAGGTGGACCGCGCACGCCAGGCGATCGACGCTACACTCCCCGAGCTGTACGAACTCGCCCTGGGAGGAACCGCAGTCGGGACGGGACTCAACGCGCCGGCCGGCTTCGCTTCGCAAGCGGTGGCCGAGATTGCCAGGACGACCGGACTGTCCTTCGTGGAAGCACCCAACAAGTTCGCCGCGCTGGCTGCCCATGACGCGATGCTGCGCATGCACGGCGTCTTGCAGGCGCTCGCCGCCGCGCTCAGCAAGATCGCAAACGACGTGCGCTGGCTCGCCAGCGGTCCACGTGCGGGTCTGGGAGAACTGCGCTTGCCGGAGAACGAGCCAGGCAGTTCCATCATGCCGGGAAAGGTGAATCCGACACAGTCGGAGGCCGTGCTGATGCTGTGCGCGCAAGTGATGGGCAATCAGACTGCGATGGGGATCGCGTGCGCAGGCGGAAACTTCGAGCTGAACGTGTACAAGCCGCTCATCGCCCACGTCATGCTGCAGAGCATTCGGCTGCTCGCGGACGGCATTCGCTCATTCCACGATCACTGCGTGGCGGGAATCGAACCGGATCGTGCCCGCATCGAGGAGCTCGTGCACCGCTCGCTGATGCTGGTCACCGCGCTGACCCCGCACATCGGCTACGACCGCGCTGCCGAGATCGCGAAGAAGGCGCACCGCGAGGGAAGCACGTTGCGCGAGGCCGCCCTTGCGCTAGGCTACGTCAGCGCCGCGCAGTTCGACGAGTGGGTGCGGCCGGAGAAGATGATCTGACCGCACTCGGCGTCGAGTCGAAGCGATGCCGCAAGATGCTCGCGTCGTTGCTTGCACGACGAGGGTTGCTCACTTCGTTCGGAATGACACCGGAACGAGGGAGTCGACGCCTTCCGCGCCGACAGCATCCCCTCATCGGTGTCATATCGAGGCGCAGCCCGGGAATCCTCGCTTTGCTGCTTGCGGCCGAGCAATCCTCGCTCGGCTGCTTGCACGACGAGGAGTGCTCGATTCACCTGGTATGACACCGCGAAGGGGCCCGGGCCTTGCTTCCGAGAAGGCCTCAACACCCCGTGCGTTACAGCCCTCGAGTCTAGATCCCGCCCATGCACAGATACTTCACTTCGAGGAACTCTTCGATCCCGTACTTGCTGCCCTCGCGTCCGATGCCGGACTGCTTCACTCCACCGAAAGGCGACACCTCGTTGGAGATGATGCCGGTGTTGATGCCGACGATGCCCGATTCCAGGCCCTCGCCCACGCGCCAGATGCGGCCGATGTCGCGGGCGTAGAAGTAGCTCGCCAAACCGAACTCGGTGTCGTTGGCCATCGCGATGCCTTGTTCCTCCGTCTTGAAGCGGAACAGCGGGGCAACCGGACCGAAGGTCTCTTCCTTGGTGACTTTCATCGTGGTGTTCACGCCGGTCAGCAGCGTCGGCTCGAAGAACAGCCCACCGAGCGTATGCCGCTTGCCGCCGGCCACCACCTTGGCACCCTTCGACACGGCGTCCTGGATGTGCTCCTCGACCTTGGCCACGGCGTTGTCGTCGATCAGCGGTCCGATGTGGACACCGGCTTCGGTACCCGGCCCGACCTTCAGCGCCTTCACCTTGTCCGCGAGCTTCGCGGCGAACGCGTCGTAGACGCCGTCCTGGACCAGGATGCGATTGGCGCACACGCAGGTCTGCCCCGCGTTGCGGTACTTGGACATCATCGCGCCTTCCACCGCGGCGTCGAGATCGGCGTCGTCGAACACCAGGAAGGGCGCGTTGCCGCCCAGCTCCATCGACATCTTCTTCACCGTGGCCGCGCCCTGAGCCATGAGCACGCGTCCCACCTCGGTCGAGCCGGTGAACGTGATCTTGCGCACGATCGGATTGGACGTCAGCTCGCCACCGATCTCCTTGGCGCCGCCGGTGATCACGCTGAGCACGCCCTTCGGCACGCCCGCGCGCTCTGCCAGTTCGACCAGCGCGAGCGCGGAGAACGGCGTCTGGCTCGCCGGCTTGAGCACCATGGTGCAGCCTGCCGCGAGCGCCGGTCCGGCTTTGCGCGTGATCATCGCGGCCGGAAAGTTCCATGGCGTGATCGCACCGCACACGCCGACCGGCTGCTTGATGACGACGATGCGCTTGTCGGTCTGGTGCTGGGGAATGACATCACCGTAGATGCGCTTCCCCTCCTCGGCGAACCACTCGATGAACGACGCGGCGTAGGCGATCTCGCCCTTGGCCTCGGCCAGCGGCTTGCCCTGCTCGCTGGTCATGATCAGCGCGAGGTCGTCCTGGTTCGCCATCATCAGGTCGAACCAGTTGCGCAGGATGGTGGCGCGCTCCTTTGCTGTCTTCGCGCGCCAGCCCGCCAGCGCCTTGTCGGCAGCCTCGATCGCGCGCCGTGCTTCGGCCGCCCCCATCCTGGGGACGGTGCCGATGGCCGCGCCGGTGGCCGGGTTGGTCACGGTGATGGTCTGCCTGCCGTCGGCGTCCACCCACTGCCCGTCGATGTAGCACTGCTGGCGGAACAGCGATTGGTCCTTGAGCTTCAGGGAAAAGTGTTCGGTCGGTGCGTTCATGTGCGTCTCCTAAAACGTCCCGGGATACGACCCGCCGTCGATCAGGAAATTCTGGCCGGTGAAGAAGCTGCCCTGCGCGCTACAGATGTAGGCGCACAGTTGACCGAACTCCTCGGGATCGCCCAACCGGCCCGCGGGAATGCCCTTCAGCCGCTCGTTGAGGGTTTCCTCGTACGATCTGCCGGCCATCTTCGCGCCCGCCTCGATACGGCCCACCATCGTATCGGTCTTGAACAGACCCGGCAGGATGTTGTTGATGGTGACGTTGTGCATGACCACCTGGCGTGCCAGGCCCGCGCAGAAGCCGGTCAGCCCGGTACGCGCGCCGTTGGACAAGCCGAGGATGTTGATCGGCATCTTCACCGCGGCCGAGGTGATGTTCACGATGCGCCCGAACTTGCGCGCGATCATGCCGTCGATGGTGCCTTTGATCATTTCGATCGGCGTGATCATGTTTGCGTCCAGGGCCTTGATCCAGACCTCGCGATCCCAGTCCCGGAAATCCCCGGCAGGCGGGCCGCCGTTGTTGTTGACCAGGATGTCCGGATTCGGGCACGCCGCCAGTGCCGCCGCGCGACCCTCTGCCGAGGTCAGATCGGCCGCCACCGCTTTTACTTGCACGCCGGTAGCCTTGCGGATCTCATCCGCGGTCTGCTCCAGCGTCGCCTGCGTGCGCGCCACCAGGGTAAGGTTCACGCCCTCCCTGGCCAGCGCGACAGCACACCCTTTGCCGAGCCCCTTGCTGCCCGCGCACACGAGCGCCGTCCTGCCCTTGATGCCCAGATCCATCGTCTGTTCCTCCCTGTTGCCTATCGCCGGGCAGGCGTCGATCCAGCCGCTGCCCGAAAAATGGGCGCCTATCCTGACCCATTCGGACGGGCTTTGCAAACCGTGCCGCTCAAGAGACTGGCGGATTGCCGTTGATATAATCCGATTGATAAAAACGAGACACTCGCTTCATGCCCATCTCACCGTATCGGCCCGCGCTCATCGCGTGCGCGCTGTTGTCTGGCGGCTGCGCCTCGGGTCCACATCCCAATGACCCCTGGGAATCCTGGAATCGCAACGTCTACGAATTCAATCAGGTCGTGGACAAGGTCGCGCTCAAGCCCGTGGCCAAGGGCTACGAGAAAGTCGTTCCACCCCCGGTGCGCGGTGGCGTCACCAACTTCTTCGGCAATTTCCGGGATGTCACCTCGGCCGTCAACAACCTGCTCCAGTTCAAGCTGGGCAATGCGCTGTCCGACGTCGGCCGCGTGCTGGTCAACAGTACGGTCGGCCTGTTCGGCGTATTCGACATCGCCACCCCGTTGGGTCTCGAGAAGCACGATGAGGATTTTGGGCAGACCCTTGGCTACTGGGGCGTGGCGAGCGGTCCGTACGTCGTGCTCCCCTTCCTCGGCCCGAGCACGGTGCGCGACTCTGCGGGCCTGGTCGGGGACTACTTCACCGACCCGGAGTTCTACATTTTCGAGGACGACGCGCTCGGATGGGGCGTGTTCGGACTGCGCATCGTCAATCTGCGGGCGCGTCTGCTGGCCGCCGAACGCGTGCTCGACGAAGCGGCAATCGACCGTTACGCATTCCTACGTGACGCCTATCTGCAGCGCCGCCTGAGCCAGGTCCACGATGGCAACCCCCCGGACGCTGCGGGCGCAGACGGCGCGCCGCGCCGCAAGACGCTCAAGGAACTGGAAGAGGAGCTTGGACTGGACGACCCCGATCCGTCCACGCCGGATTCCGTTGCACCGTCCGATTCTGACGACACGCAATCGAAGTAGTCTGGGCCTGGCCCGGCTGCTTTCGATTGCCGCCACGGCCTGCTTGCTCCTCACCGCCCCGCACGCGGGCGCCGGCGAGGTGCTGCTTCCGCCGGGTGAAGGCGCTGCCGCAGGACGCAGCGTGCGCATGGACCTGCTCGTCACCAACGTTGGCGAAACGCCCATGCGCTACACGGTGCACGAAGTGCTGCGGGTGCGGCTGATCGCGAACCACCAGGCGTTCCAGGGTGAACTTCGGCGCGCGAATGTCGCCGACAGCGGGGACATCGAGATCGCCCCGCAGGGCTTCCGCCGGATTCCCTACGACGTGCAGCTGCCCTTCGATGTCCACGGCACCGTCACCGCGCGTACCCTCGACATCGAGGCCGGCCCGGTCATGTTCCAGGTCGTGCCGGCCGATCAGGTGGCCGAACCCGATCCGGCCAGCCCTCCTGCATCCGCCGTCGGCAGCCCACCCGCACCGCCTGCACCGCTCACGCGCGAGGGCGCCTTCCTGTCGGCGCTGAGCGCCTACGAGCCTGTGTACTTCTCCGCCGGATCGCACGGTGGTGCGAATGCCAAGTTCCAGATCAGCCTGAAGTTCCACCTGTTCAACGAGGACGCCGGTCTCGCCCGCCGGGTGCCCGCGCTCGGGCGCCTGTACCTCGGCTACACACAGACCTCGCTGTGGGACCTGGAGGAACGCTCCAATCCGTTTCGCGATACGTCCTACAAGCCACGCCTGTTCTATGCCGATGGCGACGTGTGGCACTCGGACACGATGCCGCTGCGCCTGGGCGGAGAACTCGGCCTGGGACACGAATCCAATGGTCGCGGCGGAGCCGAGTCGCGCAGCATCAACATCGCGTATGTGCGCCCGCACCTGACCCTTGGACGCACCGGGAAGTGGCAGCTGTCCTTTGCCCCGATGCTCTACACCTACCTGGACAAGGAGGACAACCCCGACATCCAGAAGTATCGGGGATACGGGGATTACAGCGCGAGCATCGGCAAGGCCGACAGCTGGCAGCTGACCGGCATGCTGCGCGAAGGCACGGGCGATGGCTGGAGCCTGCAGATGGACCTGACCTACCCGTTGCGCAGCGTCGCGCTCGGCAATCTGAACGGCTACCTGCATTTCCAGTATTTCGGTGGCTGGGGCGAGAGTTTGCTCGATTACGACCGCAGGCTGCCGGCGCAGTACCGCGTGGGACTGATGTTCGTGCGTTGAGGCCGGCACGGCTATACTCATGACGTCGGAAACGGCTTCCGACTGAACCGCAATGACGATGGAGCCGGAACGAGAGGGCGATCACTGACGCGGGACGCCGCCGCTTCCGGCAGTTCGCCGGCACCACCGAACACGCTGCACAAAGGACCCGCCCCATGATTCTTCCGCCCCGCCTGCGCGCTTTCGTGCTCGCCTTCCTCCTGCAGTGTCTGCCCTGCGCGTCGATCCCCGCGTTCGCCGACAGCGCCGTGGACAAGATCCGCGACAGCGGCGTCATCCGCATGGGTTACCTGCCGTCGGCACCGCCCTTCTCGTTCGAGCAGGAGGGCGCGCCCGCCGGCTACTCCGTGCAGTTGTGCGAAGCCGTCGCCCGCGACATGGGTCGGCGCATGGATCAGCCGTTGCGCATCGAGTGGGTACGCCTGACGCTGCAGAATCGGCTCGAAGCGGTGCAAACGGGGAAGGTCCATGTCGAGTGCGGCACGACCACCTGGACGCTCACACGCCAGGAGGAGGTGGATTTCAGCCTGATGACGTTCATCGACGGCGGGACCGTCCTGGTGCGCGCCGACAGCACGACGATGAACATCGGCGATCTCGCCGGCAAGCGGATCGGCGTCGTTCCGCGCACCACCACGGAGACCAATCTCAAGCGCGCGCTCGAGCAGCGCGGGGTCGTGGCGGAAGTGGTGCTGGTCGAATCGCCGGACCGTGGGCTGGCGATGCTGTCGTCCGGAGAACTGGACGGCTACGCGTCCGACCGGCTGGTGCTCCTCGGTCTGGGGCTCACCACCGAAGGCGTAAAGGGCCTGCGTCTGCTCGACGAGGACTTTTCGGTCGAACCGTATGCCCTCGCCTTGCCTCGCAACGATCCCGATCTGCGCCTGGCAGTCAATCGCGGCCTGGCCAGCCTGTACCGCGACGGCGCCATCGAAGATCTGTTCGAGCGCTGGTTCGGCCTGCTGGGGAAGCCGAGCGTGCTGCTGACCGCGCTGTATTACCTGCAGGGGATTCCGGAATGATCACGCCACGGGCCGTGGGGCGCGCCAACTCGACGGCGGCATGCATTGCGGTTGGCCTTCTGATACTGAGCGCGACGAGCGCGGCCGAGGACATTCCGCCCCCGCCGCCGATGCCCGAGGATGCTTCGCCCGAGACTGCGACGCCGCCTGCGCCGAAACCACCCGCGGCGCGGGCGGCCGAGTGCCAGGATTGCGGCGTCGTGCGTTCGATCCGAAGCGTGGAGCGCGAACGGTCCACCCAGCGCGGAGTGCCGACTTACATGACTTCCGAGCAGTACTTGCAGGGACGGCGCTATTCCGAGCCGATGGTGGGTCCGGTGTTCGGCATGACCTTCGGGAAGGGCCAGGAAACCCGCAGCTTCGTGGGAGCCGCCGGCAGCGAGACGATGCGTCAGCGCATTCTGGAGATCCACTATGAGATCACGGTGCGCTTCGACGACGGTCGCTTCGGGTTGTTCGAGCAGGATGCCCTCAACGGCCTGCGCGTGGGCGATCGCGTCCATGTCGCCGACGACAAGGTGGAACCGGCGCCGAAGTAACGCGGATGCATGGTTGCACCCGGTCGCAGCCTCGGGATCGGGTTCGTCCTGCGGCGCGAACGCCGGGACGGCGGACGATGCTCAGCGCCTGGTCAGCCGCCAGCAGCGGTGGATGCGCCGGTTGCGGAAGTCCTCGGGTACCGTGCGCGCCGAAATTTCCTCGCCGGCAAGCTCATCGGGGAAGGCTTGCGGTTTGAAGCTGCGCAGGTTGGTCGAGAAATACAGGACACCGCCGGACGCGAGCAGCCTGGCGCACTGCGCGAGCAGACGCGGATGGTCGCGTTGCACGTCGAATACGCCCTCCATCGCCTTCGAAGTGGAGAACGCCGGCGGATCGAGCACGATGAGGTCGAAACGGCGGCCCGCCTGCACGGCCTCGTCGAGCCAGCGCAGCACATCGGCGCGCTCCAGTACATGCGCGTGCCGGTCCACCGCGTTGAGCGCCAGATTGCGCGCAGCCCAGTCCAGGTAGGTGTTCGACAAGTCCACGCTGACGGATGACGCGGCCCCTGCCGCCGCGGCATAAACGGTGAAGCTGGCCGTGTAGCAGAACAGGTTCAGAAAGCGCCGACCGATCGCCTCCTCCGCCACCATCGCGCGCGTGGTGCGATGATCGAGAAACAGGCCGGTGTCGAGGT
>CAZNBS010000020.1:10915-30352 GCA_964570955.1 uncultured Burkholderiales bacterium | reverse complement strand
TGTTGTTGGCGAGCGGCAGGATGGTCTGCACCGAGCCCTTGCCGAAGGTCTGCGTACCCATGACCACCGCGCGCTTGTGATCCTGCAGCGCACCGGCCACGATCTCGGAAGCAGACGCGGATCCCCCGTTGACCAGCACCACCATCGGCACGCTCTTCACGGCCTCGGGGAGCTTCTTCATGAAGTCCTCGCGTGCCCCGCGGCCGTAGTACTCCTTGTTCGCGTACAGGCGCATCTTCGAGTCTTCCGTGCGTCCGTCGGTGTACGTGACCAGCGTGTCCTCCGGCAGGAAGGCGGCGGAGATGGCAACGGCCGCATTGAGGAGACCGCCGGGGTCGTTGCGCAGGTCGAGCACCAGCCCCTTCATCGCGTTGCCGTTCTCCTTCCACATCTTCTCCAGCGCCGCGACCATCTTCTCGGCAGTGTGCTCTTGGAACTGCGTGACGCGCACGTAGGCGTAGTCCGGCTCCACCAGCTTGTACTTGACGCTCTGGATCTGGATGATCGCGCGCGTGATCGTGACGACGCGAGGCTTCGTTTCGCCCTTGCGGATCACGGTCAGCGTGATGTCGGTGTTGGGCTTGCCGCGCATGCGCTTGACCGCATCGTTGAGCGACATGCCCTTCACGTTGGTGTCGTCGAGCTTGATGATCAGGTCACCCGGCTTCAGTCCGGCACGGAACGCCGGCGTGTCCTCGATCGGCGAGACGACCTTGACGAACCCGTCCTCCATGCCGACCTCGATCCCCAGGCCGCCGAACTCGCCCTGCGTGCCCACCTGCAGTTCGCGGAAGGCTTCGGCGTCCAGGTAGGCGGAGTGCGGATCGAGACCGGTCAGCATGCCGTTGATCGCTTCGCTGATGAGCTTCTTGTCGTCGACCGGCTCGACGTAGTCGCTCTTGATGCGCCCGAACACCTCGGTGAAGGCGCGCAGATCCTCGACCGGCAGAGGCGTGCTGCTCTTCTGGGCGACGGCCGAGAAGTTGAGGCTGATGAGCACGCCGAGAACGGCCCCGAGGGCGATCAACGCGGCTTGCTTGACGGGAGTGCGCATGGGTCGTGTGTCCTAAAGGTGCCGCCAGGTGCCGCGTGGGTGCCGGATGCTGCCCGGTTCCAGAATCGTCCGCCGCGCGGCGCTCTGGGAACCAGACGCAAGATTCGATTCAGCGCGATGCGATCCATCGCGCGGGATCCACCGGTTTGCCCTGGTAACGTAATTCGAAGTATAGACCCGAATCGGCGTTGCCACCGCTGTTTCCGACCGACGCGATCGGCTCGCCGCCCCGCACCTCGTCGCCCACCGCCTTGAGCAGCGCCTCGTTGTTCCCGTACAGGCTCATGAGGCCCTCGCCGTGGTCGAGGATGAGCAGGTTGCCGAACCCTCGAAGCCAGTCGGCGAACACCACCCGGCCCGCGGTCGGCGCCTTGACCGGCGTGCCGGGCGAGGCGGCGATGAACCAGCCGTTCCAGCGCAATCCGGTACCGGTACGTGGACTCCCGAAGCGCGCCACGAGTTCCCCCTTGACCGGCGCGCCCGCGGCGGCATCCAGCGCCGGAAGACGGATTGCGGCGACCTGCGCTGGCTCGGTCCGCTTCCCGACGACCTTCTCCTTTGCGCCCGGCGCGGCCGGACGCTTCTTTGCCGGCGTGCGTTTGATCTGCTTGGCGAGCTGCTGCACCAGCTTCGTCAGCCGCTCCTCGCTGCGCCGAAGCCGGTCCATCTCGCGTCGCTGCCGGTCGATCTGCGCCGATACCCGCTTCAGCGCGGCCGCGCGCTCGGCCCGCTGGCGTACCAGTTCGCGCTGCGCGGCCGATTGTTGCGCGTGCAGCGCTTCCAGCGCGTGCGCCTGCTGCCGACTCTCCCCGGCCAGGCTCCGCACCCGTGCCCGGTCCGTGCGCAGGCGCTCGATCGCTGCCGCGCGGTCCCGAACCAGGTAGCCCAGGTAATGGAGGCGGCGTGCCGCCTGCCCGGGCTCCCCCGGCGAGAGCGCCACGCCCGCCGCCGGGATCTGGGCATGCAGATAGGCGTGGCGCAGCACGCGGGCCAGGGTCTCCTGCTGCGTTTCCACGGCAGCTTCCAGCCGTGCCTGTTCGGCGTCGAGTTCGGCTAGGCGGGCGCGCGCATCGGCCTCCTGCGCGCGTAGCTCGAACAGGTGGCGACCGCTCCGGCTGATGGCCTGTTCGGACTCGCGCAAGGCATCGGTGGCGTCCGCCTTCGAGCTCTCCGAGGCGGTCAGTTCGCGCGTGAGCTGCTCGACCTCCTGGCGCAGCGCCCTGAGATCCTCCTTCGGCCCGGCAAGCGCGCCGGCTCCCAGGCACAGCGCGACCAGCGCGATGAGCAGACGCTGCGGTGGCCGCGTCAGGCGTCCCGCGCCGCGCAGGGCCAGGCGGGCGCCCTCAGGAAGCGGCCTTCCCCTGGGCTGCAACCGCATTGACCGCGGCGGCCACGCGCGCCGGATCGCCGAGATAGTAGTGGCGCAGCGGCTTCAGCCGCGCGTCGAGTTCGTACACCAGGGGAACGCCGGTGGGGACATTGAGCTCGACGATCTCCTCCTCGGACACGTCGTCCAGGTACTTGATCAGGGCGCGCAGCGAATTGCCGTGCGCCGCGATGATGACCCGCCGCCCGCGCGCGACCTCCGGGGCAATGCTCTCGTTCCACAGCGGCAGGAAGCGCGCCACGGTGTCCTTCAGACATTCCGTCAGCGGCAGGTCGCTCCTCGGCACGTCGCGATAGCGGGGATCGGAGGCCGGATGGCGCGGATCGTGCGCCGCCAGCGGCGGCGGCGGCGTGTCGTAGCTGCGGCGCCAGATCTTCACCTGCTGCTCGCCGAACTTCGCCGCGGTCTCGGCCTTGTTCAGTCCTTGCAGGTCGCCGTAGTGGCGTTCGTTGAGCCGCCAGGAGTTGTGCACCGGGATCCACATCAGATCCATCTCGTCGAGTGCCATGCACAGCGTGCGGATCGCCCGCTTGAGCACCGACGTAAAGGCCACGTCGAAGCCGAGCCCCTCGGCCTTGAGCAGCCGTCCGGCTTCGCGCGCCTCCTCGCGGCCGCGCTCGGACAGATCGACGTCGGTCCATCCGGTGAAGCGGTTCTCCTTGTTCCAGACGCTTTCCCCGTGGCGCAGCAGGACGAGCTTGTGCATGGCGATCGTTGACGTGAGACAGGTGCGATATTCTAGCGGACCGGCACTTCCTAACAACCATCGATCGAGGGAACGACGACGTGGAATTCGTGCAGAAGAACATCTGGCTGGTATTGATCGCCGTCGTCAGCGGCCTCATGTTCATCTGGCCGACGCTGGCCAAGCGCATCAGCAAGGCGAAGGAGGCCGGCGTCGCGGACGCGGTGCAGATGATCAACCGGCAAAACGCGCAGGTCGTGGACGTGCGTGAGACCGGCGAGTTCAACGCGGGTCACATCGCCGACGCACGCCATATCCCCGTCGGCCAGCTGGGTGAGCGGGCGAAGGAGTTGGAGAAGTTCAAGGACAAGCCGATCGTGCTGGTGTGCGCGTCGGGCAACCGGTCGATGACTGCGGCGGCGACGCTGCGCAAGGCGGGATTCACGCAGGTCTGGTCCCTGGCGGGCGGCATGAATGCCTGGCAGCAGGCCGGCATGCCGATCAGGAAGGCCTGACGCCGCTAGGATCGAGGCGGGTCGGATGAGCAAGCGCGTGACGATGTACGCCACGGGCTACTGCCCGTACTGCTCCATGGCCGAGCGGCTGCTTCGCGCCAAGGGCGTGGAGATCGACATGATCCGGGTCGATCTCGAGCCGCAGCGACGCGTGGAGATGATGGAGCGCACGCAGCGCCGCACGGTGCCGCAGATCTACGTCGGAGATGTGCACGTGGGCGGCTATGATGACCTGTCGGCGCTGGACCGCGCCGGCAAGCTCGATCCGCTGCTCGCGGACGAGATTCAATGAAGGAAGCACCATGACCGCGGACCATCTCCACGTCGTATGCGCACAATGCGGCGCGGTGAACCGCGTGCCAGCCGCACGGATGGAGGAGGGCGGAACCTGCGGCCGGTGCCATGCCGCGCTCTTGGACGGCCGTGCCGTGCCACTGGATCAGGCCAGTTTCGACACCTTCGTCGCACGCAACGACCTGCCGGTGGTGGTGGACTTCTGGGCCAGCTGGTGCGGGCCGTGTCGCATGATGGCGCCGGCGTTCGAACAGATCGCCCGCGAGGAGCGGGCACACGCACGCTTGGCGAAGGTCGACACGGATGCGCAACAGGATCTGGCGGCGCGCTTCGCCATTCGCAGCATCCCCACCTTGATCAAGTTCCAGGCCGGACGCGAGGTCGACCGCGTCTCCGGGGCGCTCGACGCGCGCAGCCTGCGCGCGTGGGTGCGGCGCACCTGATCGCTGCGCTCGACCGGCCGCACATCCCCTTGCGCTAGAATCGTCGTTTTTGCCCAGGGACGACCATGGCCGAGGAACAGCAGCAGAATCAAGCGGTATTCACCATCGACAAGATCTACGTGAAGGATCTCTCGGTGGAGGTGCCGAATGCGCCACAGGTGTTCCTGGAACGCGAGACGCCGCGCGTAGACGTGCAGTTGAGCACGCAGGCCAAGCCGATCAACGAAGGCTTCTACGAAGTCACGCTGAGCGTCACGACCACGGCGGTGCACAACGAGAAGACGGTGTTTCTGGTGGAGGCGCATCAATCGGGCATCTTCCAGATCCGCAACCTGCCCAAGGAAAGCCTGGATCTTGTGCTGAGCATCACCTGCCCGAACATCCTCTTCCCGTACGCGCGCGAGACTGTGTCCGATTCCATCAGCCGCTGCGGATTTCCGCCGTTCCTGCTCGCGCCGGTGAACTTCGAGGCGTTGTATCAGCAGCGCCTGCAGCAGCAGGGCAAGGACGCGCAGCCGGCGACGCCGCCCGTCACGCACTGACGGCAATGCGCGCTGGCGCGCGTTCGCTTCGTTTCCTCGCCGCGCTCGCGCTCGGTGCCGCCGCGCCGTGCGTGCAGGCGCTCGAGTTCCGCTCGGTCGCCGTCGATGCCGCGGTCATGTTCGACGCGCCCTCGCTCAAGGCGCGTCCTGTCTCCATCCTGTCGCGCCACTATCCGGTCGAGGTCATCGTGGCGCTCGATGGCTGGGTCAAGGTGCGTGACGCGACCGGAGACCTGGCGTGGGTCGAGGCGGCGCACCTGTCGACCCGGCGCACGGTGAGTATTCGCGTCGCCCGCGCCCAGGTGCGCGCCGCGCCGCAAGAGTCTGCCGCGCTGGTGTTCGAGGCGGAGCAGGACGTCGTCCTCGACATGCTGGAGCTGTCCGGGAATTTCGTGCGTGTGCGCCATGCGCAGGGCCTGAACGGCTACGTGCATGTGACCCAGGTCTGGGGGCTGTGAAGATCACCGTGCTCGGCGCCGGCGCCTGGGGAACCGGGCTGGCGATCGCGCTCGCAGGCAGCCATGAGGTCACGCTGTGGACGCGGGATCCCGCCCAAATGCGCGACATGGATGCACAACGCACGAACATCCGCTACCTGCCCGGCATCGCGTTTCCTTCCCACCTTCGGCTCGCGGCGCAGGCGCAGGAGGCGCTGCAGACTGCCGATCTGGCCGTGATCGGTGCCAGCGTCGCCGGGCTGCGGACCGGTCTGCGGCTGGTCGCGCAGGCTGCCCGGCCGCTGCCTGCAATCTGGCTGTGCAAGGGTTTCGAGGCCGGCAGCGCCAAGCTCCCGCACGAGGTGGCGGCGGAGGAATTGCCGCGCGAGGTGCCGCGCGGTGTCCTGTCGGGACCGAGCTTCGCGCAGGAGGTGGCGCGCGGCGTACCGGCGGCCGTCACCCTGGCGGCGAACGATGCGACGTTCGCGACAGCGCTCGCACGCGAGCTACGCACGCGTCGGCTGCGCATCTACTCCAGCGGGGATCTGACCGGCGTGGAAGTGGGCGGGGCGGTCAAGAACGTCATCGCCATCGCCGCCGGGATCTCCGACGGCCTGGGCTTCGGCGAGAGCGCCCGTGCGGCCCTCGTCACCCGCGGTCTGGCCGAGATCACCCGCCTTGGGGTGCGCTTGGGCGGCCGGGCCGAGACCTTCATGGGGCTGGCAGGCATGGGTGATCTCATCCTCACCTGCACCGGCAATCTGTCGCGCAACCGGCAGGTCGGTCTGCGCATGGCGGCCGGCAAGACGCTGGAGCAGGTGCTGGCAGAATTGGGGCATGTCGCGGAGGGCGTGCACACCGCTCGCGAGGTACGTCGGCTGGCCGCCCGGGCCGGCGTCGAGATGCCGATCACGGAAGCGGTCTGCCGGGTCCTGTTCGAAGGGCTCGCGCCGCTTCAGGCGGTGGAGGCGCTGCTCGCACGCGAGCCGCGCAACGAGACTGCCGACTGAGACGCTGCGCCCGGTCGCCGGCTGCTACGCACCACCGGCGTAGCCGTTCTGACGCCACGCCTCGAATACGGCGACCGCCACCGCATTCGAGAGGTTGAGACTGCGGTTGCCGGGCACCATGGGCAGCCGCAGGCGGCGCGATTCGGGGAATCGGTCCAGCAGCGCGGCGGGCAGTCCGCTCGTCTCCGCACCGAACACCAGCACATCGCCGGGGGCGTAGGCCGGCTCATCGAAGCGGCGAACCGCGCGGGTCGTGAACGCGTACATGCGTCCGGCGTCCAGCACGGCGCAGCAGGCCGCCCAGTCCGCGTGCACGCGCACCTGCGTGTATTCGCGGTAGTCCAGCCCCGCGCGGCGCAGTTCGCGATCGTCCATCCGGAAACCCAGCGGCGCGACCAGATGCAGCCGGCAGCCGGTATTCGCACTCAGTCGAATGACGTTGCCGGTGTTGGGCGGGATCTCGGGCTGGACCAGGACGATGTCGAACATCGGTGCGGGATCGGTTAAATGCACGTCGCAGCCCGCCGATAACCCGGGGGTCGACCATCTGGAGAGGCCATGGCACGGCCGGAGAAAGTTCGCCTCGGCGAGATTCTATTGCAGCAAGGCCTGCTCACCGAACTGCAGCTGCGGGATGCGCTCGAGGTGCAGAAGCTCAGCGGACGCAAGCTCGGCCGCGTCTTCGTCGACCAGGGCTTCGTCTCCGAGGAGCAGATCTCCAGCGCGCTCGCGCGCCAACTCCAGGTGCCCTACGTCAACCTCAAGCAGTTCTCGGTCAAGCCCGAACTCGCCGGGCGGCTGCCGGAGGCGCAGGCGCGGCGCTACCGCGCACTCGTGCTGGAGGACGGCGGCACGTTCTACCGCGTCGCCATGGCCGATCCGACCGACCTCTTCGCCTACGACGAGATCGCGCGCGTCCTCAAGCGCGAGATCGAACTGGCGGTGGTCACCGAAACCCTGCTGCTGCAGACGATCGATCGCGTCTACCGCCGCACCGAGGAGATCTCCGGGCTGGCGCAGGAGCTGGGCCAGGAACTGGGCGAAACCGGAATCGATTTCGCCGCGCTGGGCGGGGGCACCACGGTCGAGGATGCCCCGGTCGTGCGCCTGCTGCAGTCGGTGTTCGAGGACGCGGTGGGCGTGCGCGCGTCCGACATCCACATCGAGCCGCAGGAGACGCGCCTGATCATCCGCTTTCGCATCGACGGCGTGCTGCACGTGCAGACCGAGGCGGACACGAAGATCGCCTCCGCACTGGTGCTGCGCCTCAAGCTGATGTCGGGGCTGGACATCTCCGAGAAGCGCCTGCCGCAGGACGGCCGCTTCCAGGTCAGGGCGCGCAACAGCCACGTCGACGTGCGCATCTCCACCATGCCGGTGCAATACGGCGAATCGGTCGTCATGCGCCTGCTCAACCGCAGTTCCGGTCTGCTCGGCCTGGAGAGGCTTGGCATGCCCGAACACATCCTGGAGCGGTTGCAGGATGCGGTGCATCGCCCCAGTGGCATGATCCTCGTGACCGGACCCACCGGCAGCGGCAAGACCACCACGCTGTACGCGGCGCTGGCGCGCATCAATACTCCGGAGCGCAAGATCATCACCGTGGAAGATCCGGTCGAGTACCGTCTGCCGCGCGTCAATCAGGTGCAGGTGCATGAACGGATCGACCTTACCTTCGGGCGGATCCTGCGCGCGGCACTGCGCCAGGATCCTGACGTGGTACTGGTCGGCGAGATGCGCGATCAGGAGACGGTCGAAGTGGGACTGCGCGCGGCGATGACCGGCCACATGGTCTTGTCCACCCTGCACACCAACGACGCGCTCAGCACGCCGATCCGGCTCATGGACATGGGTGCGCCGCGCTACATGGTGGCGATGTCGCTGCGCATGGTCCTGGCCCAGAGGCTGGTGCGCGTGGTGTGCGACGGCTGCGCCCGCGAGCATCCCCTGCAGCCCGCCGAGTCCGAGTGGCTGCGCCAGGAACTCGACGGGGCAGTCGTCAAGGCGTGCTTCCTGCGCGGCAGCGGCTGCTCCCAGTGCAACGCCACCGGCTATCTGGGCCGCACCGGCGTGTACGAAATGCTGGAGATGACGCGTCCGGTGGTGCAGGCGGCCAACGACGCAGATCCATCGCGCTTCATCGAGGCCGGGCGCCGGCAGATGGCAGGACACACGCTGCGTCGCCACGCCGCGATGCTGGCCGCTCGCGGTACCACCACGGTCGAGGAGGCGATGCGGGTGTCCTCACTGGCGGACTGAGACGATGGCGCACTATTCCTACAGCGGACGCGATACCCACGGCAGCCTCGTCGAAGGCGTGCTCGAGGGCGCCGACACCGACGCGGTGGCTGCAGCCTTGGCCGGCAGCGGCATCGTCCCGGTGCGCATCGCACCCACGGCGGCGCCCTACGCCGGAAGGGATGGCCTCACGCTCCACGCGTGGCGCAAGGGGCGGGTGAAGCCCGCCGATCTCCTGCTGTTCAGCCGGCAGATGTATGCGCTGCTCAAGGCCGGCGTGCCGATCCTGCGCGCGTTGGGAGGCTTGCAGGAGTCGTGCACGAATCCCAGTTTTAAGCTGACGCTGCAGAGCGTGCGAGAGAATCTGGAGAGCGGCCGCGACCTGTCGGCGTCGCTGCAGCGGCGCGGCGAGGCGTTCACCCCCTTCTACGTGGCGATGGTGCACGTGGGCGAAACCACCGGACGCCTGGAGGAGATCTTCCTGCGCCTGTTTTACCACCTGGAGTTCCAGGAGGAGATGCGCGGTCAGGTGAAATCGGCGCTGCGTTATCCGACGTTCGTCATCGTTGCCATGCTGGCGGCCCTCGGCGTCCTGCATTTGTTCGTCATCCCACAGTTCGCGCACGTCTATCGCGGATTCGGGGCGCAATTGCCGCTCATCACGCGTGCGCTGGTCGCGGTATCCGACTTCTGCCTGGCCTACTGGTGGGTGCTGCTCGCGGCGGTGAGCGCCGCTGCCCTCGGGTTGCGTGCTTGGGTGGCGACCGACCGGGGCAGGCTGCATTGGGATCGCATCAGGTTGCGCATTCCGATCGCCGGCCCGATCGTGCTCAAGGCGACGCTCGCACGCTTCGCCCGCAGTTTCGCGCTGGCCTTGCGCAGCGGCGTGTCGCCGGTCCACGGGCTCACGCTGGTCGCGCAGGTCGTGGACAACCGCTACGTGAGCCGGAAGGTGGAACGCATGCGCGAGGGCGTCGAGCGCGGCGACAGCGTGCTGCGCACGGCCATCGCCACCGGCGTGTTCACCCCGGCGGCGTTGCAGATGATGCTGGTGGGCGAAGAGTCCGGCGCCCTGGACGACATGCTGGACGAAATCGCCGACCTGTACACCCGCGAGGTGCAGTACGACCTGAAGACACTCGGATCCCAGATCGAGCCGATCCTGGTCGTGATGCTCGGCATCCTCGTGCTGATCGTCGCGCTGGGCGTGTTTCTGCCCATCTGGGATCTCGGCCAGGTCGCGCTGCGGGGAGAGGGCGTGAAATAGGGGGCCGGATCGATTGCGCCATCCTCAAGAGTTTGCAGTTCCTGCCGAATCTCGTACTCGCGGCCCATCCGGACAGCGCCATCCCGAATCGGGAGGCGAGCGCCGGCACGCAGACCGTGTACAGCGGGCTTCGATGGGCGGAAATGCCGTTGACCGGCCGGGTGCACGGGACGAACCGGATTCCAGACGATGCAACGGGCATGGATGGTGCTCCCGGCGCAGCGCAGCCCGGGCCTCAACGTATCAAGCTGGAGAACCCCAATGGAGCAGCGCGGATTCACTCTCATCGAACTGATCGTGGTGATCGTCATCCTCGGCATACTGGGGGCGGTCGCCCTTCCGCGCTTCATCGACCTGCGCGGAGAGGCAGGTGCAGCGGCGGCGCAGGGCGTTGCCGGCGCCGTTGCCTCCGCGACCGCGCTGAACTTCTCGGCCCGCCTGGTCGACAGCGGCAAGGCGAACAGTTATGCGATCAGCGGCTGCCAGGATGACGACATTCCCACCCTGCTGACCGGCGGTACATTCCCGAGCGGCTTCTCGATGGACGCCGCTTCCACGGCGACTTGCACGGTCGCGCAGCAGAGCGAGGGCTTCCCGCTTTCCTGCAACATTCTGGGACCGCAAGGCGCGAGCGCCGTGGCCACGGTGATCTGCTCACAGTAATCGCCGAATCGCACGGCGAGCGCCCGATCGTACGCGGTCGGGCGTTGTCGTTTTCGGCACGCGCATGCGCACACAGGAGGACCGGACCGCGACGCAGCGAGGCTTCACGCTCGTGGAGACGATCGCCGTGATCCTCGTACTGGCGGTTCTCGCGGTGACGATGCTGCCCCGCTTGGAGGCGACGCGCGATTTCGATTCGCTCGCCTTCCACGATCGTGTGCTCGCTGCGGTGCGCTACGCGCACAAGCTCGCGATTGCACGGAATGCGGCCGTTTACGTGGTGACGGCGGACAACACGCTGACACTGTGCTTCGATGCCCGGTGCATCGCCGTCGTCTCCGATCCCGCCGGGAACCGGGCGCTGCGCCTTTCCGCGCCGGGCAGCGTCACCCTGTCCAGCAGCGTGCCCAGCTTCCACTTCGATGGAGTTGGCCGGCCCAGTGCGGGATCGGTCACCTTCACGGTCGGTGGCACGCCCGCGCGTATCTTCGAGGTCGAAGCGGAGACGGGGTATGTGCATCCGTGAGCGCGGGCTGACCCTGATCGAGATCATCGTGTTCATCGTGGTGGTGGGCATCGCGCTGACCGCCATCCTCCTGGTGATGAACGGGAGCGCAGCGCGCAGCAGCGATCCCCTCGTGCGCAAGCAGGCGCTGGCGATCGCGGAGAGTCTGCTGGAGGAGGTGCAGTCGATGCCCTTCACCCACTGTGACGCCGACGATGCGCACGTGACGAGTGCCGAGCAGGCGACGGTCGATGCGGCGGATCCGGCGCAGTGCGCCACGCTCGCCGACGCGATCGGACCCGAGGCCGGCGAGGCGCGCGACGCCGCGTCGACCCCCTTCGACCACGTAAGCGATTACGACGGGTTCGACAGCAGGACGTCGATGATCTGGGGAGTGCGCGACATCGCCCGTATCCACGAAGTGCCGGTCGGTTATGCCGCCACCGTGTCCGTGCAGAACGCGGTGCTGGGCAACGGATCGTTCACGATACCGTCTGCGGCCGCGCTGCGCATCACCGTGCGCGTGACGGGACCGGGCGACCAGAGCGTGCGCCTGCAGGGGTATCGCACGCGTCATGCGCCGCGCACGCCATGACCCGGCGGACGAGCATCCGCCAGGGCGGATTCACCTTGACCGAAGCCATCGTCGTCGTTGCGCTCACCGGCATCATCGCCTCCGCGGTGGCGGTGTTCATTCGGGCATCGGTGCAGGGGTATTTCGACAGCACACGCCGGGCGCAGCTGACCGATCTCGCCGACACCGCGCTGCGCCGTGCCGTTCGCGATTTGCGCCTGGCGCTGCCCAACAGCGTGCGCGTGGCGAGCAGGGACGGCGGCGTGTACCTCGAGTTCCTGCTCACCAAGGGCGGTGGGCGCTACCGGGCCGACGTGGACAGGAACGGGGCGGGGGACGTGCTCGAGTTCGACGAGGCCGATTCGCCGTTCCGCTTCGACGTGCTGGGGCTCATGCCGACCACGCCGGTGATGACGGGAGACATGGTCGCCGTGTACAACCTCGGTCCGGGTTACGGCGCATTGGACGCGTATCGGGGCACCGCCGGCAACCTGCGCACGGTGAGCGCGGTATCGGGCAACTCCATCACGCTCTCCCCGGAGGCCGTATTTCCTTTGCCGTCGCCGGCTTCGCGCTTCCACGTCGTGGAGCACGCGGTCAGTTACGTGTGCACGCCGAACCCCGCGGATCCGGCCACAGGCCAGTTGCGCCGGCATTGGGCCTATCCGATCTCGGCCAATCAGCCCACATCGTTCGCGTCCGGGTCCCAAGCGCTCCTGGCTGATGGGGTGGCCGGCTGCAGCGTCGTGTACGAGCCGAACGCCGTGGCCATGCGCGACGGGGTGGTGGTGCTCGCCCTGACGCTCGCGCAGCCCGGATCGGGGGAGACGGTGACACTGGTGCAGGAGGTACATGTCCGCAACGCTCCCTGAGCGCGCCGTGACCTGCCCAGCGCAGCGCGGATTCAGCATCGTGTCCACGCTGTTCATTCTGGTGGTGCTGGCTGCGCTGGCCGCCGGTCTGGTGCAGGTGTCGGTGATGCAGCACGCCAGTGCGACGCTCGATATGCAGGGGGTGCGTGCCCACCAGGCCGCGCGCGCAGGGATCGAATGGGGCCTGTACCGCATCCTCGACCCGGACGGCACTCCGGGCGCGGCCCTTCCTGCCTGCTGGGGCGCGCCCGAGTCACTCGCGCTGGAGCAGGACCTCGCGCCCTTCGTCGTGAGCGTGAGCTGCATCGGCCCCGCGTCGAGCACCGAACTGGACCGCGTGATCGGGGTATATCGGCTGTCGGCAACAGCCACGTTCGGCGCTGCCCATTCGCCGAACCGCGTCTCGCGCACCGTGGAACGATCCGTCAGCCGCTGCGTCGATGGCGCCAACGCGGCGAGCCGCCCCTGCTGACGAAGTACCCGCTTCACCTCGCACGGCTGACGATGTGCGTGCGCCCGGCTGCATCATGAGGCCGTCCCGCTCCCGGCAAGTCTTGCGCTGGTGCGCATTTTGCACAGACCGGTGCACGACGAACCGGAGCGCATTCGCGTCTGACCAGGTATGTATTCCTTCCTTCGCAACCGCCGCCGACGCATGCCGCAGTGGGTCTCGGTGGCGGTGCGTGCCGATCGCATCGACGTGGCGCAGATGGCGTCGGGTACCCAACGCCGCTCCCTCCTGCGCTGCGACAGCCATCGCGTGGACGGCGACGCCGTGCAGGTACTGGCGCACGTGCGACGGCAGCTCGGCAGCGGGGAGGTCCTGTGCTCCAACCTCCTGCAGGCGGGTGGTTACCAGATACAGATGACCGACGCGCCCGCCGTGCCGGCGCACGAGATGCGCGAGGCGGTGCGTTGGAAGCTGAAGGATCTGCTCGATTATCCGGTGGATCAGGCGAGCGTCGACATCGTGCACGTCCCCTCGCCGGCCCCGGATCATGGCCGCATCCACCAGGTATTCGCGGTGACGGCACGCAATGCCGACGTCGCCTCCTGCATGCGCCTGTTCCACGAGGCCCGGCTTCCGCTGCACGCCATCGACGTTCCGGAGATGGCTCAGCGCAACGTGGCGGGGCTGTTCGAACAGCCGGGACGGGGTCTCGCCGTGCTGTGCATGGGCGCGGACGGCGGACTTCTCACGGTCACGCGCGACGGCGAACTGTTCCTGGCGCGACGCACGGACCTCACGCTGCCGCAGCTTCAGGAGGGGTCGGATCAGCTGCGCGAGCAGGCGCTCGACCGGCTCGTGCTGGAGCTGCAACGCACCTTCGATCACTTCGATCGCCAGTTCTCGTACGTCAGCCTGTCGCGCCTACTCGTTACGCCGGTGCCAGCTCTGCTGCGTCACCTGCAAACCAACCTCGATCTGCCGGTCGAGGGGCTTCATCTGGCCGAAGCGGTCGACCTGTCGGCCGTGCCCGCATTGTCGGACCCGGCGCGCCAGTTCGAGACCCTGCACCTCATCGGCGCGGCGATGCGCGAGGAAGCGCGGTCGTGAGCCAGCAGATCAATCTCTACAACGGCGCGCTCGCACCCAAGGTCGAGCGCGTGAGCGCGCGCTTCACCCTGTGCGCCATGCTGGCATGCGCCGTCTGCGCCCTGGTTGCCGCGCTGCTCGCACAGATCGAATCCGGGCGGGTGACGCGCCTGGCGCTCAGCCAGGCCGCACAGCTGGCAGCGGCGCAGGACGATGCGACGCGCATGGCGCGAGAAGCGGCCGCGCGCGCGCCCGATTCCGGCGTCATAGCCGAACTCGAATCACTGCAGGCGCTGGTCGACGGACGCAGGCAGGTGCTGGCGCGATTGCAGCACGGCGACCTCGCCGATTCGGGCGGTGTGTCCGAGTACCTGCGTGCGTTTGCGCGCCAGAGGCTGGATGGCGTCTGGATCACCGGCCTGAGCATCGGCGGCGCCGGCCGCGAGATCACGGTCGATGGACGCACGCGCGATGCACAACTGCTGCCGCGGTATCTGCAACGCCTGCGCGACGAGACGGCATTGCGCGGCCGAGCGTTCGCCACGCTCGCGGTGCACAGGCCATCGACGCGCGACCAGGCCCGGTCGTTCGCCGAGCCGGACTATCTCGAGTTTCGCCTGGCAACGGCCGACCGCACGGGCGGCGGAATGCACGCCGGCGACACCGGTCCGCGATGAAGGCCCGCTGGATCGCGCTCGAAGGGTGGCTGGCGGCGCGCGCCGAGCGCGAGCGCGTCATTCTCTTGTTCGCTTTCGTGTGCATCGTCGGGGTGCTCACCTACGTGGGCTGGGTGGAGCCCGCGCTTCAGGCCCGCAGTGCGGCGATCGCGCGCATGCTGGAACAGCAGCGCCTGCTCGCGACGGTACAGGCGCAACGGGCGCAGACGCAGCGCGTGCTGGGCAGTGACCCGAACACTGCGGTGCGTGAGCGGGTCGAGGCGGTGCGTCGCGAACTCGAGGGAATCGACCGCAAACTGGCACAGCTTCGGGGCACGCTGCTCGCACCGGAGCGCATGTCCGGGGTGCTGCAGGGACTGCTCGGCACCGATCGGCGCGTGCGGCTGGTGTCCATGCGCAACCTGCCGGCAGCGCCTCTGGACGCGGTCGACGCGACGCAAGTCGACGCGCGCGGCAATGCGCTGCGCGCGGCGCAGGTATTCCGACACGGCATCGAGGTGGTGGTGGAGGGCCGTCACCGCGACCTGCTCGCCTACGTGGACCGCCTCGAGCGCCAGCCCTGGCAGCTGTTCTGGGAACAGGTCACGCTGACGGCCGACAATCCGCGCACCACGCTCAGGCTGACCCTGTACACCTTGAGTCTGGACGAGGCCTGGCTGGTGGTGTGAGCGCGTCTGCGCCCGACGTGACGAGACATTCCACTCACGCCTCGGCGGCGGCTCACCTCGAGCGCGATACCATCGTATGCATCGCAAGACGGTAACATTGCGGCCATCGGCGGGCTGATGGGCGAGATTGAGCGTCCGCGGTAAGAGCGGTTTGCCCTGGGCGGGAGACCTGCCCATCGCCGGGCACGCCTTCAGGAACGAACCGGCGCACGCAGAGGACCGACTGGTCGTTCTGCTCGAGCCAACCATCATACAGAGCAACGAGACGTGGAATCAGGATCTACGCGGCGTGCGGCAGCGCCTGGACGGCTACCGGTGTATGCCGGCGCCAGGCATGGAGAAGGACGGCAAGCGCAAGACCTCGGGTTGAGCCGGCCCAGCCATCGGCGCGCGGCGGGGTGACCGGACTCATGTATCTCGCACACTTCGGCCTCGACGAGGCCCCGTTCGGCATTACGCCCGACACCAGTTTCGTATTCTCCTGCAACGCCCATCAGGAGGCCCTCAACACGCTCCTGGTCGCCATTACCAACGGCGAGGGCTTCATCAAGATCACTGGCGAGGTAGGCACCGGCAAGACACTGCTGTGCCGCCGCTTCCTCGCGACGCTGGACGAGCGCTTCGTCTCCGCCTACATCCCCAATCCCTATCTCGAGCCGAAAGCGCTGATGCACGCGCTCGCCGACGAGCTGGGAGTCCAGGTCGCGAACGATCTCGACCAGCATCAGGTTCTCAAGCGTCTCAACCACGCTCTGCTGGAGTTCGCAGACGCAGGTAAGCACGTGGTCGTGTGCCTCGACGAGGCACAGGCCATGCCGCTGGAGACGCTCGAGGCGTTGCGCCTGCTGAGCAATCTGGAGACCGAGAAGAGCAAGTTGCTGCAGGTGGTGCTGTTCGGCCAGTCGGAACTGGACGACCGGCTGGCGCAGGAGTCCGTGCGACAGCTCCGGCAGCGGATCACCTTCGAGTACACGCTGGGCGGACTGAGCCGCGACGAGCTGCTGCTCTACCTCGCGCATCGCCTGCGCGTGGCGGGATACAGCGGCAGACCGCTGTTCGACCGGCGCGCGGTGGACGCACTGTACGCCGCCAGCGGCGGGCTGCCGCGCCTGGTGAACATCATCGCGCACAAGGCGCTGCTGCTCGTGTACGGAGAGGGCGGTCACAAGGTGCAGGCGCGCCATGTGCGTGCGGCGGTCGAGGATACGCCGGCCGCGCGCCAGGTGTCGGTGGGATGGTGGCTGCTGCTCGCCGCCCTTGCTCTGCTCGCCGCCGGCGCTGCCTGGTGGTGGTTGCGGTGAGTCTGATCAATCGGGTCCTCAAGGATCTCGAGAAGCGTCGTGCCGAAGGAGTCAACGGGCCTGCCCGGTTACCGCAGGGCGTCCGTGCATCGTCCCGCCAACCGTTGCGCCGCCTGCCCCCTTATTCGTGGCTGATCGGTCTTGCGCTGATGCTCGCGGGGCTCCTGTGGTGGTGGACCGATCGCTCCGGGCCGGCGCCTCCCGCGGACGTCACACAGGCGCCTGTCCCAACCGACGCGTCGACCGAGCGATCCGTCGCGCAGGAGACGGTAGCGCCGGAGACATCGCTTCCCGATCCGGTCCCGATCGAGCAAGAGACGATGCAGGTGCCGCCCGCCATCGCGCCGGACGCGTCCGCGCCCGAGCCGGCCGCGGTTGACGCGCCGGCCGAGGAGCCGGTGCCGTTCGCGGAGGAAGCCGCCAGTGCGACGGACGAGGCGCGCGTACCGTCGCGGAGCGAGGTGGCGCCCGGACAGGGCTTGTCTCCCGAGCGCGAGCCGGAGGCCGTGCAGCCCTCGGCGCCTGGACGCATCGACAAGCCGCTTCAATCGCCTGAAACCGCTGCGCGTGCCGACCAGGAGTTCCGACGCGGCATGGAGTTGTTCCGCGGCGGGCGCACCGACGAGGCGGAGGCAGCGTGGCGCGCCGCGGTGGAGCTCGACCCGGCAGCTGCCGCGCCACGCCAGGCGCTGCTCGGTGCGCTGCTCGAGCGCGGCGAGCGCGAGCGCGCCGAGACGCTGCTGCAGGAGGGGCTTCGCATGAATTCGCGCCAGCCCAAGCAGATCATGCTGCTGGCGCGCCTGCAGCTGGACCGCGGCGCGCAGACCGAGGCACTGCGTACGCTGGAACAGGGATTGCCGCACGCGCAGTGGAATGCCGAGTACCTGTCCATGACTGCCGCCGTGATGGCCCGCGTCGGACGGCATCGCGACGCGGCCGAGCTCTACGCATCGGCACTGCGCATCGTGCCGGGCAACGCCGTGTGGGAGATGGGGCGCGGCATGGCCTTGCGCGCCGACGGTCAGCGCGAGCAGGCGCTCGCCGCCTTCCAGCGCGCCAGCCGTTTGCGAGGGCTGTCCCCTGAATTGCGCGCCTTCGTGGAGCGCCAGATCCGCGAACTGCAATAGGCTTCACCCCGGTTCGGGTGTTCGCGCCACCACCCAGCAGTGCACCTCGCCGGCGCCAGCGTCCAGGAGCGTTCGGGCGAGGGCGTTCAGGGTCGCGCCCGAGGTCATCACGTCGTCGACGATGGCGATCCGGGCACGATCCAGCGCCCGCCCGCAGCGGAACGCGCCGCGCACATTGCGCACCCGGGCGTCGCGCGATAGCGAGGCCTGCGGCGGGTCGTCGTCGCGACGGTGTGCGATGGACGCGTCGAACTTCAGATCCAACTCGCGCGCGACGATTCGGGCGAGCTCGGCGGCCTGGTTGAAGCCGCGCTCCACCAGTCGCGCCCGCGTGGCGGGAACCGGGATCAGCAGGTCGGGGCGCGGTGCATCGGCGAGCCCGGCGCACAGCAGCGCGCCGAGCGGTGCCGCCAGCGTCAGGTTGCGCCCGTATTTGAAGTGGGAGACGATGGCGTCGAGCGGAAAGCCGTAGTCGGCGGCTGCGAACGTCGCAGTGAACTGCGGCGGGCGGCTCAGGCAGCGTCCGCAGGTGCCCTCGCCCGGACGCGGCAGTGCGCAGACCGGACAGCGCGCGTCGTCGCGGCCCGGAATGTTCGACCAGCACGGCGCGCACCACCCCGTGCCGGTCGCATCGTCGCCGCACAGAATGCATGGTCCGGGAAGCAGGGCGGCGGTCAGCCGGGCCGTCGAGCGAAGCATCCGATGACGCAGCGTGAATGACATGTGCATCAATCTGACCGATTCCGGGCGGTCCTGCAAGCGCCCCCGGCCTCATGCCTGACCGTCCCGCGCTCGATCCGGCACGTGTGCGGCGCAGCTTCGATCGCTGCGCGCGCGACTACGAGGGTGCCGCCGCGCTGGCGCGGGAGGTCGCCGGGCGCATGCTCGAGCGCCTCGACCTCGTTCGCATGCAGCCCGCGCGCGTGCTGGACCTCGGCAGCGGAGCGGGGCGTGTCGCCGGCGCGCTGCTCGCGCGCTATCGCGGGGCGCACGCCGTGGCGCTGGACTTTTCGCTGGAGATGCTGCGCACGGGCCGCCGCGCCGCGACGTTCTGGGATCGCTGGCGCGCGCCGCGCTGCCATCCGGTGTGCGGCGCCATGGAGCATCTGCCTTTCGCCGACGGCACGTTCGACATGGTGTGCAGCAACCTCGCGCTCGAATGGAGCGCCGATCTCGGGCAGGTGCTGCGCGAGGTCCGCCGCGTGCTGCGACGTGGAGGGCTGATGATGTTCTCCACGCTGGGGCCGGATACGCTGCAGGAACTGCGAGTGGCCAACGACGGACAATGGGCGGGCCCGCCGCTGGCCGACATGCACGATGTGGGAGACGCGCTGGTCCGGCAAGGGTTCGCCGGTCCCGTGATGGACGCCGAACGGATCACGCTTACCTACCCCGATGTCCGCGCGCTTCTGTCCGAACTGCGAGCCCTCGGAAGCGCCGGCGCGGTCAAACCGGTCTCCGCAGGGTTACGCGGCCGCGCCTGGCTCGCGCGGATCGAACAGGGATACCGCAAGTTCGAGCGCGACGGGCGCGTACCGGCCAGCGTCGAAGTCGTCTACGGCCACGCATGGAAGCCCGAACAGCCGTCGAGCGTGACGGAGGACGGCCGGGCGGTGATTCGATTCGTCTCCCGGCCGGGCT
>CAZNBS010000020.1:0-10905 GCA_964570955.1 uncultured Burkholderiales bacterium | reverse complement strand
CTGACGCTCGGGTCCATCCTTGATTATCCAAAGGGCCGTGTGCTAAATTCTTTAGGGATTGGGAGGAGGGCCCGCAATCGACTTAGCTTCGAATCAGAGTCGGTCATGGATCAAGTCTACGGCGAGGAGCCGCACAGCTTCGTGCTGGTGTCGCGGCGCAATGATTCCCTCTCGCCGGCTGGCAGGAACGCGGTACTCGGCTCATTCGTTCTCGTCTCTCTGGCCATATCGCTGACCTTCGCACTGCACGGCGCCTGGATGATCTTCCCCTTTGCGGGGGCGGAGATGGCGCTGCTGTACCTGGCCTTCAGGGTCGTGGGCAGGCGTGCCGGGGACTATGAGAGCATTTCGATCTCCGGCGACCGCGTCTTGATCGAGCGCTGGGAGACCGGCCGGCCCACACGGTTCGAATTCAGTCGTTTCTGGGCGCAGGTCATCGTACAGCCCGAGCGCAACGGCGGTGCTGCGGCGCTGGCCCTGCGCTCACACGGGCGGGAAGTGGAATTCGGTCGTCACCTCACTCCGGAGCAGAGGGCGGAGGTGGCGCAGACATTGAAGGATCAGCTGCGGTGCGCGCGCCACGGTTGAAATCGCGACTTGGATACAGGCATTCCGTCGGGGAGACATCGAACATGATCAGAAGAACTGCCCATACCCTGCTGGCGCTGGCATTGTCCACATGGACGAGCCTGGCCGGTGCGGAGATGCGGTTCAACCTGCAGGATCAGAAGACCGCGTTGGGGCACGCGGTGTATGACCTGCACAACGTGGTCGTCCTGATCTGTCTGATCATCTTCATCGTCGTGTTCGGGATGATGCTGTATTCGATCTGGAAGCACCGCAAGTCGGTGGGACACCAGGCGGCGCACTTCCACGAGAACACGACCGTCGAGGTGCTGTGGACGGTCATCCCCTTCCTCATCCTCCTCGGCATGGCCTTCCCCGCCACCAAGACGCTTCTCGCGCAGCGCGACACGTCCTCCCCGGACGTGACGGTGAAGGTGACCGGCTATCAGTGGAAGTGGCAGTACGAGTACCTGGACGAGAACATCAGCTTCTTCAGCATGCTGTCCACGCCTCGTTCGCAAATCCGGAACGTCGACGCAAAGGGCGAGAACTACCTGCTCGAGGTCGACAACGAGATGGTGGTTCCCGTCGGCAAGAAGGTTCGCGTGTTGCTGACCGCCGGTGACGTGATCCATGCGTGGTACGTCCCCGCACTCGCCGTGAAGCAGGACTCGATTCCCGGTTTCGTGCGCGACACCTGGTTCCGCGCGGAAGAGCCAGGCACCTATCGCGGGCAGTGCGCCGAGCTGTGCGGCAAGGAGCATGCGTACATGCCGATCGTGGTGCGCGTCGTGTCGGAGGACGAGTACGCCGCATGGGTGGCCGAGCAGAAGGCGAAGCCGGGCACGCAGGTCGCCGCCATCGCGCCCGCGCCGACGACCGATGCGGCGCCGGCCGATGCCGCGCCCGCAACTGAGGCGACGGCAGCGCCGGCGGACAACGTCGCGGACGGCAAGGCCGTCTACGACCAGGCCTGCATGATGTGCCACGCTGCGGGCATCGCGGGCGCACCCAAGTTTGGCGATCAGGCCGCCTGGGCGCCGCGCGTCGCGAAAGGCCTCGACGTGCTCTACGGCCACGCGATCGGCGGCTTCAACATGATGCCTCCGCGTGGCGGCAACACCGCACTGACCGACGAGCAGGTCAAGGCGGCGGTCGATCACATGGTTGCCCAGTCGAGATAGGGCGGTTCGGCGCAGCGCAGGACACCACGAGCTACGAGCTAGCAGGAGAGCGGAGAATATGGAAGCGGTACACGGTCACGACCACGCGCACGACCATCACGGTCCGACGGGGATCATGAAGTACCTGACGACGACCAACCACAAGGACATCGGCTCGATGTACCTGTGGTTCTCGTTCTCGATGTTCCTGTTGGGCGGGGCCATGGCCCTGGTGATTCGCGCCGAGCTGTTCCAGCCCGGACTGCAGATCGTCAACCCCGAATTCTTCAACTCCATGACCACCTACCACGGGTTGATCATGGTGTTCGGCGCGATCATGCCGGCGTTCGTGGGATTCGCGAACTGGTTGATCCCGATGCAGATCGGCGCCCCGGACATGGCCTTTCCGCGCATGAACAACTGGAGCTTCTGGCTCCTGCCGCCGGCCGCGCTGTTGCTGATCCTCGCGCAGTTCGTGCCCGGCGGAGGGGCCGGCGTGGGCTGGACGCTCTATCCCCCGCTGACCATTCAGCAGGGCATGAGCATGGACCTGACGATCTTCGCCGTGCACGTACTCGGCATGTCGTCGATCATGGGTTCGATCAACATCGTCACGACGATCCTGAACATGCGTGCGCCCGGCATGACGCTGATGAAGATGCCGCTGTTCTGCTGGACCTGGCTGATCACGGCCTACCTGCTGATCGCGGTCATGCCCGTGCTCGCCGGCGCCGTCACGATGCTCCTGACCGACCGCCACTTCGACACGCACTTCTTCAACCCGGCCGGTGGCGGCGACCCAGTGCTGTTCCAGCACATCTTCTGGTTCTTCGGCCATCCCGAGGTGTACATCATCGCGATCCCCGCCTTCGGCGTGATCTCGCAGGTGATCCCGGCGTTCGCGCGCAAACCGCTGTTCGGTTACTCCTCGATGGTGTACGCGACGGCCTCCATCGCGATCCTGTCCTTCCTGGTGTGGGCGCACCACATGTACACGGTGGGCATGCCGGTCCAGGCCCAGCTGTACTTCATGTTCGCCACGATGCTCATCGCGGTGCCCACCGGCGTGAAGGTGTTCAACTGGGTGGCGACCATGTGGAAGGGCTCGCTGACCTTCGAGAGCCCGATGCTGTTCGCGATCGGCTTCCTGTTCCTGTTCACCATAGGCGGCTTCACCGGTTTGGTGCTGGCAATTACGCCGGTCGATGTCCAGCTGCACGACACCTACTACGTCGTCGCCCACTTCCACTACGTGATGGTCGCAGGTGCCCTGTTCTCGGCATTCGCCGGCATCTACTTCTGGCTACCGAAGTGGATCGGCAAGATGTACGACGAGACGCTGGGCAAGTGGCACTTCTGGCTGTCGTTCATCTTCTTCAACCTCGCCTTCTTCGTGCAGCACTTCCTGGGACTCGCCGGCATGCCTCGCCGGATTCCCGACTACTCGCTGCAGTTCGCCGATTTCAACATGGTCTCGACGGTCGGCGCATTCGGATTCGGCCTGTCGCAGTTGCTGTTCCTGTACATCATCCTGAAGGCGATCCGCAGCGGCGAGCGGGCGCCCCAGAAGCCCTGGGAGGGGGCCGACAGCATCGAATGGACCATGCTGCCGACACCGGCGCCCTACCACAGCTTCGAGAAGCCGCCCGTCATCAAGTGAGATCGGAACAGGTATGAACGATCGCGGCGAGGATTCCCAACGACTGCGTGCGCGCAACCTGCGCACCGGTTTGATCCTCGCCGTCGTGGCCCTCACCTTCTTCCTGGGTTTCATCGTGCGCCGTTACTTCGAATGACCTCCGCCGCCGGTAACAAGCTCCTGCTTCGCAAGCTGGTGGTGATTGCCGTCGCCATGTTCGGCTTCGGGTTCGCGCTCGTTCCGATCTACAAGAAGATCTGCCAAGCAGCCGGGATCTACGACATCCAGAAGGCGGACGTCGTGAGCAACACCCAGATCGATACCTCGCGCACGCTGACGATCCAGTTCGACGCCAACATGCGGGATCTGCCCTGGACCTTCCGCCCGCTGCAGAAGAGCATCCAGGCGCATCCAGGCGAGCTCATCCACGTCGTCTACGAGGTCACGAACACCACCGACATCGATCGACTCGGCCAGGCCATTCCCAGCTATGGTCCGCAGATTGCCGGCCAGTACGTGAAGAAGGTCGAGTGCTTCTGCTTCTCGCGGCAGGAAGTGCGGGGCAACGAGACTCGCCAGATGCCCTTGCAGTTCGTGGTCGATCCGCAGCTGCCCCGGGACGTATCCGTCATCACTCTGTCGTACACCTTCTTCGAATTACCGGGAGGGAAGACGCCAGGGGAAAGCTAGAGGGAATCACGATGCCGTCCGAGCATGGAACGGGAGAGCCGAAGAAGCGCACGTCTGGCCTGCAGGCGGTCGCGGCGGTGCTCTCGGCCTTCATCGGAATCCGCAAGAGTTCCGGCCGCGACCGGGATCAGGCTACCGTCAAACCCCTGCATGTGATCGTCGCCGGGGTCATCGCGGCTGCCGTCTTCGTGATCACCATCGTCACTGTCGTTCGCATGATCACGTGAATCACGCCGACTTCCACAACTAGAAGTCCCAACCAGAAGTTCAGGAGAGGAGCCATCAGCCATGGCTAGCACCACTCACGCAAATCCCAACAGCTACTACCTGCCTCAGCCGTCGCATTGGCCCGTGGTGGGCTCCGTCGCCATCTTCCTGCTGATGCTGTCGCTCGTCATGTGGATGAACGACGTCAATGGGGGCTTCCTGGTGATGGCTGCCGCCTTCGCCGTCCTGCTCTACTTCCTGTTCGGCTGGTTCGGCACCGTCATCCGCGAGAGCGAGAGCGGGCTGTACAACAAGCAGGTGGATGTCTCCTACCGTTGGGGAATGACCTGGTTCATCTTCTCGGAGGTGATGTTCTTCGCCGCGTTCTTCGGCGCGTTGTTCTACATGCGCGTTTTGTCCGTTCCCTGGCTTTCCGAAGGGCCGACCGGCGAACTGCTGTGGCAGGGATTCAAATCGACCTGGCCGGTATCGGGACCGGGGATCGAAGAGACGTTCTCCCCCATGGGCGCCTGGGGCATCCCGGCGATCAACACCCTGATCCTGCTGACCTCGGGTCTGACCGTGACCTGGGCGCACTGGGGGTTGAAGAAGAACAACCGGGGTCAACTCACCTTCGGCCTGTTCCTCACCATCGCCCTGGGTATCCTCTTCCTCAGTCTGCAGGCGTACGAGTACGTACATGGCTACAAAGACCTGAACCTGACCCTTGCATCCGGAGCCTACGGCGCCACGTTCTACATGCTCACCGGGTTCCACGGCTTCCACGTGACGCTCGGAACCATCATGCTGATCGTGATCTTCTTCCGTTCGCTCAAGGGGCACTTCACTGCCGAGCGTCACTTCGCGTTCGAGGCCGTGTCCTGGTACTGGCACTTCGTCGACGTGGTCTGGCTGCTCCTGTTCGTGCTGGTGTACTGGCTGGTCTGATTCCGTTCGCAGGGCCGCCGGCGCGGCGGCCCATGTGCGATGACGCCGCACCGCAGGTGCGGCGTTTTCGTTCTACAGCCCGCCGCGGGGGATGATGCCGGTCTTGTAGCCCAGCATCAGCAGGATGAACAGGGTGATCGACAGCGCGATGCGCCAAGTCAGCGCACGCGCCGTCCGATTCGACTGGCCGCGATCGCGCACGAGATAGTAGAGGGCGGAGCCGAGGCTGCCCAGAATGAAGACTAGGAACAGGATCACCAGGACTTTCATGAACGCCTCGGGAAAATTCGAGTCTAGCCGATGGTCGGGTCCCGCGGGGTCCGGGCATTGGCCAGAGATGTGACAAGCGATTGCATGGCGCATTCCCGTATGCGGCGGATCGTTCCGACGCTAGCCGCCGTGGTCGGAGTGATCCTGACAGCCTACCTGGGGAGCTGGCAACTGGAGCGCGCGGCCTACAAGCGCGGGATGCAGGCGCGCGTCGATGAGGCGGAACGCGCGCCGGCCGTTCGTATTCCGCCACAGCCGGCCGACGTGGAGGATTTCTCCTATCGACGTGCGGAAGCGACGGGTCGCTTCATCCCCGCCGCCACGATTTTCCTGGACAATCGCGTGCGCGACGGCGTGGTAGGGTACGAGGTCGTCACGCCACTTCGGCTGAACGACTCGCAGCTTCACGTGCTGGTCGACCGCGGCTGGGTGCGCGCACCGGCCTCGCGCAGCGAATTGCCCGCGGTGCACACCCCGTCGGGCGAGGTCACGGTGGAGGGCATGGCGCTGCCTCCCAGTACACGCTACTTCGAACTGTCCGACGAAACCGTGAGCGGACCCGTCTGGCAGAACCTCAAGTTCGAGCAGTACGCGCAGCGCTTCGCGCTCGCGCTTCAGCCGCTGATCCTGCAGCAGCACAATGATCTGGGAGACGGATTGTCGCGAACGTGGCGGCGTCCCGATGCCGGGGTGGAAAAGCATCAGGCTTACGCCCTTCAGTGGTTCGTCATGAGCGCGGTCATCGCCATTATCTACTTGGTGCTTCATGTCAGACGCAGGCGCAAGGAAATCTAACTGGATCATTCTGCTGATCGCTGTCATTGCCGCCTTCCCGGTGGCGGGCAGCTTCCTGCTGTACCTGTTCTGGAAGCCGGACAGCTTCGTGAACTACGGAGAACTGTTCGGTCCGGTTCCGATCGCGCAGGGCGAGGCGCCGGAGGGGTTCGAGGCCGTCCGCGGGAAGTGGGCGTTTCTCATGGTCGATTCCACCCCCTGCGATGCGTACTGCCGACGCAAGCTCTACATCATGCGCCAGGTGCGGCTGACGCAGGGCGAGGACATGACCCGCATCGAGCGCGTGTGGCTGGTGGACGGCGCGGCACCGTCCGACGCGCAGTTGCTCTCGGACTACAAGGGCACCCTGATCCTGCCTGCGGGCAGCAGCGGTCTCGCGGCGCGTCTGTCGCCGCAAGGGACGGCGCGCGACCACGTCTACCTCATCGATCCCCTGGGCAATGTGATGATGCGCTACCCGCGCGATCCCGACCCCAGCCTGATCAAGAAAGACCTCAAGCGCCTGCTGAAGGCCTCGCGCGTCGGGTGATCGCCGTGAAGGATGGTGATACACTGCGCATTGCTTTCCATCTCTCGGCAGCCTGCCCGTCGTAGCTCGTCATGGCGACCACTGTCCACTCGCGCCAGACTCTTCCGCGCTTCCAGCAGTTCTTCGCGCTGACCAAGCCACGCGTCGTTTCGCTGATCGTCTTTACTGCGGTCATCGGGATGTTCCTCGCCACGCCCGGCATGGTCCCGCTGCAGGCGCTGGTATTCGGAACGATCGGCATTGCCCTCGTAGCCGGAGCCGCGGCGGCGATCAATTGCCTGGTGGAGCAGAAGATCGACAAGGTGATGGCGCGCACGCGGGCCCGGCCCCTGCCGATGGGGCAGCTCACCTCGGCCGAGACGTTGGCGTTCTCGTCGATCGTCGGCGGCGTCGGACTGTGGATGCTCTACGCGCTCGTCAATCCGCTGACGATGTGGCTGACGCTCGCCACCTTCGTGGGCTATGCGATCGTCTATACCGTGGTCCTGAAACCGCTCACGCCGCAGAACATCGTGATCGGCGGCGCATCGGGTGCGATGCCGCCGGTACTTGGCTGGACCGCGGTGACCGGGGATATCGCGTCTGACGCGCTCCTGCTGTTCCTGATCATCTTCGCGTGGACACCCCCGCACTTCTGGGCGCTCGCGCTATATCGCAAGAACGAATATGCGAAAGCCGGGGTACCGATGCTGCCTGTCACGCACGGTGACCGCTTCACGCGTCTGCACGTGTTGCTCTACACGGTGATCCTCTTCGCGGTGAGTCTGCTGCCATTCAGCACACGCATGAGCGGGCTGATCTATCTCGTGTCTGCCGTGGTGCTCGGACTGGTGTTCGTCTGGTACGCCATCCAGATCTACGTGCGCTACACCGATGAAATCGCCCGGCGCACGTTTCGCTACTCGATCCTGTACCTGTCTCTCCTGTTCGCAGTGCTGCTCGTCGATCACTACCTGCCTATCGGACGCTGAGGCGTGCGCTACGCTGCCCTCTTCGCGCTGCTGATCGGCTTCGGCCTCCTGGCCGGCTGCAACCAGCCCTCGTCGGGTCCGAGCTTCCAGTCCACAGACATCACCGGTGCCGAGTTGGGCCGTTCGTTCAAGCTCGTCGACCATGACGGGCAGGAACGGTCATTGGAGGACTTCAAGGGAAAGGTGCTGGTCGTGTTCTTCGGCTTCACGCACTGCCCTGACGTGTGCCCAACCACGCTCGCCGATCTGGCACAGGCGCGCAGCAGACTGGGTGCGAAGGCGCAAAGCGTGCAGGTTGCGATGATCACGGTGGATCCGGAGCGCGACACCCCTGAAGTACTGAAGCAGTACGTCACGGCGCTCGATCCGTCGTTCATCGGGCTCACCGGTAGTCCGGAGGACATCGCACGCACCGCCAAGGAGTTCAAGGTCTTCTACCAGAAGAGCGAGGGCGCGGTTCCGGGCAGCTATTCGGTGGATCACTCCTCGGGCACCTTCGTGTTCGACCCGCAAGGGCGGATCCGGCTCCTCGTGCCCTACGGCAAGGGCAGCGACGTGTTCGTGCACGATATCGGCCAGTTGCTGGAAGCCTCCGCTTGAGGCGATAGGCTTGAAAGTGAAGAAGCCGCCCGCGGGCGGCTTCTTGCTTTCGGAACCTGTCTACAGCGGCTCAGGTTGCCGGAATGAGGGCTCGCATCTTTTTCATTGCCTGCGCTTCGATCTGCCGGATGCGCTCGGCGGAAACACCGAACTCAGCCGCAAGGTCATGCAGCGTCAGGGTGTCCTGCTCGCGCAGCCAGCGCGCCTCGATGATGCGGCGGCTGCGAGCATCCAGGCTCTGTAGCGCACGCTCGAGTCCCTCGCTGCGCAGGCGCGCATTCTGATCGTGCTCCAGGATGCGGCCGGGCTCGTCCTCGGGATTGGACAGGTACGAGATGGGTCCGAAGGCGTCCTCGTCGTCCTCGCCGATGGGTTCGAGCGCCACGTCCTGGCCGCCCAGCCGCGTCTCCATCTCGGACACGTCCGAGGACTTCACGCCGAGTTCCCGTGCCATCGCGGCAGTCTCTTCGGGCGTCAGGGAGGCGTGGCCCTTCTTCATGCTGCGCAGGTTGAAGAACAGCTTGCGCTGGGCCTTGGTCGTGGCGATCTTCACGATTCGCCAGTTGCGCAGGATGTATTCGTGAATCTCTGCCCGGATCCAGTGCACCGCAAAGGACACCAGGCGCACCCCTCGCTCCGGGTCGAAGCGCTTGACGGCCTTCATCAGGCCGACATTGCCCTCCTGGATCAAATCGGCGTGCGGGAGGCCGTAACCCAGGTAGCCTCGCGCGATCGATACGACCAGACGCAGGTGAGACAGGACGAGTTGCCGGGCCGCATCCAGATCCTCCTGGTCGCGATAGGCGCGTGCCAGGCGCGACTCGTCGACACCAGTCAGCAGCGGAAAGCGGTTGACCACCTGGATGTAGCTCTCCAGGCTGCCGGCCGCCGAGGGCAGAGACATGGAAACTGGCAGTTTGGTCATTGAAAATCTCCTTGGATGCAACAATTTTAGCACTCACGCCATGAGAGTGCCAATGGCGGCACTTCGTTCCCGAACTTGAGCGAAATAGTCGGCTATTTCGCGCGCCCGCGCCGCAAGTAGTCCTGCACGGACAAGGCCGCGCCCAGCGCCCCCAACAGTGCGCCCGCACCGCACACCCCCGCCAGCAAGGTCGGGGCAGGCAGCCCGAAGCGGAAGGCCGAGCCGTAGAGGCGATTGAGCACGGTCAGTTCCGAGCCGATCGCCAGCGCGACTGCCGCCACCAGGATCCACGCCACCGTGGCGCCGAGCAGACCCTGGAGCAAACCGAAGTAGAGGAACGGGCGGCGCACGAAGGCATCGGTCGCGCCGATCAGCTGCGCGACCTCGATCTCCGCCCGCCGCGCGAGGATCTGGAGCCGGATGGTATTGAAGGTGATCGCCACCGGACCGGCGGCGAGGAGGCCCGCCACCGTCAGCACCACGGCTCGGCCCAGGGCGAGCAAGGCATCGAGCCGCTGTGCCCATTCCAGGTCGGACTGCACGTGTTCGACCCCCGGCCAATTTGCCGCATCGAGGCGCAGTCGCTCCAATGCGGAAGCCGAGCCGCCGTGTACGTCGATCACGAAGGCATCGGGGAGCGGGTTGGCCGCTAGCACCTCGGCGATATCGCCGAGCCCGGCACTGCGGGCGAGATCCGTCAGGGCGGCGTCCCGCCCCACGAAGCGGACTGCCCGCACCGAGGGGTGGCTACGCAGATTCGCCTCCACCGCCTGGCGCTGCTCGGTACGGGCGTCTTGCTCAAGGAACAAGCTCAACTGGGGTCCGGCGGTGATGCGCCCGATCAGATGCTGTGCCTCGCCGAGCGCCTGGAGGAGACCCAGCGGCAGACTGACGGCGATGCCGATGACCAGTACGCTCAGTGCAGTGGACAACGGCTGGGCGACCAGGCGTCGCCAGGCATCGCCGGCGGCCCGCCAGTGCGCAAGCGCCCACGCCTTCATGCGAGAGCTTCGACCTGGGCAAGGGCGCCCGCCTGCAGGCGGACGTGCCGGCCGTCGAGCCGTTCGCGCGCCAGGCGGTCGTGGGTGGACACGATCATCGTCACCCCCAGCGTATTGAACGAATCCAGCATGTCGAGGATGCGCTGCGCCTGCGACTCATCGAGGTTGCCCGTCGGCTCGTCGGCCACGATGACGCGCGGCCGGTGCACGATCGCCCGCGCGATGCACAGGCGTTGCTGTTCGCCGCCGGAGAGCGCGACCGGCAGCGCCTTCTCCTTGTGCAGAAGTTCGACCTTGTCGAGTGCGGCGCGTGCCCGTCGCTGCGCGTCGCGCCGATCGAAGCCGCCGATGTCCAGCGGAAGCATGACGTTGTCGAAGGCGTTGCGATCGAATAGGAGCTTGTGGTCCTGAAAGATCACGCCGAATTGTCTGCGCAAGTCGGCCAGCGCCCGGGACCCCAGCGCGCGCGTGTTCTGCCCGTCCACCAGCACGCTGCCGGAGCTTGGCAACTCGATCGCGCTGATCAGCTTGAGCAGCGTGCTCTTGCCGGCGCCGGATTCGCCCTCGACCAGCACCAGTTCGCCGCGCTCGACGGTGAGG
>CAZNBS010000019.1:0-30366 GCA_964570955.1 uncultured Burkholderiales bacterium | reverse complement strand
CGATGCGATTGAAGAACAAAGTTGCCCTGATCACCGGTGCCGCGCACGGAATGGGGCAGGCAGCGGCCCGCCTGTTCGGCACTGAGGGCGCAAAGGTCATGGTGGCCGACATCGACGAAGAGCAGGGGCGGGCAGTGTCCCGTGCGATCGTCGAGGCAGGCGGCGACAGCGCGTTCGTGCGGCTGGACGTGGCCGACGAGAAGCAGTGGCTCGAGGCGCTGATGCAGACACTGCAGCGCTACGGCCGGCTCGACATCCTGGTCAACAACGCAGGCGTTAGCGGTGCACTTCAGGATCGGATGAGCGTCGAACACTTCGATCGCATCATGGCGGTGAACGCGCGCGGCACCTTCCTCGGCATGCGCTGTGCGATTCCCGAGATGGCGAAGACCGGCGGTGGTTCGATCGTCAACCTCTCCTCGATCTCCGGAATGATCGGGCAGGAGAACGTGCACATGGGTTACAACGGCGCGAAGGGTGCGATTCGCACGATGACGAAGTCTGCCGCCGTACAGTTTGGCCCGCAGGGCATTCGGGTGAATTCGGTGCACCCGGGCATGATGCCGCCGATGCGCACGTCGCAGACGGCGTCCAACCCCGACATGCGCGCCAAGGTGCTCGCCGCAATTCCGATGCGGCGAGCCGGAACGGCCGAGGAGGCCGCCTACGCGATCCTGTTCCTCGCCTCGGACGAGGCGTCCTACATCACCGGGGCGGAACTGGCGGTCGACGGCGGCTTTCTCGCGGTGTAGCGAGTCGGCGCTCATCTCGGGCCGCGACGGCGGATTGCGCGCCGTGGCACCATCCGACCCATGGAAGCACCAGGAGAACGAGGCATGAGACTGCAGCACAAGGTCGCGCTGATCACCGGGGCGGCATCGGGGATGGGGGAGAGCACGGCACGAGTGTTCGCCGGAGAGGGGGCGAAGCTGGTGCTGACCGATGTGCTGGACGCCGAAGGCGAGGCGGTTGCCGCGTCGATCCGCGCCGGCGGCGCAGACGCCATCTTCGTGCACCACGACGTCACCGGGGAGGCCGACTGGCAGAAGGCGCTCGCCGCGACGCTGCAGCGCTACGGCAGGCTCGATATCGTCGTGAACAATGCCGGGATCAGCGGCGGCCTTCCGGACAAGCTCGACGTCGCCGCCTTCGACCGGCTCATGGCCGTGAACGCACGCGGCACCTTCCTCGGGATGAAGTTCGCAATCGAGCACATGGGCGAGGCCCGCGGCGGATCGATCGTCAACATCTCCTCGATCTCCGGCATCGTCGGGCAGGATTTCGTGCACATGGGCTACAACGGCGCGAAGGGCGCGATCCGCACGATGACCAAGTCGGCCGCCGTGCAGTTCGGCCCGGCCGGCATCCGAGTGAACTCGGTTCATCCAGGCATCATGCCGCCCATGCGCACGTCGCAGACCTCGGCCGACCCGGCCATCCGTGCGCGCGTGCTCGAGGGCGTGCCCCTGCGCCGTGCCGGTCGCGTCGAGGAGGTTGCGCACGCCGTGCTCTTCCTCGCCTCGGACGAGGCGTCCTACATCACCGGTGCGGAGCTGGTGGTGGATGGCGGCTTGATCGCCGTGTAGGGCCGCCGCCCGATGCCGCGCAGACCGCTCGCCACCCCCGCGTCGTTGCCGATTGCCGCGCCCGCACCGGGGATTCCCTATTCAGATGTCATTTTCGACGTGGAGATCGATCGCGGCGCACTACATTTCGTGCTCGCCAACATCGGGTCAATGCCCGCGCACGCGGTACGCGTCAAGCTGGACCGGCCCGTGCGCGATCTCGCCGACCAGCAGGTCGACCACAACCCGCTGTATACCCGGCTGGAGTTTCTCGGCCCTGGCCGCCGCGTCCGTCTGCTCGTCGACGTGCTCTCCGAGTACGAGCGGCGGCGCCAGCCGATGAAGTTTGGCGTCGCACTGCAGTGGACCGACGATACGGGCCACACGCGCAAGCGCACGCTGGTGCACGACCTGACGGCGTGGACGCAGTTGAGGGAAGCGCTCTGACCGATCAATCCCAAGGAGGGGCACAGTGGCAACGAACAATCCGCATCCCGCCTTCAACTTCCAGGTCGAGGCAGGCTTCACCCGCATCGGCTTCGCCCGTGTGCAGCTGCCGGCGCTCGAGCGTGAGCTGATCCGCTACCGCGACAGCGCCGATCGGGTCGAGACCGCGCGCGTGCTGCCCGGATTGCTGCGAGTCGGCGAATGTGTCATGGAACGCGGCATGGTGCCTCCGGACAACGAGTTCTTTGCGTGGCTCAACACGATCGGCGGCGGTACGGTCGAGCGGCGGGACGTCAGCGTGCGCCTGCTCAACCAGGCGCACGAGCCGGTACTGGTGTGGAAGCTGCGCAACTGCTTCCCCAGCGCGCTGCAGTGGTCCGTTCTGGATGCACAGCACGGTGCGGTGCTCATCGAGACGCTGAGGCTGGCGGTAGAGGGGGTGGACGTCCAGTCGATGTAGCCGCGGCACGCCCAAGGAGCTGTGAACCCGTGTCCCACTACTGGGACAAGTCGGATTGGACAGTCTGTCGCCCAGAGGTTACGCTGCCTCCACCTGAATGGCACGCGAGTTGCGACCCTCTGGGTCGTAACAGTTTGCGTTGGAGCGTTGATCGATGAAGCACGCAGTTCGAGGCAGTCAACCCGCGCAGGTGGACGACTTCCTGTCCCGGGTGCTCTGCAGCGCGTACGTCGACCTGGTGCGGGAAGAGCTGATGCATCTTCCGGCGGCGGACGACTTGCTGATTCCACTCTCAGGAAGCGAAGCGATCACGGTGACCGAGTACGACGCTCGGTTCCGCTCGCGGCAGTCTCGCTAGAGGCGTTCGATCACTATCGCAATGCCCTGGCCTACGCCGATGCACATCGTGCACAGGGCGAATCGGCCCTCCCTTCGGTGCAGTTCGCGGGCGGCGGTCAATACCAGCCTGGCGCCGCTCATTCCCAGGGGATGACCAAGCGCGATCGCGCCACCGTTCGGATTGACCCGCTCGTCGTCGTCTGACACGCCCAAGTTGCGTAGCGCAGCGAGCACCTGACTGGCGAATGCTTCGTTGAGTTCGAGGACGCTCATGTCCTGCACGCGCAGACCCAGGCGCGCAAGGAGCTTCTTCGATGCCGGGGCCGGAGCGAAGCCCATGATGCGAGGGGCCACGCCGGCGACGGCGGTGCCGCAGACGCGCGCGACCGGCGTCAACCCGTGCTGCTTCAATGCCCGTGCGCTGGCGAGGATCACCGCAGCGGCACCGTCGTTCACGCCGGAGGCATTTCCCGCCGTCACGCTCAGCTCGGGCTTGTTGATCCCCTTCAGCCGCCCCAGCGCCTCGAGTGTCGTGTCGGGACGAGGATGCTCGTCGGTGTCGAACATCACCGGATCGCCCTTGCGTTGCGGAATTGCGACCGGCACGATTTCCTCCTTGAATCTGCCTGCCGCGTGCGCGCCCGCCCAGCGCTGTTGGGAGCGCAGCGCGAAGGCGTCCTGGTCCGCGCGCGAGATGCCGAAATCCGCCGCAACGTTGTCGGCGGTCTCCGGCATCGAATCGATCCCGTATTGTTCTTTCATCAGCTTGTTGACGAAGCGCCAGCCGATGGTCGTGTCGAACATCTGGGCGGAGCGCGAGAAGGCAGTGTCGGCCTTGGCCATCACGAAGGGCGCGCGGGTCATCGACTCGACGCCGCCCGCGACGATCAAATCCGCTTCGCCGGCCTTGATCGCGCGCGCCGCGATTCCGATTGCATCCATGCCCGAACCGCACAGGCGATTGACGGTGCAGCCGGGCACGCTCACCGGCAATCCCGCGAGGAGCGCCGCCATGCGCGCGACGTTGCGGTTGTCTTCTCCGGCCTGATTCGCGCAGCCGTAGACGACGTCGTCCACCGCGTCCCAATCGACGGATCGATGGCGTTGCATCAGCGCCTTTAGGGGCACTGCGGCCAGGTCGTCGGTACGCACCGGCGCGAGTGCGCCGCCATAGCGGCCGATTGGCGTGCGCACGCCGTCGCACAGGAACGCTTCGGTCATGATCTGTTCCTTTGTCCCGGAGGAGGGCCCGCTCGGGCCAGGGTAAGCGAGTGTGCCATGCTACCCGTCGTCGGCGCTGCAGGCCGTGCAGCGGTGGAGGAGCGAGGCAGCCATGTACCGGGCCCTGCGCGGTGACCTACCAAGAAAAAGCCCCGGACTCGCCGGGGCTTTTTCGAGAATTCGACTCGATCAGATCTCGACCCCGTGCTTCTTCCACAGCTCGCGGTTGAGCTCGAGTTGCACCTGGTAGAAGGACATCACCCAGTACAGGCAGCCGAGGATGACGCAGAGCGGTGCGCCGAGCAGGATTGCGGTGGTCATTGCTGATTTCTCCGTATGGTTTGAAGACGCGGCGCAATCGGCGACTGCGGGCTGAACAAGGCACATGGCCGTGGCCCGAAAAAGCCTCGCGCGGGGAAGGGACAATTCCACACGCACGCCGCGCTTGAGACGCTCGCCGAACCGGGAAAGTTCGGCGGGGCGGATGATACCTGGCGCGCGCGCGTCGGCGTCGGCAAAGTTCGGACGGCGCGCACAGGAATTCGCAGGCCCTATCCAAGCATCTCCCGCACATAGGTGCCGATTGCGAGCGAGGCGGTCAGCCCCGGCGATTCGATGCCGAACAGATTGACCAACCCGGGCACACCGTGCTCGCGTGGCCCCTGGATCATGAAGTCCGCTGCGGGTTCGTTGGGACCGCTGATCTTCGGGCGGATGCCCGTGTAGCCTGGCTGCAGCGCGCCGGCCTTCAGCGCGGGATAGTACTGACGGATGGCCTGGTAAAACAGCGGCTCGCGCGAGTTGTCGAAGCGGTAGTCGATGCGGTCGATCCAGTCGATGTCGGGACCGAAGCGCGCCTGTCCGCCCAGATCCACGGTGACGTGCACCCCTAGAAAGCCTGCGCCGGCCATCGGGTAGACCAGCCGCTTGAAGGGCGAGCGGCCCGACATCGTGTAGTAGTGGCCCTTGGCGAAATACTGCGGCGGGATGCATTGCGCGCGAATCCCTTCGATGGCGCGCGCGACCTGCGGTGCGACCAGCCCTGCGCTGTTTACCAGCGTGTTGCAGCAGAACTCGATCGGATCGCTGCCCCCGACGTGCACGACGATGCCTTCGGTCGTGACCTGTCCGCCCTTAACGGGAGTCAGGAAGACGACGCTGCCGCCTGCGCGTTCGAGATCGCCCTGGAGCGCAAGCATGTACGCGTGGCTGTCGATGATTCCGGTCGAGGGCGAATAGACCGCGGCTACGGCCTTCACGGCCGGCTCGAGCTCGCGCAGTTCCTCGAGCGAGATGCGCCGCAGGTCGTGCACGCCGTTCGCGTTCGCCTTGTCGATGTAGCCCAGGACGGCGGGGATCTCGGCGTCGTTTGCGGCGACCAGCACCTTGCCGCAGTTCTCATGCGCGACACCGTGCTCGGCGCAGTAGTCGTAGAGCCGCTCCTTGCCTGCCACGCACAGGCGCGCCTTGAGCGAGCCCTTGGGGTAGTAGATGCCGGCGTGGATGACCTCGGAGTTGCGCGAGCTGGTGTGGGTGCCGATGGCGTCCTCGGCTTCGAGCACGAGCACTTCGCGTCCGGCGAGGGCGAGTTCGCGGGCAACGGCGAGGCCCACCACCCCGGCGCCGATCACCGCGCAGTCGATGCGTTCGGTCATTGTCGTGATTCTGTCGTTCGCAGCGGATGTTAACCTAAGCCGGATGGACCACCACCGCACTGCTGCAGGCGCTCCATTGGGATCCGCGCCCACCTGGGATCACGAGTTCGCGCGCCGCTCGCCGATGTTCGCACCGCTGCGGTTGCTGGCGGAAAAACTACCGGCCATCGGCTGGCCCAACGCGGAGGTGCTCAACCACGTCGCGGCGGAGACCGGACGGCGTATCGTGAATGCGCGCGGCGAGCGCCTGCGCTTCGTCCCCGCGCTGGCTTCGTCCGGCGCGGTCGACTTCGAGTCAGCTACGTTCGAGCGCAGCGAGGTGCAGGTGCGTGCGATCGACTGGCATGACCTGCTCAACGCACTCGCGTGGATGACCTTCCCCACGTCGAAGGCGGCGCTCAACGCGCGTCAAGCGGAGGCCATCGCAGCGGAGCAGGGCGGTCCCCGCTCCAGCGTGCGCGATGCGCTCACACACTTCGACGAGGACGGCGTGATCGTGCTCAGCGCGGATCCGGCGCTCACCGTGCTGGTTCGAGAGTTCGCGTGGAAGGAACTGTTCTGGCGCCGTGCCGACGAGGTCAGGCGCAGCATGCGCTTCTTGATCTTCGGCCACGCGCTCTACGAGAAGGCGCTGCGGCCGTTCGTCGGAATGACTGGCAAGGCGCTGCTGTTCGACGTGGCACCTGACCTCGTCGAGCAACCGATGGAAGGGCAGCGTGCGCACGCGGACCGAATCGCCGCGCTGCATCTGCTGGATCCGCGCAACATGCTCCGACCGCGCGTACTGCAGCCGCTGCCGGTGCTGGGCGTGCCCGGCTGGTGGCCGGGGGCCGAGCGCGAGAGCTTCTACGACGACACCGACTACTTTCGTCCCGGCCGGCAGCCGGACATCTAGCTGGCAGGCCGGTCCGCCCCCGCCGGGCGCGGCGCGTACACGCGCTTCCAGGCCTGCATCGGTCGACGGACCTCCGCGCGCTCCAGGACGCCGGCCTGCATCAGGATGCGATGCAGGCGCGGCAGGTGATAGTGCGGTACGGCAGGAAAGAGGTGGTGCTCGATGTGGTAGTTGACGTGGTGCGGAAAGAGGAACAGCCGCGCCAGCGGCCCCGCCAGGTTCGTGCGCGCCGCGGTCAGCGGGGAGGACCGGTCGACGATCGCGCCGTGTTCCAGGATCGCGCGCACCCGCAGGATGACCTGTACCAAAGTGGCGAGAGGAACGATCCATAGCAGCAGGTAGGCGAGCAGGCCCTGCGTACCCCAGAGGATGAAGAACGCGAGTGGAAGGACGGCCTGGGTGGCCAGCACGCCCCAGCGATCGCGGCGCGCCGCGGCGCGCAGGGCAGGTGCCGTGTCGTCGAGAGGTCGTATGGCGCTGCCGACGTCGGCGTTGATCGCCGGATTCCCGAAGAAATACAGGAAGGTCTTCCATGCGTTCAAGCCGGCGATGTCGCCGGCCAGCTTGCGCAGCAGGTAGCGCTTGCCGCGCGGGTAGCCGCCGTGCAACGCGATGTCGGGATCCTGCCGCCCGTACAAGTCGTTGTGGTGCAGCCGGTGCACCACGCGGTACGAGCACATCGAGATGCCCGATGCACTTCCCAGGATGCGTCCCACCAGGTCGTTGAGCGCCCGGTTGGAGAACAGGCGGTAGTGCGCCGCTTCGTGCGCCAGCACGAACATGGCGTGCTGCTGCGTGCCGATCAGCACGATGGCCAGGGCGATGACCGCCGGGGTCCACCACAGCAGCGCGGCGCTTACGGCCAGCGCCGTGAGCAGCAGCGTCTGCAGCAAGGCGGCGGCGGAGCGCCAGTCGTCGAGCGTGGTGAGCGCGCGCAGCGTCTCTGCGGGCAGCAGGCGCGCGGGCGCCTGCCGCAGGTCGTCGCGGAATTCTTCGCCGGTCTTCACGGACGCTTCGCCCATCTGATTACGATACTCCTCCCGGTACACTCCCGTCCGACATGTCCAGCGCCACCGACGTTCACGCCGCACGCTCCATTCGCCTGCTCGCCCTGGCGGCGTTCGTTTCCGGCGCCAACCTGCGCGTCGCCGATCCATTGGTGCCGGTACTTGCCGGGCACTTCGCCGCGAGCGTCAGCGCAGCGGGAGCGGTGGTCAGCGGTTTCACGCTCGGCTACGCGCTGTTCCAGGTCGTGCACGGTCCGCTCGGCGACCGTATCGGCAAGCTGCGCGCGGTCACCATCGGCATGTTCATCGCCGCCGTTGCCTCGCTCGCCTGCGCCGCCGCGCCAGGGCTCGCGACCCTCACCGTGGCGCGATTCCTCACCGGCATGGGCGCCGCGGCGGTCATCCCGCTCTCGCTCGCCTTCATCGGGGACAACGTCGGATACGAACGCCGTCAGCTGGTGCTCGGCCGCTTCATGGCCTCGACGCTCAGCGGGCAGATGCTGGGACCGCTCATCGCCGGCGCATTGAGCGAGGCGTTGTCGTGGCGCACCGTCTTCGTCCTCATGGCGCTGGTGTTCGCCGCCGTCGGCATGCTGCTGTTGCCGGGTGCACGGGCAGCGCAGGCGGTCGCGTCCGGCCCGCGCCAGCATCCGCTGCGGCAGTATCTGGAGCTTGCCCGCGATCCCTGGGTGCGGGTGGTGGTAGTGGCCGTGGCGGTGGAGGGCTTCCTGTTCTACGGCACGTTTGCCTACCTGGGTGCCTACCTCGAGGTGCGCTTCGCGCTCAACTACTTCCTGATCGGGCTGATCATCGCCGGGTTCAGCGTCGGCGGCATCGGCTATAGCGCGTCGGTGAAGTGGCTGGTGCCGCGTCTGCGCGAGCGCGGCCTCGCGCTCGGGGGTGGCATCGCCCTGCTCGCCTGCTTCGCCGGCATCGCGCTCGCACCCGGCTGGCTGGCGGCAGTGCCATTCTTCATCGCATCGGGATTCGCCTTCTACATGCTGCACAACACCCTGCAGACGCGCGCGACGGAGATGGCGCCCAGGATGCGGGGAGCCGGCGTGTCGTTCTTCGCGTTCTGCCTCTTCGCCGGGCAGGCGGGAGGGGCGGCGACCTTCGGACAAGCCATCGAGGCCCTGGGCTACCGGCCGGTCATTCTCGGTGCCGGCGCGGCCCTGCTCGTCGTGGGATGGTGGTTCAGCGACCGGGTCGCGCGCCGTTCCGCCCCGCCGAGGCATACGTAGCGGTTCGTTCGCGCTCGTCCCGGGTCTTGGCGGTGAGACAGAGGTTTGACAGCTGCTCTCGCGAACTTCTATACTCCGTTTACTTCTTAGACCAAGTCTAAACACTGGCGCATTTCGAAGCGCTCGCGCGTCATTGCGCGAGCACGCGACCGTAAAGCGAGGCCCGGAGACGGGCATCCTGCGCCGGGACGGGTCCCCGACGCGGACGTTTTCCCAACGACCTGAGGAGAAACATGCATGAAAGCGCTGAAGGGCAGCAAGACCGAAGACAATCTGAAGGCCGCGTTCGCCGGCGAGTCCCAGGCGAACCGCCGTTACCTGTACTTCGCCAATAAGGCGGACATCGAGGGCCAGAACGACGTCGCCGCGGTGTTCCGGTCCACCGCCGAGGGCGAGACCGGCCATGCGCACGGCCACCTCGAGTATCTCGAGCAGGTGGGCGACCCCGCGACCGGGTTGCCGATCGGCCGTACCCGCGACAATCTGAAGGCCTCGATCGCCGGCGAGACGCATGAGTACACCGACATGTATCCGGGCATGGCCAAGTCGGCGCGCGAGGAAGGCTTCGACGAGATCGCCGATTGGTTCGAGACGCTGGCGAAAGCCGAGCGTTCGCACGCCAACAAGTTCCAGAAGACGCTGGACGCGCTGGTCGACTGAGACCCGTGCGATCGCCGGATCGTCGCGGCATCACGCGGCGAACCGGCGCACTGAGCAGTACCCCAGCCGGGACGGCCGTTCGCGCCGTTCCGGATCGACAACGCCCAGCCTCCGATCCCACCATGCGTGAAGGCAGCCTAGAAGCGCCCACTCGGCATCCCATCGAGTGGAAGAAGCCGGAGTTCTACGACGAAGCCGCTCTGTTCAAGGAACTGGAGCGCGTGTACGACATCTGTCACGGCTGTCGTCGTTGCGTCAGCCTGTGCACGTCGTTCCCGACGCTGTTCGACCTGGTCGACAACAGCGAGACCATGGAGGTCGACGGGGTCAAGAAGGAGGATTACTGGAAGGTCGTCGACCAGTGCTACCTGTGCGACCTTTGCTACATGACCAAGTGCCCCTATGTTCCACCGCATCCGTGGAACGTGGATTTCCCGCACCTGATGCTCAGGGCGAAGGCAGTCAAGCACAGAAAGGGCGAGACCCGTTTCCGGGACAAGCTGCTCTCGAGTACCGATGCGCTCGGCAGGTTGTCGTCGATCCCTGTCGTCGTGCAGATGGTGAACACCGTCAACAAGACGCCGGCGACACGAAAGCTCATGGAAGACCGCCTCGGGATCCACAAGGACCGGGTGCTGCCCGAGTACACGTCGGCCAGATTTCGCAGCACGGCGCGGCCGAACGCGAGCTTTCCCGTGAAGGATGGGCCCAACACCCCGGGCAAGGTTGCCATTTTCTCCACCTGCTACGTCAACTATAACGAGCCGGGGATCGGCCAGGACCTGCTGCGCGTGCTCGAGCACAGCGAGATCCCCGCGATACTGGTCGAGAAGGAGAACTGCTGCGGCATGCCCAAGCTCGAACTGGGCGATCTGGAGGCCGTCGAGAAACTGAAGAACGGCAACATACCCGTGCTGGCGAAGCTCGCGCGCGCCGGTTACGCGATCCTCACCGCCATTCCGTCCTGTACGTTGATGTTCAAACAGGAGATGCCGCTGCTGTTTCCCGACGACGCGGACTGCAAGACGGTGGCGGCGGCGATGTTCGACCCGTTCGAGTACCTCGCGCTACGCCACCGCGACGGCATGCTCAAGACCGACTTCAAGAAACAGCTCGGCAAGGTCAGCTACCACGTGCCCTGTCATCTGCGCGTACAGAACATGGGCCTGCGTACCCAGGAAATGCTCAAGCTGGTGCCCGGCACCGAGGTCAATACCGTCGAGCGCTGCTCCGGCCATGACGGGACCTGGGGCGTGAAGAAGGAATACTTCGACAATTCCATGAAGATCGGGCGACCCGTCTTTCGCGCCATGGGCGCAAACGAACCCGACTACATCAGCTCGGACTGTCCGATCGCCGGCCGCCACATCGTGCAGGGAATGGGGGAGGGTGTGAAAGGCGAGAAGGAGCATCCCATCAGCCTGCTGCGCATCGCCTACGGACTTTGACGAAACAGCCATGCAGACGAATCCAGCCGAAAGGAACCGCTCTATGCCGCACATCTCCCGTGACAGCCTGATGAGCCTCGAGGCCTATTCCAAGATTCGCAAGGAGTTTCGCGCCAATATCATCGCCCACAAGAAGAATCGTACCGTGCATTTGGGCGAGCACGTCACGCTCCAGTTCGAGGACGAAATGACGATGCGCTACCAGGTGCAGGAGATGCTGCGGGCCGAGCGCACCTTCGAGGAGGAAGGCATCCAGTCGGAACTGGACGCCTACAATCCGCTCATTCCCGATGGCAGCAACTGGAAGGCGACGATGCTCATCGAGTATGCGGACGTGGACCAGCGCCAGCGCGAACTGACCCGGCTCATCGGGATCGAGGACAAAGTGTGGGTGCGCATTGGCGACGGCCCGCGCGTGTATGCCATCGCAGACGAGGACATGGAGCGCGAGAACGACACCAAGACCTCCTCGGTGCACTTCCTGCGCTTCGAGCTCGACGCGGGGACCAAACAGGCGTTGCGCGGCGGCGCGGCACTGGCGATGGGCGTCGACCATCCGAACTACCGCGCCGAGCTGGCTCCGGTGCCACCGGCGGCGCGCGAGTCGCTCCTGCGTGATCTCGTCATGTAGGTCCGAACAGGCTTGATGCATAGTAGAAACGGGAGTAAAACCTCGGGCATCGGTTCCGCCTTCTGGCATCCGGAACGTCATCAGCTCGGAGACCTCCCCATGACGGCCGTCGTCGCGCAGGGTCGACTGCTCGACCGCGTCGAGCAGCGCATCAAGCAGGTCAGTGCCCCCGTCAACATTCGGCTGTGGAACGGGCGCTTCATCGAGGCGCCGCAGGCCTCGCCGATCACGTTGACCGTCCGATCACCCCGCGCGTTGAGTCAACTGGCCAATCCCGCGCTCGGCAAGCTCGCGCGGTGCTACGTGGAAGGGGACATCGACCTGGAGGGCTCCATGCGCGAGATCATTCGCGCGGGCGAGACTCTCGTCGCCAACCAGGCCTCGGTCTACGGCTCCGCCTTGCGGCCCCTGAGCTGGTGGCGGCACCGCCGCACGGCCGACAAGCGCAACATCCAGAGGCACTACGACGTCGGCAACGACTTCTACGGCCTGTGGCTCGACGGTAATCGCGTCTACTCCTGCGCATACTTCAAGTCTCCCGACGACACCCTGGACGTGGCGCAGGAGCAGAAGCTCGACCACATCTGCCGCAAGCTGCTGCTCAAGCCCGGCGACCGGCTGCTCGACATCGGCTGCGGATGGGGAGGGCTCATCCTGTGGGCCGCGCGCCACTACGGAGTCAATGCACTGGGCATCACGCTGTCCGAGGGGCAGCACGCCTATGCCACGCAGCGCATCCGGGAACTAGGCTTGGAGAACCGCTGCGAAGTGCGCCTGCTCGACTATCGCGACGTGCCCGAAGACCAACCGTTCGACAAGATCTCCAGCGTGGGAATGTTCGAGCACGTCGGGAAGCACAATCTGCCGGTGTACTTCGAGAAGATTCAGCGGCTGCTCAAGCCCGGCGGGCTGGTGATGAACCACGGCATCACCACCAATTCGCTCGAGGATGCCGGGCTGGGTGGCGGCATCGGCGAATTCGTCGAGGATTACGTATTTCCCGGGGGTGAGCTGATGCACGTCAGCCATGTCATGCGCGAGATGGCGAAACAGGGCCTCGAAGTCTGGGATGCCGAGTGCCTGCGTCCGCACTATGCACGGACGCTGTGGCACTGGGTCGAGCGGCTGGAGGCGTCGAAGGACGCCGCGCGGGCGATGGTTGGCGACAAGACCTTGCGGGTATGGCTCATCTATATGGCAGGCTCCGCGCACGCATTCGCGCGCGGCTGGATCTCCCTTTATCAATTGCTCGGCGTGAAGACGCACCGGGACGGCAGCCAGCCGCTGCCGCCGACCCGCGAGCACGTCTATTCATGAGTACACACGGCACTGGAACCCTCACGATGGGCCGCGCATTCGGCTGGATGGCGGTGCTGGCGCTCGGCCTGGCGACGGCTCTGCCGGCCGATGCCGTGCGTCGGCGCGACGTCGAGAACCCGATCACCAACGCGCCCGAAGAGCTCCCCTTCAAGGAGCGCGACGTGCCGCCGCCTGCGTACCCGGAAGACAGGAACCTGATCGAGTACACCATCGACGGGCGCACTCCCAACCGCTTCTTCGTGGATGGGACGACACTGAGCATCGCCGAGGACACCGTGATCCGCTTCGTGCTCGAGGTACGCACGCCCAGCGGTGTTCGCAACACCACCTTTTCGGGCGTGCGCTGCGACACGGGCGAGTGGAAGGACTACGCGTACGCAAGTGCGGACCGGACCTGGCGGGCGAACCCGGAAGCGGCGTGGGAGGCGGTCGAACGCAAGCGGGTGAACAACTACAAGGAACACCTCGTCAGCGAGTTCCTGTGTCTGAGCGGGGTCAGGAAGGGAGGCAGCCGGGGCAGCGCCAAGACCATCGTGCGCCTGCTGAAGCATCCGCCGGAGCCGGACAGCCGATCGCCCCGCATTCTGCGCTAGCGCAGATCATCCGCCGCGGCGGCTACGCCCGGCCTGCGGCCTTGACTTGCCTTCGCCACAACCTGCTCCTGCTACCGCAGGACCAGGTTGTCCCGATGGATGAGTTCGGGCTCCTCGATGTAACCGAGGCGCTGCTCGATCTCGCTCGAGGGGGCGCGCAGGATGCGACGCGTCTCGCTGGCGCTGTAGTTCACCAGTCCGCGGGCGATCTCGCGCCCCTGCGCATCCACGCAACTGACCAACTCGCCGCGGCCGAACTCCCCGGTCACCGCGGTCACCCCGATCGGCAGCAGGCTTTTGCCGTCCCGCTGCAGCGCCCGCGCCGCACCTTCATCCAGGACCACGTGCCCACGCACCTGCAGGTGGTCGGCCATCCACTGCTTGCGGGCGGCCATCGTCGGTGTCGGCGCGAGCAGTTGCGAGCCGATTTCCTCGCCCGCCATCAAGCGCAGCAGCACGCGCGGTTCGCGCCCCGAAGCGATCACCGTGTGGGCGCCGCTGCGCGCAGCCCGTTCCGCCGCGCGTACCTTGGTCATCATGCCGCCGCTACCGATGTGGCTGCCGACTCCACCGGCCATCTGCGCCAGGCTCGGATCGCCCGCCTGCGCTTCGCGCACCAGCGTGGCAGTTGGGTCCTTGCGCGGATCCGCGGTGAACAGCCCCGGCTGATCGGTGAGGATCACGAGCACCTCGGCCTCGACCAGATTGGTCACGAGTGCACCGAGCGTGTCGTTATCGCCGAACTTGATCTCTTCCGTGGCCACCGTGTCGTTCTCGTTGATCACCGGGATCACGTTCAGCTCGAGCAGCGTGCGTAGCGTGCTGCGCGCGTTGAGATAGCGCCGGCGGTCCGCCAGATCCTCATGCGTGAGCAGGATCTGCGCTGCATGCAGGCCATGCTCTCGGAAGCAGGTTTCGTACGCCTGGACCAGGCCCATCTGCCCGACCGCGGCGGCAGCCTGCAGATCGTGCAGTTGTCTGGGCCGCTTCGCCCAGCCCAGGCGCTGCATGCCCTCGGCCACGGCGCCGCTCGAGACCAGCAGCACCTGCCGGCCGTTGCGCTTGAGTTCGGCGATCTGCTGAGCCCACTGTGCGAGCGCGCCGTGGTCGAGCCCGTGGCCCTGGTTCGTCACCAGGCTGCTGCCGACCTTGACGACCAGGCACTTGGCCCGGGCTATCACGGATGTCATCTTGCCTCCCCGCGTGCCGGCACTGCGTCCTTCTCCGCCTCGTCATCCAGCGGTGCGGGCAGGTCGGAAGCCGGCTGTTGCGCGCTCCCGATGAACTCGGCCACGGCGAGCACGAGTTCGCGGCAGCCCTCGCCGGACAGGGCCGAGATGGGGAAGATCCGATCCGTGCTGTCTTGCCCGCCGGGATCCAGCGCGCGCAGCTGGTCGATGAAGTCGCGGATCGTCTGCTCGCGGGACTCGACGGGCAGCAGATCGACCTTGTTGAGCACCAGCCAGCGCGGCTTGCGGAAGAGCGCCTCGTCGTACTTGCGCAGTTCCTGGACGATCGCGTGTGCGTCCGCGGCCGGGTCGCCGGAGGTGTCGAGCGGCGCGATGTCGACCAGGTGCAAGAGCAGGCGCGTGCGCGCAAGGTGCCGCAGGAACTGGTGGCCGAGCCCCGCCCCTTCCGAAGCACCCTGGATGAGCCCTGGGATGTCGGCGACCACGAAGCTGCGGCTCTCGTCCACGCGCACCACGCCCAGGTGCGGATGAAGCGTGGTGAACGGATAGTCGGCCACCTTCGGCCGGGCCGCGGACACCGCGCGGATGAACGTGGACTTGCCGGCATTGGGCAGCCCGAGCAGGCCGACGTCGGCGAGCACCTTGAGTTCGAGGCGAAGGCGCAGCGACTCCCCGGGCTCTCCGAGCGTGAACTGGCGCGGTGCCCGGTTCGTGCTGGACTTGAAGTGCAGATTGCCCAATCCGCCCTTGCCGCCGCGAGCGATGACGACGCGCTGTCCGTGGTGCGTCAGGTCGGCGATCTGCTCGTTGGTGTCGGCATTCCTGATGACGGTACCGACGGGCATGGTGAGCGTCAGGTCGTCGCCGGCTGCACCGTAACAGTCGCTGCCCTGCCCCTTCTCGCCGTTTCGGGCACGGTGAATCCGCGCAAAACGGTACTCGACCAGCGTATTCACGTTGCGGTCGGCCACGGCATATACGCTGCCGCCACGTCCCCCGTCCCCGCCGCTCGGTCCCCCCTTGGGGATGTACTTCTCGCGCCGGAAGGCGGCGATCCCATCACCGCCCTTGCCGGCGTGGACTTCGATGAGGGCTTCGTCGATGAATTTCATGGGGGCGTCCGGATCCGGGACGATGCATGCAGGCAGGGTGCCACAAACTAAAAAGCCCTATCGGGAAGATAGGGCTTTTCGGCGACCGGTTGGTGTGGCGTCAGGCGGCCGGCTCGATGATCACGGTCGGGCGATTGTGCGGGCCCTTCGTCGCGAACTTGACGTGGCCGTCGATCAGCGCGAACAGCGTGTGGTCGCGGCCGATGCCGACGTTCTCGCCGGGATGGAACCGGGTGCCGCGCTGGCGCACGATGATGCTGCCGGCGGAAACCAGTTGACCGCCGAAGCGCTTCACGCCCAGGCGCTTCGCATTGGAGTCGCGTCCGTTGCGCGAACTGCCGCCTGCCTTCTTGTGTGCCATCGATTACTCTCCGTGTCTCTCAGGCGGAAATGCCGCTGATCTGGATTTCCGTGTAGTTCTGGCGATGTCCCTGCGTCTTTCGGTAGTGCTTGCGCCGGCGCATCTTGAAGATCCGGATCTTCTCGCCCCGGCCATGGGCGACGACGGTCGCCTTCACGGAAGCGCCGGACACGGTCGGGGACCCGGTGGTGACCTTGTCGCCGTCCGCGACCATCAGGACGTGGTCGAGCGTCACCTCGGTGCCGACCTCGGCCGGAAGCGACTCGACCCGGAGCTTCTCCCCGGCGCTCACGCGGTACTGCTTGCCGCCGGTCTTGATCACTGCGTACATGGCTAAGTCCCTAGCGCTTCTCGAAAAACGGCGAAGTATACAGGGCGCTCGCAGGACGGTCAAACGAGCCGCGGGATCGGACGCGTACGGGTGCGGATGCCCGGTCCGGACAGCGGGGATGGTATGCTTCCGAGCACCCTGGCGCCCCGTCCACATGACCCTCGACACCCTCCTGCCCCTCCAGAGCCTTCTTGCCGACGAGATGCGCGCGGTCGACGACGTCGTGCGCGCGCGGTTGCACTCGGACGTGGTGCTGGTCCGGCAGGTCGCCGAGCACATCATCGGTTCCGGTGGCAAGCGCATGCGGCCGGCCCTGGTCATCCTCGCTGCCGGCGCCTGCGGTTACAGCGGCAGCGCGCACTACCAGCTTGCCGCCGTGGTCGAGTTCATTCACACCGCGACCCTTCTGCACGACGATGTAGTGGACGAGTCCGATCTGCGGCGCGGGAAGTCCACGGCCAATTCTTTGTTCGGCAATCCGGCAAGCGTCCTGGTCGGGGACTTCCTGTATTCACGTGCGTTCCAGATGATGACGGACCTGCGCGACATGCGCGTCATGGAGGTCCTCGCCAATGCCACCAACACCATCGCCGAGGGCGAGGTGCTGCAGCTGCTCAACTGCAACGATCCCCACGTCAGCGAAGACAGCTACCTGCAGGTGATCCGATTCAAGACCGCCAAGCTGTTCGAGGCGGCGGGACAGCTCGGTGCGATCGTCAGCCATGCCAGCCGTGAAGTCGAGGAGGGCCTCGGCCGCTACGGCATGCACCTGGGCACTGCCTTCCAGCTGATCGACGACGTGCTCGACTATTCGGGCGACCACGAGCGTACCGGGAAGAACGTGGGCGACGATCTGGCCGAGGGTAAACCGACGTTGCCGCTCATTCATGCGCTGCGTAACGGCTCGCCCGAGCAGGCCGGGCTGATCCGTACTGCCATCGAGCATGGTGGGCTGGCGGATTTCGAGCCGGTGCTCACCGCCCTCCGCGAGACGGGCGCGCTAGAGTACTCCCGCCATCAGGCCGAAGCGGAAAGCAAGCGTGCGGTCGCCGCGCTGGACGCCTTGCCGCGGTCGACTTACCGGGACTCTCTGATACAATTGGCGTCCCTTGCCGTGACCCGGTCGTACTGATCCGTTTCCCAGACGGATCGCGTCATGAAGCAGATCCTGCTTCAACATGTGTCTCGGGTTGTTCGAAGCGTCGGGGTGTAGCTCAGCCTGGTAGAGTACTGCGTTCGGGACGCAGGAGTCGGAGGTTCGAATCCTCTCACCCCGACCACATGATGCTTCCTGCATCCGATGCACCGGGATGCCGTTGACGCCCGGGCGCATCGCATTGCACCTCTCCGTTGCGACGGCCCGCAGGGCACGCCTCAGTAGGGCGGCTGAAGAACAGCCGGATCGCACGTACGTCCTCGCCGACACGAAACGTCAGTCCGGCCAGGTCGAAATTCACGACGTGGCGTCCGAACGCACGCAGCTTCACCGGCCCGCGCGTGCCGATGCTCAGTGCGAACTCGGCCTCGCTGCGCAACTGCTTTGCGACGTTGTCGGCGACCGGGTAGTCGAGCCGCGTGAGGTAGCGGTAATAGATGAGATGCAGCCCCAGATCGGCCGGCACGACGCCGATCGTCCCGTGGGTGGGAAAGGCGCTGTTGACACCCAGGACCAGCTGGGTCAGGGGGGCGGAAACCGCCGTCCTGCGCACGATAAGCAGCGTGATTGAGGCCGGCGCCGAGCATCAGATTCGGTCCCCGGACCGGGGGCTTCCAGCGTGCCTTGATTCCCAGGTTATAGATGAACGCCGAATCGCGGCCGTCGAGCTCCCAGCCGAAACCGGCGTAGGCGAAGGGCCGAAGCTCAAGCGCCGGGCCGAGCCGCATCCGTGCCTCCGCGCCCGGGAGCACGCTCGTGGTGCTCAGGCTCTGGGGCAGGTCGCCGTCGGAGAGGGAGTCCAACTCGAGGTCGTAGAAGCCGAAGGACACCGGCAGCTTGAGGGTGATGCGGGTGGCGGCGTGTTCCGGCGCCGGCAGCGTGTACGCGAACGGCAGTTGCACCACCGTGACGGTGCGATCCCCGGAGGTGTAGAAGCCAGTGCCGAAGGCTGCGGAGTAGTACCAGTTGATCAGTTCCTCCGGGGCCTTGGCGGCTCTCGGCGCGGGTGCCCCGACGGCGGTTTCGCCGGCGGCGAGCGCGCCGGCGAACGCCACCGCGAGCGCGAGCGCGCGCCAGTGGCAAGACATGGCAGGGGGGAATCGCATGGCGGGGAAGCGGGCGGTGGCGCGTGGCGGCGCCGGGCGGCACGCGGTGGGAGACGATTGTGCGCACGGGGACTGCACGGTGCAAGCGCGGGCCTTGGGCGGCTCCCGGCGCTGCGGTATCATCGGCGCGCCTTCCAAAGCCCGGGCAACGCTCGTATTCTTCGATCGTCGGGCTGCAAAAATTCACTTTTGCGCCGTTAACCCCACCCAGCGAAGCCGTGCATGACCAAGTTCCTCCTTCTGCTCGCGTTAGGCATCGTCGCGTATCTGATCCTCAGCCGGGCGCGGCGCCAGAGCGAACGGTCCGAGGCGGAACGCAAGCCGGTTGCGCCGCCTGCGACGCCGGAGGACATGGTCCGCTGCGCGGTGTGCGGTGTGCACCTGCCGCGTAGCGAAGGTTTCGCCTCGCGCGGCAAGTTCTACTGCAGTGACGACCATCTCAGGCTGAGCGGCCAGAACGGAAGGGAAGAGTAGACGGCAGCCTTCGCCACCGGTACACGGCGAAGCGCGTACCGGCATCCGAGGCAGATGAAGGCACACGACCGGTTTCAGGCATTGTCCGGCGCAGGCGGGTACCCGCAGGGTGCGCGTGCGCTCGCCGCGGAGCGCCCATGAACGCTGCCGTGGAAGCGATGGTGCGCGAGCGCAACGTCGAGGTGGCCGCACTGGCAGCCTCGGCGCGTGCCAATTCGTACTGGGGTTCGCTGTTCTACTTCAACGTCTACCGCGTCATCGTCGCGGGCGTGCTGTTGTTCTCGGCCGTGATCTTTCCCGACGCGGTGTTCGGCTCGCGCAACCCCGCGCTGTTCTTCTACACGGGAACGATCTACATCCTGACCGCGGCCGTGTTCTTCATCGGCATCCGGTCCCGCCGTCCCGAATTCAATACCCAGATCGCGCTGCAGGTCTGCGCCGACGTCCTCTTCGTCTCCCTGCTCACCTACGCCAGCGGCGGGGTGGGGAGCGGCCTGGGCTTGCTCCTGCTGGCGTCGCTGGCCGCGGCGGGCATCATCAGCCGCGGGCGCATGACCCTGTTCTTCGCGTCCCTGGCGAGCATCGCCGTCCTGCTCGAGCACATCTTCGATACCGTCTACCTGGACGGCACCATCAACTTCTTCGTGCAGGCCGGCCTGCTGAGCGTGGGCTACTTCGCCACCGCCTGGCTCGCGCATACCCTGGCGCGCTACACCCAGGCCAGCGAGCAGCTCGCCGCGCAGCGCGAAGTGGACCTCGCCAGCATGGCGCACGTCAACCAGCTGGTCATCCAGGACATGCAGGATGGTGTGCTGGTGGTGGACGAGCACGGGACGATCCGCCAGATCAATCGTCGCGCGATCGAGATCCTCGGGCCCATTCCGCGCGGGTCCGCGGAAACGCGCCTGTCCGATTACGCGCCGCAGCTGGACGATCGGCTCAAGCGCTGGCGCCAGGATGCGGGCGCCGACTTCGACCCGATGCGTACCGTGCTGACCAACAAGCTCGCCGGTGCGCGCTTCGTGCCGGTCGGCCGCAACCGCAATCGCGGTGCGGTGGTCTTCCTCGAGGACCTGACCCGTATCCAGGCCGAGGCGCAGCAGATGAAGCTTGCGGCGATGGGCCGGCTCACCGCCAACATCGCGCACGAGATCCGCAACCCGCTCTCGGCCATCAACCACGCGGCCGAGCTGCTGCTCGAGGAGCAGAACCTCAGCGAGACGCAGAAGCGGCTGCTCACGATCGTGCACGACAACACGCAGCGACTCGATCGCATGGTGCAGGACGTGCTGAAGCTCAACCGCCGCGACCGCGCTCACCGCGAGACCTTCATGGTCGGCGACTTTCTGCGCACCTTCGTGTCGCAGTTTTGCCAGATCGAGAAGGTGCCTGAGGACGTGATCGGCCTGCAGGTCGAGCATGACGGCTCGGTCACCTTCGACCGCAGCCACCTCAACCAGATCATGTGGAACCTGTGCCGGAACGCGTTGCGCTATTGCCAGCGGCGCAGCGGCAGCATCCGCCTGACGCTGGGCGTAGGCCCGCTGCGCAATGCGCTCGAACTGCACGTGCAGGACGATGGCCCCGGCGTTCCCGAGGCCATCCTGCCGCACCTGTTCGAACCGTTCTTCACGACCGCGGCGAGCGGGACGGGATTGGGGCTGTACATCGCCCGCGAGATCTGCGACGCCAACAACGCGTCGCTCGAGTACGTGGAGCACTCCGGTGCGGGTGCACACTTTTTGTTGGCAATCAGGGGAGCGAAGCTTTGAAGCGCATTGAACGGAACGGAGCCACGGGGCGGACCTCTGCCCCGCAACGCTGCGTCCTCGTGGTTGACGACGAAGTCGACATCCTGGAACTGATCGAACTGACCCTGCTGCGCATGGGACTGGACGTGGATCGGGCGATGAGCGTCGCGGACGCCGGCGAGAAGCTGGCCAACGGTCGCCATTACGACCTGTGCCTGACGGACATGCGCCTGCCCGACGGCACCGGGCTGGAGATCGTCGAGCAGATCCAGAAGGCCGAACTCGACCTCCCGGTCGCGGTCATCACCGCGCACGGCAACACCGAGAATGCGGTGGCGGCCCTCAAGGCGGGTGCCTTCGACTACGTGTCCAAGCCGGTGAGCCTGGACCAGCTGCGCACGCTGGTGAAGTCGGCGCTGTCGCTGCCCAAGGTGAGCGACGGCAAGATGGTCGAGATGACTGCTGGCGAGCGCGGACTGCTCGGCACGTCGCCGGCGATCGTGAATGTGCGCGAGCTCATCGAAAAGCTGGCGCGCAGCGAGGCGCCGGTGCACATCACCGGCGAGTCGGGCAGCGGGAAGGAGCTGGCCGCGCGCCTGATCCACCAGAAGAGCGCGCGGCGTGACCGCCCATTCGTGCCAGTCAACTGCGGCGCGATCCCGGAGAACCTGATGGAGAGCGAATTCTTCGGCTACCGCAAGGGCGCGTTCACCGGGGCGGACAGCGACCGCGACGGATTCTTCCAGGCCGCCAACGGCGGCACCCTGTTCCTCGACGAGGTGGCCGACCTGCCGTTGCCCATGCAGGTCAAGCTGCTGCGGGCCATCCAGGAGAAGAAGGCGCGCAAGGTGGGCTCGACCCAGGAGGACGCGGTCGACGTGCGCATCATCAGCGCAACCCACCAGAACCTGGGAGATTGCGTGGAGTCGGGCAAGTTCCGCCACGACTTGTTCTATCGCCTGAACGTGATCGAACTGCGCATGCCTGCGCTGCGCGACATGCGCGAGGACATTCCCGCGATCGCCAGCGCCGTGCTCGACAAGCTCGCCGGGCAGGCCAAGGTGATGCGTCCGGAGATCGAGGAGGGCGCCATGCGCGCCCTGGCCCAGTACGACTTTCCCGGCAACGTGCGGGAGCTGGAGAACATCCTCGAGCGCGCCATGGCGCTGTGCGACGGCCAGACCATCGCCACCGCAGACCTGCAGCTCACGCCCCCCGATGCGGAGAGGGTGGAGCACGCGGTCGAGGGGTCGGAGGGCAAGTGGCCGCTGCAGGAGTACCTGGACCGGGTGGAGAAGGAGGCGATTCTCGAGGCCCTCGAGAAGACGCGCTTCAATCGCACCGCGGCGGCCAAGCTGCTCGGCATCACCTTCCGTGCCATGCGCTACCGGATGGAGCGGTTGGGCATCAACTGACCCCGCACCACTATAATGTGGCGCGCCCCGCAGAGGGCCGCCGGCAAGGAGATCTGCTGCATGACATTCCGCCTCTTCGCGCTGCTGCTCGCGCTGTTTGCCTGTGCGCCTGTGCACGCGGTACCTGCATCCGCCCTGATCGGGACCTGGGAAGCCGCGCGCTCTCCAGAGGACGAACGCCTCTACATCAAGCTGATGGAACAGGGCAAGGCCGAGATCGTCGCCGAGTACGACTTCCAGCTGCCCAACATGCCGGGCAAGCGGCGCGGACGCTCCACCACCTTCGCAAAGTGGTCGGTCAAGGGTGACGACGTCATCGTCACCTACTCGAAGGTCACCGATCGTCTGCGCTACAACAGCGCGCTTCCGCTGGCCGAGATCGGGCGCGAAGGCAAGGCCGCCGCGCTCAAGCCGATCGGCAAGCGTGCGGCCGGTTCCCGCCTGCCGGCCACCCTGTGGAAGGCGCCGCACGACTACAAGCGCACGACGGCCGACGACAGCAGTAAGGTGCCGGCGCCCGCTGCCAAGCCGTAGCGTTTTCCTTCGCCCGCGCATGTCCGGCGTGCCCGTTCCCGACTGGACCGACGGCTGGTACGCGGGTGCGCACCGAGAGCCGTCACCGAATTTCGACGCGCGCCCGCCGGGCAGTGCGGTGGATCTGGCGGTGGTGCACAACATCAGCCTCCCGCCGCATCAGTTCGGCGGCGAGTTCGTGGTCGATCTCTTCCTCAATCGCCTCGATCCGCTCGCGCATCCGTTCTTCGCAACCCTGGCCGGCGTGCGGGTGTCCTCGCACTTCTACATTCGGCGGACGGGTGAGATCGTCCAGTTCGTCTCGTGCGACCTGCGCGCCTGGCACGCGGGGAAATCGCGCTGGATGGGGCGCGAGCGGTGCAACGACTTCTCGGTCGGTATCGAGCTGGAAGGCTCGGACCTCGTGCCGTTCCGCGACGCGCAGTACCTCGCCCTCGATCGGCTTCTGCGGGCAGTGCGCGGGCAGTATCCCGTGCGCGCCGTGACGGGTCACAGCGACATCGCACCTGGCCGCAAGACCGACCCGGGCCCCTTCTTCGACTGGACACGCGTCCCCGGCGGCCGCACCCGGGCCTGACGCGTCCGCGCATCGCATGCGCATCTTCAGCTCGGATCGCTTCGTCCTGCCGTTGCCCCCGGGCCATCGCTTCCCGATGCAGAAGTACCGGCTGCTGCGCGAGCGCGTCGAGGCAGCGGGACTGGCCGGACCTCACGGGCTCCAGGAGCCGCCAGCCGCGCGCGACGACCAGATTCTGCGTGCCCACGACGCCGCCTACCTGCGTCGCGTGGTTTCGGGCGATCTGAGCGAGCAGGAGCAGCGGCGCATCGGATTCCCTTGGTCGGAGCAGATGGTGGAGCGCTCGCGGCGCTCTGCGGGCGCCACGCTCGCCGCCGCGCGCGCTGCGCTCGATTCCGGAAGCGTGGGCGTCAACCTCGCCGGCGGGACACACCACGCCTTTCGCGATCGCGGCGAGGGCTACTGCGTATTCAACGATGCGGCGATCTGCGCGCTCGAACTGCAGGCCGTCGGTGCGATCCGGCGCGCACTGGTGCTCGACTGCGACGTGCACCAGGGCAACGGCACCGCCCGCATCCTCGCCGGGGACGCGAGCGTGTTCACCTTTTCCATCCACGCAGCGAACAATTTTCCCTTCCGCAAAGAAACCAGCGACCTCGATCTGGAGCTGCCGGACGGCGCCGGCGACGAGGCCTACCTGCCTGTGCTCCAGCGCGGCCTGTACCACGCCCTCTCGGCCGCGCAGCCCGATCTAATTATCTATCTGGCAGGTGCCGATCCACACGAGGGCGACCGGTTGGGCCGACTCAAACTGACGACTGCCGGCCTCGAGGCACGCGACCGTCTCGTGTTCGAGGCGTGTGCCGCCGCCGTAGTGCCGGTCGCCGTCGCCATGGCCGGCGGATACGGCCGGCGCATCGAGGACACGGTGGACGTTCACTTCAACACCGTGCGGCTTGCGCGCGAGATTCTCGTGCGCTGATGCGACGCACCAGTGCGCGCGAGTGTTGCGTGACTGCCGACGTCGCTCAAAAATTCTTGACACTCGTTGATGGGCCACTAGAATTAGTAGCTCTGCAGCCACACGCACACAATATCTAGTGGTTGCACCGGTCGAGTGGTTGCAGTCGTGGGGTGAGGGACGACTGCCCGAAAACAAGAGCGATGGGGGAAGGGACAGTGATGCAGCCGGCCACAGAAGCCGCGACCGCGACGCCGGTCAGCGCAAAGTCAATGGAAACTGCCGAAGCGCAGGTGCGTGATTCGCGCTACGCGCAATACAAGGTGATCCGCCGCAACGGCGCAGTCGTGGGATTCGAGCCTGGCAAGATCTCGGTGGCCATGACCAAGGCATTTCTCGCCGTCAACGGGAGCCAGGGGGCAGCCTCCGCGCGCATCCGTGAGCAGGTGCAGGCGCTGACCGAGGCCGTGGTCGGCGCGCTCATGCGTCGCCAGCCCCAGGGCGGGACCTTCCACATCGAGGACATCCAGGACCAGGTCGAACTGGGCCTGATGCGCTCGGGCGAGCACGACGTCGCGCGTGCCTATGTCCTGTATCGCGAGGAGCGCTCACGGTTGCGTGCGCAGCAGAAAGCCGCGCAGGCACAGACCCGCCAGCCCGCGATCAGCGTCATGGACGGCGATATCCGCCGCCCGCTCGACCTTGGCAGGATGCAGGCGTTGGTACAGGATTCCTGCGAAGGACTGGCGGGCGCTGTCGATGCCGGTCTGATCCTGCAGAACGTCCTCAAGGACCTCTACGACGGCGTGTCGATGGACGAGGTGCGCAAGTGCGCGATCCTGTCCGCGCGCGCGCTGATCGAGAAAGACCCCGCCTACAGTTACGTGACCGCCCGCCTGCTGCTGCACAGCATCCAGCACGAAGTCCTGGGCGAGGAGGTCAGCCACGCTGGGATGTTCACCCGCTACGCGGACTACTTTCCCGGCTTCATCGAGCGCGGCATCCAGGCGGGTCTGCTGGATTCCCGGCTGCGCTCCTTCGATCTGCAGGCGCTGGGGGCCGCGCTCGACGCCAGTCGAGACTTCAAGTTCGGCTACCTGGGCCTGCAGACCCTTTATGACCGTTACTTCATCCACGTGGAGGGGCGCCGCATCGAACTGCCGCAGGCGTTCTTCATGCGCGTGGCCATGGGTCTGGCGCTCAACGAGCCGCAGCGCGAGGCGCGGGCGATTGAGTTCTACGGTGTCCTGTCGAGCTTCGACTTCATGAGCTCGACGCCGACGCTGTTCAATTCCGGCACCCACCGTTCACAGCTGTCGAGCTGCTACCTGACCACCGTTTCCGACGACCTGGAAGGGATCTACGAGGCGATCAAGGAGAACGCGCTGCTATCGAAGTTTGCCGGCGGACTCGGCAACGACTGGACGCCGGTGCGGGCGCTCGGCTCCCACATCAAGGGAACGAACGGCAAGTCGCAGGGGGTGGTGCCCTTCCTGAAGGTGGTGAACGACACCGCCGTCGCGGTGAACCAGGGCGGCAAACGCAAGGGCGCCGTGTGCTCCTACCTGGAGACCTGGCACCTCGACATCGAGGAATTCCTGGAACTGCGCAAGAACACCGGTGATGACCGCCGCCGGACCCACGACATGAACACGGCCAACTGGATACCGGATCTGTTCATGAAGCGGGTCATGGAGAACGCAGAGTGGACCCTGTTCTCCCCGTCCGACGTGCCCGATCTGCACGACCGCTACGGCCGCCCCTTCGAGAAGGCCTATCTCGAGTACGAACGCAAGGCCGCGAGCGGGGAGTTGAAGCTGTTCAAGAAGGTCCCGGCGGTGCAGCTGTGGCGCAAGATGCTGTCGATGCTGTTCGAGACCGGCCACCCCTGGATCACGTTCAAGGACCCGTGCAACCTGCGCTCCCCGCAGCAGCACGTGGGAGTGGTGCACAGCTCCAACCTGTGCACCGAGATCACCCTGAACACCTCGGACAGCGAGATCGCGGTCTGCAACCTCGGGTCGATCAACCTGGCCGCCCACATGAAGGACGGCAAGCTCGACCATGCCAAGCTGGGCAGGACGGTCCGCACCGCCATGCGCATGCTCGACAACGTGATCGACATCAACTATTACGCAGTCGACAAGGCGCGCAACTCGAACCTGAAGCATCGTCCGGTGGGTCTGGGCATCATGGGCTTCCAGGATTGCCTGCACCTGATGCGCGTGCCTTACGCCTCACGCGAGGCGGTCGAGTTCGCCGATCAGTCCATGGAGGTGGTCGCCTACCACGCCTATTGGGCATCGACCGAACTGGCGGAGGAGCGCGGGCCGTACTCGACCTTCGAAGGCTCCCTCTGGCACCGCGGCATCCTGCCGCAGGACAGCCTGGCCCTGCTGCGGGAGGCGCGTGGGGGCTATGTCGAGGTCGACACCGGGTCTACCCTGGACTGGTCCGCGCTGCGGGGGCGTATCCGCCAGTTCGGGATGCGCAATTCGAACTGCCTTGCCATTGCACCGACCGCGACGATCGCCAACATCATCGACGTGTCGGCCAGCATCGAGCCGACCTACCAGAACCTGTACGTGAAGTCCAACCTCTCGGGCGAGTTCACCGTCGTCAACGAGCACCTGGTCCAGGATCTGAAGGCCCTGAACATGTGGGACGAGGTGATGATCGCGGACCTCAAGTACTTCGACGGCAGTCTGGCGAAGATCGACCGCATTCCCGCCGAGATCCGCACCCTGTACGCGACCGCCTTCGAGGTGGATCCGTCCTGGCTCGTCGAGGCGGCGAGCCGCCGACAGAAGTGGATCGATCAGGCGCAGTCGCTGAACCTGTACATGGCGGGCGCCTCGGGCAAGAAGCTCGACGAGATCTACAAGCTCGCCTGGTTGCGAGGGCTGAAGACGACCTACTACCTGCGCACGCTCGGTGCCACGCACGCGGAGAAGTCGACGGTGAACACCGGGCAGCTGAATGCGGTGCCGGCCGACGGGGGAATGCTGGCCGCCGGCGGGCTGGGATCCGATGCATTGGAGCCGAAGTTCTGTGCGATCGACGATCCGACGTGCGAGGCCTGCCAGTAGAACGTGAACGCGCGCTTGCACTCGACGTCAAAAGATCACAAACTCAGCGGCATAAACATTGCTTAGCAGTCACGACCACAGGAATAGTCAGATGCTTTCTTTTGAGGACACGACATCGGTTGCTGGAATGGGGCTCGGCCCGTCGGCTGCGTTCCTGCCTCAGTCCCCGGCCCTGTCGCGCGACGACAAGGCTACGGTGAGCGAGAGCCTCCGTCGCATCAAGGTCGAGGACAAGCGGATCATCAATGGCAAGACCGACGTCAATCAGCTGGTCCCGTTCAAGTACAAGTGGGCTTGGGAGAAATACCTCGCCTCCTGCGCGAATCACTGGATGCCGCAGGAGATCAACATGAGCCGCGACATCGCCCTGTGGAAGGATCCGAACGGACTGACGGAGGACGAGCGGCGCATCATCCGCCGCAATCTCGGTTTCTTCGTCACCGCAGACAGTCTGGCGGCGAACAACATCGTGCTCGGCACCTACCGGCACATCTCCGCGCCCGAATGCCGCCAGTACCTGCTGCGCCAGGCCTTCGAGGAGGCCATCCACACCCACGCCTACCAGTACATCGTCGAAAGCCTGGGTCTGGACGAGGGAGAGGTATTCAACGCCTATCACGAGATCGTGTCGATCCGCGAGAAGGACGAGTTCCTGATCCCCTTCATCGACACGCTGACCAATCCGGCCTTCCGGACGGGCACCCTGGAAGCCGATCAGAAGCTGCTCAAGAGCCTGATCGTCTTCGCCTGCATCATGGAAGGCCTGTTCTTCTACGTCGGGTTCGCCCAGATCCTGGCGCTGGGCCGTCAGAACAAGATGACGGGAGCGGCCGAGCAGTACCAGTACATCCTCAGGGACGAGTCGATGCACTGCAATTTCGGCATCGACGTGATCAATCAGATCAAGCTAGAGAACCCCCAGCTGTGGACCGCCGAGTTCAAGGACGAGATCCGCGGCCTGATCAAGCGCGGGGTCGAGCTGGAATATCGGTACGCGGAGGACACCATGCCGCGCGGCGTGCTGGGCCTGAACGCACCGATGTTCAAGGAATACCTTCGTTACGTCGCCAATCGGCGCTGCCAGCAAATCGGCCTGGATACGCTGTTCCCCGGCGCATCCAATCCGTTCCCCTGGATGTCGGAGATGATCGATCTCAAGAAGGAGAAGAACTTCTTCGAGACGCGCGTCACCGAGTACCAGACAGGGGGCACGCTGAGCTGGGATTGATGCATATAGACCAACGGTCGACATGGTGCCCCTGGTCGCGGGGGCTTGGGACAAGCAGGGTCAGAGGCGTTTCCGGCAGTCCACGCGGAGACGCCCTGGCCCTTTTTTCGTTGCCGCGCCGAGGCCCCCGGCGTGCGCATGCGTGGAACTGCGAGGCTCGTCTCGGCGGCTGTATCGCCAGGACGGGTGCGTGGTCGCACCCTCGGGTGCGTGGTGTCTTGTTGTCAACTTAACTCAAGGAGTACGCAACATGGCTGTGAAGAAAGCTGCTGCCAAGAAGTCCGCTGCCAAGAAGAAGGCACCGGCGAAGAAGTCGACCGCGAAGAAGGCTGCTTCCAAGAAGCCGGCAGTGAAGCGCGTCGCCAAGAAGGCCGCCGCAAAGAAGAAGGCGCCGGCCCGGAAGGCTGCGAAGAAGGCTGCGAAGAAGCCTGCCAAGAAGGCGGCGAAGAAGGCTGCCAAGAAGACGGCCAGGAAGGCGGCTGCCAAGCGGCCCGCCAAAAAGGTAGCGAAGAAGTCTGCTGCCAAGAAGCCGGCGAAGAAGGCCGCTGCCAAGAAGGCGGCGAAGAAGCCTGCCAAGAAGGCGGCGAAGAAAGCGGCCAAGAAGGCTGCCAAGAAGCCTGCGAAAAAAGCTGCGAAGAAAAAGGCTGCGCCAAGAAAAGCGGCAAAGAAAGTAGAGTCCGCTTCCCCGGCAGCACCGAAGCCCGCTCCCGCGCCGGCAGCTTGGCCATTCCCGGTATCTGGTAACCGGCCGAACTAAGCTCTAGCTCCAGGATGCTCGCGCGAGGTCTGCATCCGTGAAGGATCCCAGTCACCTCCGCGGGCTTTGTCTCCTGAGCGCACGTCGCAGGCTGCTGCCACGGACGTAGGCGCTATTCCGGCATGAGCCGGAGATGCGATTCCCGTTCCCATTGCCCGGCGCTATAGTGCGTCCAACGCAGGCGGAGGAATGATGGAACGCAGGAAAGTCAGTTCGAGTCAGATCCGCTCGGTCGGCTACGACAGCGGTTCCCAGATCCTGGAAGTGGAGATGTCGGACGGAACCGTCTGGCAGTATTCACGCGTCCCATCCGAGGTGCACCGGCGCCTGATGGCGGCACCCACCATCGCCAGCTACTACCGCGACAACATCGAGGAAGAGTACGCGCGCAGGCGGCTGAGGTAGCCCGGCTGCGAGGCGTCAGCACTCGGGTTCACCCGGTGCAGGCCGCGGGTCGGGATCGAAGCCGAATCGCGCCGGGACTTCGTGTGCGCGGATACTGCCCAGCGGCAGGCGAACCCGTCCGAGATCCAGGCAAGCCCCGTCGGGTACGCTGCCATCCATCCATTGCTCCAGGTCCTCGTCACCGGCCACCGTTCCATCGCCACGCCGCAGGCATGGGAGCAGGCTCGCCAAGTCGCGATCGCTCACCACGCCGACGCCCCGCTCGAACGCAACGAGCAGGCAACCGTTTTCGTCCAGGAACGCGTCCGTGCACTCGTGCACGCGTTCTCCACCGTGCGTAACCAGGTCGAAGCCGGCCGATGCCGGTTCCACCCGCAGCACGTGTGGCGTGTAGTCGAGCCGCACGAACACGCGTTGAGGCCCGTTCTGGAAGTACCAGCGCCCGTCGCCGTCCCGGCCGTAGTTGCGGCCGATGAACGCTGTCACCGTCCGAT
>CAZNBS010000018.1:406-30849 GCA_964570955.1 uncultured Burkholderiales bacterium | reverse complement strand
ACCACCCCGCCGCCTCGATCTCGTCCGGCTGCAGTGTCAGGTCGCCGCCGGCGTAGTCGCAGTTGAAGGCGATCATGAGCGAGTGCGGGAACGGCCACGGCTGGCTCGAGAAGTAGCGCAGGTTGGTGACGTCTATGCCCACCTCTTCCTTCACCTCGCGCTGCAGGCATTGCTCGAGGCTCTCGCCGGGCTCGACGAAGCCCGCGAGGGCGCTGTGCATGCCGGGTGGAAAGTGCGGAGAGCGCGCGAGCAGCAGTTCGTTGCCCCGTTGCACCAGGGCCATCACCGCGGGCGCCAGGCGCGGGTAGTGGGTCAGTCCGCACGCCGGGCAGACGCGTGCCCGCTCGCCTGCCTTGACGGCCGTAGGTGTGCCGCAGCGCCCGCAGTACTGGTGCGAGCGGTCCCAGTCGACGATTTGCATCGCGCGCCCGGCGAGCGCGAACATGCCATCGTCCACCAGTCCGAACAGCCCGCGCAGGCCGCTCCAGATCCAGCCCTCCGGCGGCGTGGCCTCCTTGTCGACCTCGCAGGCGAAGCAGTGCATTTCCCCCAACGTGCCCAGGTACTGCTCACGCAGCGGCGTCAACCCCAGTTCGATGGGATGCAGCAGGTGCGGCATCGAGGCACGCCCGCCCTCGCGGCGTACGAGGATCTGAACCCCCTGGAACGTGAACCAGAGCGCAGGTCGCTCGACGGTGTGCGGCGGGGTGAGGAGCGGGGTGAAGGTCATGCGTCCATCGCACGCTACTTCTTCGGCATGTACAGATCGGTGATGCTGCCCTCGGCGATTTCTGCGGCAAAGAACACGGTTTCCGACAGCGTCGGGTGCGGGTGGATGGTCAGGCCGATGTCCTGTGCATCGGCGCCCATCTCCAGCGCCAGCACCGTCTCGGCGATCAGTTCGCCGGCGTTCGGCCCGACTATGGCGGCGCCGAGGAGGCGGCGCGTGCTCTTGTCGAACAGCAGCTTGGTCATGCCCTCGTCACGTCCGATGGCACGTGCCCTGCCGCTCGCGGCCCACGGGAACACGGCCTTCTCGATCTCGATGCCTTGCGCCTTTGCGGCCGCTTCGGTCAGGCCCATCCAGGCGATCTCGGGATCGGTGTAGGCGACCGAGGGGATCGTGCGCGCGTCGAAGGCGGCCTTGTGGCCGGCGATCACCTCCGCAGCCAGCTTGCCCTCGTGCGTCGCCTTGTGCGCCAGCATCGGTTCCCCCACGATGTCGCCGATGGCGTAGATGTGCGGCACGTTGGTCCGCATCTGGTTGTCCACGCGGATGAAGCCGCGCTCGTCCACCTGCACACCCGCCGCTTCTGCACCGATGACCTTGCCATTCGGGCGGCGACCGACCGACAGCAGCACGCGGTCGTACACCTGCGGTGCGGGCGCGCCATCGCCCTCGAACGTCGCACGGATGCCTTCCTTCACGGCTTCGAGCTTCGCCACCTTGGTCTTGAGCAGGATCGCCTCGTAGCGCTTCTCGATGCGCTTGTGAAGCGGTTTCACGACGTCGCGGTCGGCGCCGGGAATGAGGCCGTCCATCAGCTCGACCACGCTCACCTTCGAGCCGAGGGCGTCGTACACGGTCGCCATCTCGAGCCCGATGATGCCGCCGCCGATCACCAGCAGGCGCTTGGGCGCGTCTGTGAGCGCCAGCGCGCCGGTGGAATCCATCAGGCGTGGGTCGTCGTACGGAAATCCAGGTATGCGCGCGGGCTGGGAGCCGGCGGCGATGATGCAGTGGTCGAAGGACACCTTCTTGGTGCCGTCGCTACTCTTCACCTCCAGCATGTGCGGCGAGGTGAACGTCGCCGTTCCCGTCACCACCTGCACCTTGCGCTGCTTCGCAAGACCCGAGAGCCCGCGATTGGATCGGGCGATGATGCCCTCCTTCCACCCCCGCAGCTTGTCCAAGTCCACCTTGGCCGGGCCGAGATTCACACCGAAGTGCGACATCTCCTCTGCCTCCGCGATCACACGCGCGGCATGCAGCAGCGCCTTGGACGGGATGCAGCCGACGTTCGTGCACACGCCTCCCAAGCTGTCGTAGCGCTCGACGAGCACCACCTGCTTGCCGAGATCCGCTGCACGGAATGCCGCGGTATATCCGCCGGGGCCGGAGCCGATGACGACCACTTGCGCATGGATGTCCCCCTTCACCGTGGCACCGGGCGTGGCACCGGGCGTGGGGGCGGGCGTCGCAGCGGCCGGCGCCGCGGGCGCCGCAGCGGGCGCAGGCGCCTGTGCCGTGGTGCCGGCAACCTCCAGTGTCAGGATGACCACCCCCTCGGACACCTTGTCGCCGACCTTCACCCGCAGGTCCTTGACGGTGCCTGCCTCGGGTGCCGGCACTTCCATCGTCGCCTTGTCGGATTCGATGGTGATCAGCGACGTTTCGGCTGCGATGGCCTCGCCCGCCTTCACCAACACTTCGATGACGGGCACGTCCTTGAAGTCCCCGATGTCGGGAACCCTGACCTCGATAACGTTGCTCATTGGCGGTTCAAGGCTTCTCGTTGTTGCGCCCTTCAGCGAGGGCAGGAAGTTCGGGTCAGGTGCGGATGTGGCCGTCGCCGAGTACGACGTACTTCTGCGAGGTCAGTCCTTCGAGGCCGACCGGACCCCGTGCGTGCAGCTTGTCGGTGGAGATCCCGATCTCGGCCCCCAAACCGTACTCGAACCCATCGGCGAAGCGCGTGGAGGCGTTCACCATCACCGAGCTGGAATCGACTTCGCGCAGGAAGCGGCGCGCGCGTGCGTAGTCTTCCGTGACAATGGCATCGGTGTGCTGCGAACCGTAGGCCGCGATGTGCTCCATCGCCTGGTCGAGATCGTCCACCACGCGCACGCTGAGGATCGGCGCAAGGTATTCCGTGTACCAGTCCTGGTCCGTCGCGGGCAGCATCGCCTCCACGATCGCGCGCGCGCGATCGCAGCCGCGCAACTCGACCCCCTTGTCGGCATAGATCTTCGCCAGCGGCGGCAGCGCGCGCCGGGCGATGTCCTGGTGCACGAGAAGCGTCTCCATGGTGTTGCAGGTGCCGTAGCGCTGGGTCTTGGCGTTGTCGGCGATGCGCAGCGCCTTGTCCAGATCCGCCCGATCGTCGATGTAGACGTGGCAGATGCCGTCGAGGTGTTTGAGCACGGGAATGCGCGATTCGCTGGAGACGCGCTCGATCAACCCCTTGCCCCCACGTGGCACGACGATGTCGACGAACTCCTTCATCGTGATCAGTTCACCGACTGCCGCGCGGTCCGTGGTCTCCACCACCTGCACCGCGGCCTCCGGCAGGCCGGCGCTGGCGAGTCCCTCGCGCACGCAGGCCGCGATCGCATGGTTGGAGCGGATCGCCTCGGAGCCGCCGCGCAGGATCGCGGCGTTGCCCGACTTCAGGCACAAGCCGGCGGCATCCGCCGTCACGTTCGGACGCGCTTCGTAGATGATCGCGACCACGCCCAGCGGCACGCGCATGCGGCCGACCTGGATCCCGCTGGGCCGGTAGGCGAGCTCGGTGATCGCGCCGATCGGATCGCGCAGCGCCGCGATTTCCCGCAGCCCCTGCGCCATGGCCGCCACGCTTTTCCTGCTCAACGTGAGCCGATCCACCATCGCTTGTTCCAAGCCCTTGGAACGGGCTGCGTCCACGTCCTCGGCATTGGCTGCGAGCAGACGTGCGCTGTCACGCTCGATGGCGTCCGCGATCGCCAGGAGCGCGCCATCCTTCGCGCGCGTTTCGGCGCGCGCCATGGCGCGGGCGGCACGGCGCGCCTCGCGACCCACGCCGTGCATGTAGGAATGAATGTCCATCGGGATCACGACCTGCATCGCGCAGGGACGGATCACCCTGCGATCACGCTGGGATTCTACCCCGATTGTCCCGGCCCGACCGCTGCGGTGTCCCGGCCACGAGGACGCCCAGCCTCAGCAGTTCGTCCCACGGATCGCCCGCGCCGATCCCCTTGATGGCACGGTCCGTTTCGGCCGCCTGCAGCAGGGCGCGTTCGAGCCGATCCGGGGAGGTCCGGCGAAGCGCCTGCGGCAGCAGCTCGGCGCGCGGACCCCAGACGCGCGCCTCGCGCAGGGCCGCCTGCAGCGGCCGCCCCGATCGGGTCAGCATCGACACGCGCCACAGGGCAAGGATCTCCTCGGTGATCGCCCACAGGACGAGCGGGGCGGCGGCGCCTTCGGCCTGGAGCCCATTCAGGATCCGGATGAAGCGTGCGTGGTCGCCGGCGAGCAGCGGTTCGCCGATCTTGAATACGTCATAGCGCGCGACGTCCGAGACCGCGGCCCGCACCGCGTCCGATGCCAGTTTGCCGGGCGGGAACAGCAGCCCGAGTTTCTGCACCTCCTGCCGGGCGGCGAGGAGATTGCCCTCGACCATGTCGGCAAGGAACTGCAGCGTTGCGCGGTCGGCCTCCTGCTTCTGCTCCGCCAGGCGTCCGGCCAGCCAGTGCGGCAGCCGCGCGGCCGGGACGGCGTTGGCCGCAACGACGATACTGGCGGCGTCGAGCGCCTGGAACCAGCCGCTGTTGAGCACCGTGCGGTCCAGCCGCGGAAGCGTGATCAGGGTGAGCGTGTCGGGCGGCAGGCCGGAGGTGTAGCGCTTGAGGACCTCGGCGCCCTCGGTGCCCGGCTTTCCGGACGGCACCCGCAGATCGAGCAGACGCCGGGTGCCGAACAGCGACAGGCTGCTTCCGCTCGCGCCGACCTGGGCCCAGTCGCTGGCCGATTCGACGATGACGAGTTCCCGCTCGAGGTAGCCTTCGGCACGCGCCTGGCTGCGGATGCGATCTGCAGCCTCCAGCGCGAGCAGGGGCTCGTCGCCGTAGACGGTATACAGCGGCTGCAGGCCGCGCTCGAGGTGCCGGACCAGTTGCTCCGAGTCGATTCGCATGGAGCCAACTAGATGTTCATGCGCTCGAGCAGCGCGAGCAGGCGTTCGGGATCGTCCGACTTGAGCATCTTGCCGGCGATCTGCGTCACCTCGCTCAGATCGGTGCGCAGCACCTGCTGCTTGATGCTGAGCAGCTGGGCCGGGTGCATCGAGAACTGGCGCAATCCGAATCCGAGCAGGATGCGGGTCAGGCGCACGTCTCCGGCCATCTCGCCGCACACCGCCACCGGCTTGCCGGCCTTGTGGCCGCTGCGGATGATCTGCGCCACGAGCTGCAACACGGCCGGATGCAGGGGATCGTACAGATGTGCCACGCTGTCGTCGGTGCGATCGATCGCCAGCGTGTACTGGATCAGGTCGTTGGTACCGATCGACAGAAAATCGAGCTTGCGCATGAACATGGGCAGCGAAAGCGCCGCGGCCGGCACCTCGATCATGCCCCCTACGGCGATGTTCCGGTCGTAGGCGATGCCGTCGGCATCGAGGCTGCGCTTGGCCTCGTCGAGCAGGTGCAGCGTCTGGTTCAGCTCGTGCGAGGTGGACAGCATCGGCACGAGGATCTTGAGCTTGCCGTAGTGCGAGGCGCGCAGGATCGCACGCAGCTGCGCGTGGAACATGCGCGGCTCGGCCAGGCACAGGCGGATTGCGCGCAGTCCCAGCGCCGGATTGGGCGAGACCCGATCGGTGGCCCCTTTCCAGGTCTTGTCCGCGCCCAGGTCGAGCGTGCGTATCGTCACCGGCAGGGGCGACATCGCCATCGCCACCCTGCGATAGGCCTCGAACTGTTCGTCCTCGCTCGGGATCTCGCCCCGATTGAGGAACAGGAACTCGCTGCGGAACAGGCCGATCCCGGCGGCGGAATTGGCACGGGCCTGGTCCACGTCCTCGGGAAGCTCGATGTTCGCGTGCAGCTCGATGCGGGTGCCGTCCAGCGTGGCGGCGCGCGTGGTCTTGAGCCGCTTGAGCTTCTCGCGCTCGAGCTGCCACTGCTCCTGACGCAGGTGGAACTCGGCCAGCACGTTGGCGTCGGGATTGACGATGACCACGCCGTTGGTGCCATCGACGATCAGCAGCTCGTTCTCGTGAATGAGCTGGCGCGCGTGGTGCAGGGCCACGATCGACGGGATGCCGAGGCTGCGCGCAAGGATGGCGGTGTGCGAGGTCACGCCCCCCACATCGGTGACGAAGCTCGCGAAGCGGTGCTGCTTGAACAGGATCACGTCCGCGGGCGACAGATCGTGTGCCACGAGGATGCTGTCCTCCTCGGGATGGCGGGGTGCGGGGATGCTGCGCGGCTTGCCGAGCAGTGCCTTGAGCACCCGCTCGACCACCTGCACGACGTCGGCCTTGCGTTCGCGCAGATAGGCGTCCTCCATCCGATCGAACTGCGCGAGCAGTTCCTCGGTCTGCTGCGTCAGTGCCCACTCCGCGTTGCAGCGTTGCGTCTCGATCAGCGTCTTCGGCGTCTCCGACAGCGTGCTGTCGCCAAGGATCATCAGGTGCAGATTGAGGAAGCCCTCGAATTCCGGCGGCGCGTTCTCGGGAATGTGCTCGACCAGTGCGGCGAGTTCGCCACGTGCCGTGAGGATGGCCTGGTCGAAGCGCTCCTTCTCCTGTTCGACATCGGCCTCGTCGATGTCGTAGTGCTCCACCTCCAGCTGCGTGTGCGTGAGCAGGTGCGCACGCCCGATCGCGATGCCGCCCGAGACACCGATGCCGTGGATGGTGAAGGACATGCCGCCTAGCCCCCGATCCCCGGCCGCATCACTCGCTTTCCCCGAACTTTTGCTCGATCAGCTGCACCAGCGCGGCCAGCGCATCTTCCTCGTCGTCGCCGCTGGTCTCGACGACGACCTTGGAGCCCTTGGCGGCCGCCAGCATCATGACGCCCATGATGCTCTTGGCGTTCACCCTGCGGCCGTTGCGGGCGAGCCAGACTTCGCTCTGGAAACTGCCGGCGAGCTGCGTGAGCTTGGCCGAGGCGCGCGCATGCAGGCCGAGCTTGTTGACGATTTCAACTTCCCGTTGCTGCATTGCTCGGGCTCGCGGGTGACATGTGGAAGACCCCCTCGACGCCGCCGGACACGGCCTTGCTGATCACCGCGTCGAGACGTTCGTTCCGGTAGGTGAGCGCGCGCACGAGCATCGGCAGGCTCGCGCCCGCGACACCCTCCACGCGCCCGGGGATGAGCAGGGCGGCGGCGATGTTGGCCGGGGTGGCGCCGTATACGTCGGTGAGCACGAGGACGCCGTCGCCCTGGTCGAGTTGGCGGACCAGTTTGCGCGCCTGCGGCAGTACGTTCTGCGGATCGTCTTGCAGGCTGATGCCGAGCTGAAGCAGAAGCGGCGGGCGGGCGCCGAGCACGTGCGTGGCGGTGTGGATCAGGCTCTCGCCGAAGGGGCGGTGCGCTATTTTGAGGATCCCTACCATGGAGTCAAACAGCTGGGTTTCGGGCGCGGGGGCTGCGCGACCCCGCGGATTCTACTACCGGTACTGTGGCACGTTGCCGCTTGCATCCGGTCCACCGGATGCCGCACCCCGGCTCACGCGACCGCGCGCTCGACCGCGTCGATCATCATTGCCGCGACACTGAAGCCGGTCTGATCGTGGATTTCGCGCATGCCGGTGGGACTGGTGACGTTGATCTCCGTCAGGTGGTCTCCGATCACGTCCAGGCCAACCAGCAGCAGTCCGTCTTCGCGCAGGGCCGCTCCCACCGTCTCCGCGATCTCTCGGTCGCGCTCGGTCAGCGGCTGCGCCACGCCGCGGCCCCCGGCGGCCAGATTGCCGCGCGTCTCCCCGGGCCTGGGGATGCGCGCCAGCGCATAGGGCGCCGGCTTGCCGTCGATCAGCAGGATGCGCTTGTCTCCATGCACGATCTCCGGGATGTAGCGCTGCGCCATGATCGTACGGCGGCCGTAGTGGGTGAGCGTCTCGATGATTACCCCGACGTTGGGGTCGCCTTCGCGCACGCGGAACACCGAGGCGCCGCCCATGCCGTCGAGCGGCTTGAGCACGATGTCGCGTTGCTCGGCCAGGAAGGCGCGCAACTGGGTCTCCAGGCGGGTCACCAGGCTGGGAACGGTGAACTGCGTGAAGCTGGTGATGGAGAACTTCTCGTTGTAGTCGCGCAGCGCAGCCGGGCGATTGATCACCCGCGCCCCCTGGCGCTGCGCCAGTTCGAGGAGGTAGGTGCTGTACACGTACTCCATGTCAAATGGGGGGTCCTTGCGCATGAGGACCGCGTCGAAGTCGGACAGCGGCCGCTCGGACGCCTCGCCCAGCCGATACCAGGCCTGCTTGTCTGTGGTCAGCTCGACCGGCCATGCAGTCGCGCACGCCCGCCCGTCGCGGCTCAGCAGTCCCTCCTGATGAATCGCGAATAGCGCGTGGCCGCGGCGAGCCGCCTCCTCCATCATGGCGTAGGAGGAGTCCTTATAGGACTTGATGCTGTCCAGCGGATCGAGGATGAAGGCGAGCTGCATCAGGCCAACTTGCGGATCGCCTGCTCCCCGGCATCCAACTCGGCTGCCATCTCCTCGAGTTCCCGGGCTGCGGCGACCAACGCCAGGCGCGCCACCACGCCGTACGCGTAGAAACGGTTGGGCGCGCAATCGTGCGTGAATTCCGCCTCGGGAACCAGACAGCTCTCCTCGAACGGCATCGGCTCGAAGTGCATGCCCGGCGCATTGAGATTCTCGTCCTGGCCGCGGCCGGTGTGCACCCGATAGAAGCCTCCGACCACGAACTGGTCGATCATGTAGATGACCGGCTCGGCGACCGCATCGTTCACCGTCTCGAAGGTGTACACGCCCTCCTGCACCATGACGTCGCTGACCTCGAGCCCTTCCTTCACCACCGCCATCTTGTTGCGCTGCTTGCGGTTCAGGTCGCGCACGTCGTCCGGACTCTTCACGGTCATGATGCCCATGCCGTACGTGCCGGCGTCCGCCTTGACGATGACGAAGGCCTCCCGATCGATGCCGTACTCGCGGTACTTCGCGCGGACGCGCTCCAGGATTTCGGAGACGTGCTGCGCCAGGCAATCTTCGCCCGTGCGCTCGCGGAAGTCGATCTGCCCGCAGGTGCCGAAGTAGGGGTCGAGCAGCCAGGGGTCGAGGCCGAGCATGCGCGCGAGCTCGGCGGCGACGCGGCTGTACGCGGCGAAGTGGCGCGACTTGCGCCGCGTAGACCAGCCGGCGAAGGTGGGCGGAATCACCTGCTGCTCGATGTTGTGGAGCAGCGCCGGAACGCCGGCGGACAGGTCGTTGTTGAGAAGCACGACGCAGGGGTCGAAACCTTCGAGGCCGAGGCGATTGCCGCGACGGACGATCGGTTCGAGGGTGAGCTTGCCGCCGCCCGGCAGTTCCAGCGGTGTCGGCGCGGTGATGTCGGGGATCAGCGTGCCGACACGCGCCCGCACCCCAGCCATGCGCAGAATCGCTTGAAGGCGAGCGACGTTCTGGAGGTAGAACTGATTGCGGGTGTGGCTCTCCGGCACCAGCAGCACGCCCTTCGCATCCGGACACCGCTTCTGGATGGCAACCATCGACGCCTGTACGCACAGCGGAAGGAACGCTTCATTCAGATTGTTGAAGCCGCCGGGGAACAGATTCGTGTCGACCGGAGCGAGCTTGAAGCCGCTGTTGCGCAGATCGACCGACGCATAGAACGGCGTCTCGAGTTCCTGCCACTGCGAGCGGAACCAGTGCTCGATCGCCTGGTGATTCTGGATGATCTGTTGTTCCAGCTGGAGCAACGGCCCGCTCAGGGCGGGGGTCAGATCAGCTGCATGCATGGGTCGGATCCACGTTTGGACACCCATTGTAGCCACTTTGCCCTCGCGGCCCATGCTGCCGATCTGTCCGCGTCCACACGCTGGTCCTCTGACGATCGGCGGGCAAACCGGGCGCGCGCCACCGCGGCGCCCGAGCTACCCGTCGCGGTCGTGCGCCAGCAATTGCATGCCGCGGGCAGTGGCGGGGGATCAGGCTCCATCCAAGCGAAACAACGAGTTGCCCGCCGCGTACGTCTCTTCACGGTAAACCGTGCTGCCCATCTGCGTTGACCGTCGAGGCGGCGGCGATGGCGCGGGTGCCGCTGGCTGGAATGGGGCTGAATCCCGGGTCGGCGCGAGGGTCGAAGCCGGGGGCGGGGAGACCTGCAATAATTGCGGCCGTTTCCAATCGCCGCACGCCTGCCTGCGAGGTTCGCCGAGCGCACGAGTTCATACTCCGCAGGGGCGCGGGCACGACTAAGCGGAGTGTCCCCTTGCCGACTGACATCGAAATCGCGCAGCGCGCGCGCATGCAGCGCATTTCCACCCTCGCGTCCGAGCGCCTGGGCATTCCGGACGATGCGCTGGAACCTTACGGCCACTACAAGGCGAAGATATCGCTGGACTACCTGGAGTCCCTGAAGGATCGCAAGGACGGCAAGCTGATCCTGGTGACCGCCATCAGTCCCACTCCGGCGGGCGAGGGCAAGACGACCACCACGGTCGGCCTCGGCGATGCGCTCAACCGCATCGGCAAGAAAACCGTGATCTGCCTGCGTGAACCGTCGCTGGGTCCCGTGTTCGGGGTGAAGGGTGGCGCGGCAGGCGGCGGCTATGCCCAGGTGGTGCCGATGGAGGACATCAACCTGCACTTCACCGGCGACTTCAGTGCCATCGCGCTCGCCAACAACCTGCTTGCCGCCATGGTGGACAACCATATCCATCACGGCAACGAACTGGGCATCGACGTGCGCCGGATTGCCTGGAAGCGGGTGGTCGACATGAACGATCGGGCGCTACGCGACATCGTGGTCTCGCTCGGCGGCACCGCGAACGGCTATCCACGCCAGGACGGCTTCGACATCGTGGTGGCCTCCGAGGTGATGGCGATCTTCTGCCTTGCCACGTCGCTGCACGACCTCAGGCAGCGCCTGGGCAATATCGTGGCCGGCTACACGCGCGACCAGAAGCCGGTGCGCGCGCGCGACCTGAAGGCCGATGGCGCCATGACGGTACTCCTGAAGGACGCGATCAAGCCCAACCTCGTCCAGACGCTCGAGAACAATCCCGCGATCCTGCACGGCGGTCCGTTCGCCAACATCGCGCACGGCTGCAACTCGGTCATCGCCACCAAGGCCAGCCTCAAGCTCGCCGATTACGTCGTCACCGAAGCGGGTTTCGGTGCCGACCTCGGTGCGGAGAAGTTCGTGGACATCAAGTGCCGCAAGAGCGGTCTGCGTCCCGACGCGGTGGTGATCGTCGCCACCATCCGGGCCCTGAAGTTCCACGGCGGCGCCGAGCTGAAGGAACTGAACCAGGAGAATCTCGCGGCACTGGAGGAGGGCATCGCCAACCTGGAGCGTCACGTGAACAACGTGCGCAACCACTTCGGGTTGCCCTGCGTGATCGCAATCAACCATTTCACGCACGACACCCAGGCCGAGGTCGACCTGCTCCAGCGCAAGATGGCGCATCACGAGGCGCCGGTCGTGCTCGCCCGCCACTGGGCCGAGGGCGGCAAGGGTGCGGAGGAGGTGGCACACGCCGTGGTCGACATCGTCGAGCGGACGCCGTCCGACTTTCGCTTCGTCTACGACGACAGCCAGCCGTTGTGGGACAAGATGAAAGCGGTCGCGACCAAGATATACGGGGCCGGCGACATCTCCGCCGACGGCAAGGTGCGCGCGCAGATCCGCAAGCTCGAGGAGGATGGCTTCGGGCACTACCCGGTGTGCGTGGCGAAGACCCAGTATTCGTTCTCGACCGATCCGTCGCTGAAAGGGGCACCGTCGGGGCACGTGGTCAACGTGCGCGAAGTGCGTCTGGCCGCCGGCGCAGAGTTCGTCGTGATGATCTGTGGAGACATCATGACGATGCCCGGACTGCCGAAATCGCCCTCAGCCGAGAGAATCGATATGACCGAGGACGGGAAGGTGGTGGGCTTGTTCTGACGCGCATGGTCTCGCGTCCGTAAATCGCAGTCCCCGAGGGGGGAGACAGCGCCCCGGATCGCCGCTTGGAGCACCATCTGGAACATGCCGTCCGGGAGTTGCGGCAACGACAGCGTGCGACGGCCGCGGACGTGGCGGCCCAGGCGCAGATCACCCGCGGAGGAAACGCACCGGCTCGAGCCGGGAGGCGCACTGACTTGCGGGGGCGGCATCCCTCACGGCCCGGAGCGCTTGATCGAGGTACCTATCCAGATGCTTTCGGTCATCATCTACGGTGACGCGCCACAGCAGACTGAGGAACTGGAAACATGCCCGCCAGGAAGACTTCCGCGCATCCCCCGCTCTCGCAGTTGGGGCGACCCGTCGTCCAACCCGAATCGCCGGACACGGCCAAACTCGAGCGCGTACCCAATGCGCATCCGGCCGAGCGCTATCTGGTGCGCTTCAGTGCACCCGAGTTCACGTCGCTGTGTCCGATCACCGGGCAGCCGGACTTCGCGCACCTCGTGATCGACTACGTGCCGGGGCGCTGGCTGGTCGAGAGCAAGTCGCTCAAGCTCTACCTCGGCAGCTATCGCAACCACGGTGCGTTCCACGAAGATTGCACGATCGCCATCGGCAAACGCCTGGTTGCCCTGCTCTCGCCGCGCTGGCTGCGCATCGGCGGCTACTGGTATCCGCGTGGCGGCATGCCGATCGACGTGTTCTGGCAAACCGGTGCGGCGCCGCGGGCGGTCTGGATACCCGACCAGGGTGTGCCGGGCTATCGCGGGCGCGGTTGATCCGTCGGCGGCTCGTCGTTCGGCTGCGCGACGACGGTCTCGTTCGTCGGCGCGGCCGGTACGGGTACCGCATCGACCCACTCGCGCAGCATCACGTACGCCACGCCCAGCAGCACGGCGCCGATGAAGATGCCGAGCACGCCCATCGTCAGCAGTCCACCGAGGACCCCCGTGAGCACGATGGCCAGCGGAAGCCTGCTGCCCCGGCTGATGAGTACCGGGCGCAGGAAATTGTCCACGCCACCGACCACGAACACCGCCCACAACGTCAGGAATATGCCCCAGGCGGGACTGCCCTCCAGAAACAGCCAGACGCAGGCTGGCAGCATGATCACGGCGGTGAGGCCGATGGGTATCAGCGCGAGCATGCCGGTGAACAGTCCCAGAAGCAGCGGCGCCGGCACGTTCGCGATGGCCAGGCCGATCGCCGCCAGGACACCCTGCGTGGCCGCAGTGCCCACGATCCCGTAGACCACGGAGCGCGTGGTGTTGCCTGCCACCTCGAGCAGCTTCAACCCGCGCAGCGCATCGATACGGACGGCAGCGCGCTCCAGCGTGGAACCGATGCGCGCGCCGTCGCGAAACAGGAAGAAGGCGAATACCGCTGCCAGCAGAAGCAGGATCACCGACTGGCCCAGCCCTCGTCCGACCCGCAGCAGCAGTTCGCGCAGCTGCGGTTCATACTGTCGCAGGGAGGCGAGGAAGGCGGGAATGTCGGTCACCGCTTCGTTCCAGCGCCGTGCGATGCCTTCGCCAATCCACGGCAGCCTGGCGATGAAGTCGGGAGCGCCGGGGAGGTCACGCGAGCGGCTGTATTGCAACGCGGAGTTAGCCAGATCCACCAGCGACGTCGCCATGAGTGCAATGGGCACCGCGAACATTACCAGCAGCGCAAGGGCGCCCAGCGTCGCGGCCGCGTTCACGTTGCGCACCCGGCGCTGCAGCCACACGTACAGCGGCCAGGTGGAGATGACGAAGATCGCCGCCCAGACGATGGGTGCGAGCAGTGGCATCAGGACGTACAGGCTCCCAGCCAGGAGCGCGGCCGCGACCAGCAGCCGTATCAGCTGCTCGACTGGTGCCGACGGCCTGATGTTCACGGGAGGCATGCCGCGCGGGCGCACTGGATCAGTCGAACTGGTCCGGGTCCCGCGCGCGTGCGCTGCCCGATTTCCCCAAGCGTTCCCACGCTCAGCACTGACTTCTCCTTCGACCCGATTCGTCGGCCGGTGCGCCGCCACCCCTGCCCCTCCGTGCGGCCCGGTTCCTTGCGAGCACACTGTGCCACGCGCGCACGCAGAAGACAAAAAAAGGGGCGCCTCGAAGGGCGCCCCTGAACCGGTGATCCGCGACCGGAGGAGGAGAGAAGCAGTTACATGTGGTAGGCGCGCTCGCCGTGCTGGGTCTCGTCCAGGCCTTCGCGCTCCTGCTCCTCACTCACCCGCAGACCGACGATCATGTCGACGATCTTGAAGGCAATGAAGGAGACCACAGCCGACCAGATCACCGTGGTGACCACGCCGGTGAGCTGCACCATGAACTGGCTGGCGATCGAGTAGTCCGCGCTGACGGCATTGGCGACATAGTCGTAGATGCCGGAGCCGCCCAGCGAGGGCGCGGCGAAGATGCCCACACCCAGGGCACCGACGATACCACCCACGCAGTGGACGCCGAACACGTCGAGCGAGTCGTCGTAGCCCAGCTTGTGCTTGAGCCACGTGACCGCCCACAGGCACACCAGGCCGGAGACCAGACCGAGCACGAGCGCACCCACCGGACCGACGAAACCGCACGCCGGGGTGATCGCGACCAGGCCTGCGATCGCGCCGGACGCCGCGCCGAGCATGGTCGGCTTGCCACGGAAGATCCACTCGCCGAACATCCAGGCCAGCGCTGCCGTCGCGGCGGCGAGTTGCGTGTTCAGCATTGCCATGGACGCCAGCCCGGTCGCTTCCAGGTTGGAGCCGACATTGAAGCCGAACCAGCCGACCCACAGCATGGAGGCGCCGATCATGGTCATGGTCAGGGAGTGCGGCGGCATTGCTTCGCGGCCGTAGCCGAGGCGCTTGCCCAGCATGAGCGCACCGACCAGACCGGCAATGCCCGCATTGATGTGCACCACGGTGCCGCCGGCGAAATCGAGCGCACCTTTGGCCCACAGCCAGCCGGCCGTGGCGGTGACCTTCTCCAGGGACGCGGCGTCGGTGATTGCATCGGGACCGGCCCAGAACCACACCATGCGAGCCACCGGGAGGTAGGCAAAGGTGAACCAGATGACCATGAACAGCAGGATCGCGGAGAAGCGCGTGCGCTCGGCAAAGGCACCCACGATCAGGGCGGGGGTGATCGCCGCGAACGTCAGCTGGAACACGATGAACTGGAACTCGGGAATGTAGATGCCCTTGCTGAACGTGCCCGCGAGCGATTCGGCGTTAACGCCGGCGAGGAACATCTTGGACAGTCCGCCGAAGAACTGATTGCCGTCGGAGAAGGCCACGGAGTAGCCGTAGACCATCCACAGTACCGACACCAGACAGAAGGTCATGAACACCTTCATCAGCATCGACAGCATGTTCTTGGTGCGCACCATGCCGCCGTAGAACAGCGCCAGACCGGGCACGGTCATGAGCATCACCAGCACCGTGGCGGTCATCATCCATGCCACGTCCCCTTTGTCTACCGTGGGCGCGACTTCGTCGGTGGCGGCCGGCTCGGCGGCCGGCGTGGCAGTTGCCCCCAGGGGCGCGGTGATGTCGGTGGCGGCTGCCGGTTCCTCCGCGCCGACCGGGACGGTCAACGCGACCGCGCCCAGCAGGGCGACCAGCATGAAAAGCTTCTTCATCTCAATATCTCCCTGTGCTGTCCTAGAGCGCCTCCGCCCCGGTCTCGCCGGTGCGGATGCGGATGGCCTGTTCGAGGTCGAAGATGAAGATCTTCCCGTCGCCGATCTTTCCGGTGTTGGCCGACTTCTCGATCGCTTCGATGACCTGCTCGAGCAACTCCTCCTTGATGGCGACGTCGATCTTGACCTTGGGGAGGAAATCGACGACGTACTCTGCGCCCCGGTACAACTCGGTGTGTCCCTTCTGCCTGCCGAAGCCCTTGACCTCGGTGACGGTGATGCCCTGTACGCCGATGGCGGAGAGGGCCTCCCGCACCTCGTCAAGCTTGAACGGCTTGATGATCGCGGTGACGAATTTCATTGGCGGTCTCTTGGTTGAGGTGGATGATGGCGGTGCATGAATCGGCAAACGTCGCCTCGCGTCGCAACGCCGCCTCTTTTGCATTTCCTATGCCCAAAAAAATCTGCAGGTATATCAGTGTCTTGTGCGATATTTCCGCGCGCGGACCACGGAAATCGCACCATCGTGGTGCATCCGTCTGGACGCCTGCGCCTCCGTGGTGCGGCGTGCCAGTGGGCGTGACGATGGATATCTGGAGGGATGGCCGATGATCGATACCGCCACACTGGAGCAACTCCAGCGACGCATCTCCGAGCTATTGGCGAAGACACCCGCGAAGGACGTCGAGGCCAACATGAAGGCGCTGCTGCAGAGCTTCTTTGCGCGTCTGGATCTGGTTACGCGGGAAGAATTCGATGTGCAGCAGGCCGTTCTGCAGCGTGCGCTCGAGCAACTCGAGCAGCTTTCCCGGCGGGTACGAGAGTTGGAGTCGGAAGGGGCCCGCGAATAGGCCGGAATCGCCAAGCAGGCGCGCGCGCTTTCCACGGCGCTGAACGACTCGCCAGGAAAATGATCGCAATCGAATGCGTTGCCCGCTCGCACCCCTGGCGATCAATGCAGGTCATTCAATGGGAGAAGTCCATGACGAAGAATCTGCTCGCGATGCTGCTCTGCGCGCAGGCCATCGCTACCGCCTCCGCCGCCGAGCGCTACACCATCGATCCCAACCACACCTTGCCGGTGTACGAGATCAACCACTTCGACTGGTCCACCCAGCGCGGCCGCTTCAACAGGGTCACCGGGAAGATCGTCCTCGACCGGGCGGCACAGACAGGCAGCATGGACGTCACGATCGACGTCACGTCGATCGACTCGGGCGTCGCCAAGCTCGACGAGCATCTGCTGCGCGAGGACTTCTTTCACGCGGCGAAATACCCGACGATGCGCTTCCAGTCGGACCGCATCGTGTTCGAGGGCGACATTCCCAAGTCCGTGCCCGGTCAGTTCACCATGCTCGGCGTGACCCGGCCCATGACCATCGCCATCCACAGCTTCCACTGCGCAGAGAATCCGTTCGCCAAGAAGATGGCCTGCGGGGCCAATGCCGTCGCCACGATCAAGCGCAGCGAGTTCGGCATGACCACCTACACGCCGGGCCTGGGCGACGAGGTGCGACTGCTGATCAACGTGGAGGCGTTCAAGGACTGACCCAGCTTCCCCGGCGCCGGCGTGCGCCGGCGTGACGGCTGACGCCGTCTCGCCTCGCGAGCCGCCCTCAGTGCAGGAGCAGGTCGAGACCGATGCGCGTCGGATCCGGCGGGATCCGGTGCGCCACCACCCCCATCAACCGCGCGTCCATCCGTTCGCGCAGCGACTCGAGGTTCTCCTCGAAGCCGGCCATGTCCGGATCGATGCGATTGGCCACCCAGCCCTCGAGCCGAAGACCGCGGCGCGCGATCGACTCGGCGCTGAGGAGTGCGTGATTGATGCACCCCAGGCGCATGCCCACGACCAGCACGACCGGCAGGCCCAGCGCCTGTGCCAGGTCGGCGAAGCTCGTCGACCTGCCCAGCGGCACCAGCCAGCCGCCTGCCCCTTCCACCACCACCGCGTCGTAACGCCGCGCCAGTTCGCGATGCCGGACGGCGATCGCGGCGAGGTCGATGTCCACGCCGGCACGCGCGGCGGCGATGTGGGGCGCGATGGCCGGTTCGAAGCGATACAGGCTGATCTCGTCGCGGCTGGCCGCCGGATCTCCGGCCCGCAGCAGCGCCTCGACGTCCTCGTTCAGCAGTCCGTGTGCGCCGTGCACGCAGCCGGAAGCGACCGGCTTCATGCCGACCGCCCGCATCCCGCGTGCACGCAGCGCATGCAGCAGGGCGCAGCTCACCACTGTCTTGCCCACGCCGGTGTCGGTCCCGGTCACGAACCAGCCCGCACCCATCATGGCTCCAGGGCGGCGTCGAGCGCCTCCAGCGCCGCACGCGCGAGGAGTGCGATCTGTCCCTCGTCGATCACGTACGGGGGCATGAAGTACACGCTGTCTCCGATCGGGCGCAGCAGCACCCCACGCGCCATTGCCTCCTGCGCGTAGCGACGGGCGAAGCCTGCCGGCGCATCAGCCACGTCGAAGGCCCAGATCATCCCGCACTGCCGGAAGTGTCTCGTGCGAGGGTGCACACGGAGCGGCTCGCAGGCTTCGGTGAGACGCGCGGCGCGCACGCGGTTGCCCTCCAGCACACGATCCTGCTCGAAGATGTCGAGCGTGGCGAGCGCCGCCCGGCATGCCAGGGCATTGCCGGTATAGGAATGGGAATGCAGGAAGCCGCGCGCGGTGTCGTCGCTGTAGAAGGCGCCGTACACGCGATCGGTGGTGAGCACGGCCGACAGCGGCAGGTAGCCGCCGCTGATGCCCTTGGACAGGCACAGGAAATCCGGCCGGATCCCGGCCTGCTCGTGGGCGAAGAAGGTGCCGGTGCGGCCGAAGCCTACGGCGATCTCGTCCGCGATGAGGTGCACCTCGAAGCGGTCGCACAGTTCGCGCACCCGGCGCAGGTAGGCCGGATGGTGCATGGCCATGCCGCTCGCACACTGGACGAGCGGCTCGACGATGAGCGCGGCGGTGCGCGCGTGGTGCTGCGCCAGATGCGCCTCGAGGGCCGCGGCCCGGCGCCACGCGAACGCCTCGGCGCTCTCGCCCGCGTCCGCGCGGCGCCAGTCCGGACTCGGCAGCGTGTGCGCGGGACGCAGCAACGGCGCATACGCATCGCGGAACAGCGCGACGTCGGTGACACCGAGCGCACCCAGCGTCTCCCCGTGATAGCCGTTCTCGACGGCGAGGAAGGCGTCCTTCCGGGCGCGGCCGCTGTTGCGCCAGAAATGAAAGCTCATCTTCAGCGCGATCTCGGTCGCGGACGCCCCGTCCGAGGCGTAGAAGCAATGTCCCAGCGATCCGCCGGTGAGCGCCGCCAGGCGCTCGGACAACTGCACCACGGGTTCGTGGGTGAAGCCGGCGAGCATCAGGTGCTCGATGCGCCCGAGCTGATCCTGCAGGGCGGCGTTGATGCGCGGGTTGCAGTGTCCGAACAGGTTGACCCACCAGGAACTGATCGCGTCCAGGTAGCGCCGGCCGTCGAAGTCCTCCAGCCATGCGCCCTCGCCGCGTCGGATCGGCACCAGCGGAACCGATTCGTGCGACTTCATCTGCGTGCACGGATGCCAGACCGCCGCCAGGCTGCGGCGCATGAAGTGCTCGTTGCGGTTCATGCGAGGAGGGACGATGCGGGAAGGGGACGCCGACGCAAGTATGCCGCATCCGCCGACGCCGCCCGGGCCCACGCCCCAGGTATGCCATTCGGGTAGACTGCGAGGAACTACACCGGATCCTCGATGTCGCTCGCCGTGCTCTACAGTCGTGCCCTGGCCGGCATGGACGCGCCGCTGGTCACCGTCGAGGTGCACCTGGGCAACGGCCTACCCAGTTTCACCGTGGTCGGTCTGCCCGAGGCGGAAGTGCGCGAGGCACGCGATCGCGTGCGCGCGGCCCTGCAGAATGCGGGATTCGACTTCCCCGCTCGCCGCATCACGGTGAACCTCGCGCCCGCCGATCTTCCCAAGGAAGGCGGTCGCTTCGATCTGCCCATTGCGCTGGGAATCCTGGCCGCGTCCCGTCAGATCGCCCGCGATGCGCTGGCCTGCTACGAGTTTGCGGGAGAGCTCGCGCTGACCGGCGAGTTGCGCCCGATCCGCGGTGCCCTCGCGATGATGCTCCAGGCGCAACGGTGCGGGCGGGCATTCATCCTGCCGACAGCGAGTGCCGCCGAGGCCGCGCGGGTGCGCGATGCAGGCGTCTACGAAGCCAACTCGCTGCTTGCGGTGTGCGCGCACCTGTGCGGCCGCGACGGCCTGACACGCTGCGTGTACGACGATCGCGCGGGCGACGTGCGCCATCCGGACCTGAGCGAAGTGCGCGGCCAGGCGTCGGCGCGTCGGGCGCTGGAAGTTGCCGCCGCCGGGTCGCATCACCTGCTCATGTCCGGGCCGCCCGGTACCGGGAAGACCATGCTCGCCGAGCGCCTGCCCGGCATCCTGCCGGAGATGACCTACGACGAGGCCGTTCAAACCGCCGCCGTGCATTCGTTGTCGTCGGCCGGCTGGCGCGCCGGTGAGTGGCGTCGCCGCCCCTTCCGCGCGCCGCATCACACGGCCTCCGCGGCCGCACTGATCGGCGGCGGCAGCCATCCGCGTCCGGGCGAGATCTCGCTCGCGCTGCATGGCGTGCTGTTCCTCGACGAGCTGCCGGAGTTCGACCGCGACGTGCTCGAAGTCCTGCGCGAGCCGCTGGAATCGGGGCGCATCACGATCTCGCGCGCGGCACGTCAGGCCGAGTTTCCCGCCCGCTTCCAGCTGGTGGCGGCGATGAACCCGTGTCCCTGCGGCTATCTCGGCCATCCCTCCGGGCGGTGCCGCTGCACGCCCGACCGGATCGATCGATACCGGCGCAGGCTCTCCGGTCCGCTGCTGGACCGCATCGACCTGCACGTGGAGGTGCCCGCCGTGCGCGAAGCCGACCTGCTGCGGCACGCCTGCGGCGAAGCGAGCGCGACCGTGCGCGGGCGCGTGGCGCATGCGCGCGCCCGGCAATTCGAGCGCCAGCAGTGCCTCAATGCGCACCTCGGTGTGGATCAACTCGACCAGCATGCGCGGCCGGACCGGGAAGGCCTGCAGATACTGCGCGTCTCGGCGGCCAAGCTGGGGTGGTCCGCGCGCGCGTTCCATCGTGTCCTGCGCGTGGCGCGCACGATTGCGGATCTTGCGGGCGAGGAGTGCATTCGGTCGGACCACGTGCGCGAGGCCGTGCAGTATCGGCGCGCATCGCCGGTCGCGTGAGGACATCCGGCGGTCTGGCGTGCGTCGCGCGCCGAGACCGGCCGCGTATGATGACAGCCCGACTCGATTGCCTGGCGCCCATGACTGCACCGCTCGAGAACTGGCGCGAAGAGCAGCGCGCCGCCTACCTGTATCGATTGCTTGCGCAGATCGAGACGGGCACGCCGCGCGCGCGCCTGTTCGTCGAGCTCGCACGCGAAGCCGAGGGGCAGGCGACGATCTGGGCGCGCATGGCCGCCGAGCAGGGCAGGCGCGTGCCGCACGGCTATCGCCCCGATCTGCGCACCCGCGTGGTGGCCTGGCTGACACGCCGCTCGGGTCCGCGCGCGATGCGCAGCGTGCTCTCCGCCATGAAGGTGCGCGGCATGTCGGTGTATGCGCGCGCCGATCACGGACACCCGATGCCGGAGGGCAATCTGGCGCCCGAGCGTCGGCACCGCGCGCTGAGCAGCGGCGGCAATCTGCGTGCCGCCGTCTTCGGTGTGAACGACGGGCTCGTCTCCAATGCCAGTCTCATCTTCGGCATCGCAGGTGCGAGCGGAGACCCGCGCATCGTTCTGCTCAGCGGGGTGGCCGGCTTGCTCGCCGGCGCCTTCTCGATGGCCGCGGGCGAGTACGTATCGGTGCGTTCCCAGCGCGAGATGTACGAGTACCAGATCGGACTCGAGCGCGAGGAGCTGCTGGCCTACCCGGAGGAGGAGGCGGCCGAGCTGGCCCTGATCTACGAGGCGCGTGGACTGACCGCGCAGCAGGCGCGCGATCTCGCCTCGAAGATGACGGCCGATACCGAAACCGGCCTGGACGCTCTGGCGCGGGAGGAACTGGGCCTCAATCCCGACGAACTCGGCTCGCCATGGGGCGCGGCCACGTTCTCCTTCCTGGCGTTCGCCGCGGGCGCGCTGGTGCCACTGCTGCCCTTTTTCGTCGTCGGCGGACAACACGCGCTGACCGGCGCGATCGCGCTGACGCTGGTTTGCCTGTTCGCAGTCGGTGCCGTGCTGTCGCTGTTCACCGGCCGCCATGCCGGGAGAGGCGGGTTGCGCATGCTGCTGATCGGGGGCGGCGCCGGCCTGCTCACCTGGAACATCGGCCGGCTGCTCGGCGTGGTGCTGGCCTGATCGCCCCTCCTGGTCAGGGTTTCTCTGCCATTGCAGCGCCGCGCGATACGGGCTAACATGGCCGTTCATCGCGCCGAGTTGATCGCAGCTTGCGGGCGCTTAACAAATATCGCTAAAGCGCGGGAGCAGAACACGACCCGTCCGCTTTCGCGCACGGGTTTTTTGTTTCATGCCATCCGATCGCACGCATCTCCTGCATCGCGCACTCGAGCATCGCATCCTGATCCTGGACGGTGCGATGGGTACGATGATCCAGGGCCACGGCCTCGAAGCACACCACTATCGCGGCAACCTGTTTCACGACCACGCCTGTGATCAGAAGGGCAACAACGATCTCCTGACGTTGACGCAGCCCGGCATCATCCGGTCGATCCACGCGCGCTACCTCGATGCCGGCGCGGACATCCTCGAGACCAACACCTTCAATTCCACGCGCATCGCCATGGCGGACTACGCCATGGAACAGCAGGTGCGCCAGCTCAATCTCGACGGTGCGCGTCTGGCGCGCGAGGTGGCGGACGAGTACACCGCGCGTAACCCGGAGAAGCCGCGCTTCGTCGCCGGCGTGCTGGGGCCGACCAATCGCACCGCTTCGATCTCGCCCGACGTCAACGATCCCGGTGCACGCAACGTCACCTTCGAAGAACTGGTCGACGCCTACCTCGAGGCGGTGGGCGGGCTGGTGGAGGGCGGCGCGGACATCCTGCTGGTCGAGACGGTGTTCGATACGCTCAATGCGAAGGCGGCGATCTTCGCGATCGAGGACTGGTTCGAGCGCCATCAGTGCTGGCTGCCGGTGATGGTCTCGGGCACCATCACCGACCGCTCGGGCCGCACGCTGTCGGGACAGACCGTGGGCGCATTCTGGAACTCGGTGGCGCACGCCAAGCCGCTGGCGATCGGATTGAACTGCGCGCTGGGCGCGAAGGACCTGCGTCCGCACATCGAGGAACTGGCGCAGGTCGCCGACACGCGTACGTCGCTGCATCCCAATGCCGGCCTGCCCAACGAGATGGGCGAGTACGACGAGTCGCCCGCGTACATGGCCGGTATCCTGCGCGAGTTCGCGCAGGCGGGATTCCTCAACATCGTCGGCGGCTGCTGCGGCACCACGCCCGCCCATATCGCTGCCATCGCCGCCGCCGTGGACGGACTGGCCCCGCGCGCGATTCCGGCGGTCGGGCATGCGACGCGCCTGTCGGGCCTGGAACCGCTGAACATCGGCGACGATTCGCTGTTCGTCAACGTCGGCGAGCGCACCAACGTGACGGGGTCGAAGGCGTTTGCGCGCCTGATCCTGGCCGGCAACTACGCCGAGGCACTGAGCGTCGCGCGCCAGCAGGTCGAGAACGGCGCGCAGATGGTCGACGTGAACATGGACGAGGCGATGCTCGACTCGAAGGCGGCCATGACCACCTTCCTGAATCTCATCGCCACCGAGCCGGACATCTGCAAGGTGCCGGTGATGATCGACTCCAGCAAGTGGAGCGTGATCGAGGCCGGCCTGAAGTGCCTGCAGGGCAAGTGCGTGGTCAACTCGATCAGCATGAAGGAAGGCGAGGCCGAGTTCCTCCGGCAGGCCAGGCTGGTGCGTCGCTACGGCGCGGCGGCCATCGTCATGGCTTTCGACGAGCAGGGGCAGGCCGACACGTTGCAGCGCCGGGTGGAGATCTGCACCCGCGCCTATCACCTGCTGGTGAAGGAAGTGGGCTTCCCGCCCGAGGACATCATCTTCGACCCGAACATCTTCGCCATCGCCACCGGGATCGAGGAACACAACAACTACGGCATCGACTTCATCGAGGCCACGCGCGCGATCCGCCAGGCGCTGCCGCACGCGAAGGTGAGCGGAGGCGTATCCAACGTCTCCTTCTCCTTCCGCGGCAACGAACCCGTGCGCGAGGCCATTCACACTGCGTTCCTGTATCACGCAATCCAGGCCGGCATGACCATGGGCATCGTCAACGCCGGACAGCTCGGTGTGTACGAGGAGATCCCGAAGGACCTGCTCGAGCGGGTCGAGGACGTGCTGTTCAACCGCCGGCCGGACGCGACCGAACGGCTGGTGAGTTTCGCCGAGTCCTACAAGAAGGAGGGCAAGCAGCAGATCGAGGATCTCGCCTGGCGCAACGGCAGCGTGCAGGAGCGCCTGGCGCACGCGCTGGTCAAAGGCATCGACACTTACGTGGTCGAGGACACGGAGGAGGCGCGCCAGCAGTTCGCGCGGCCGATCGAAGTCATCGAAGGCCCGCTGATGGACGGCATGAACATCGTCGGCGACCTTTTCGGCGCCGGCAAGATGTTCCTGCCGCAGGTGGTGAAGTCGGCGCGCGTCATGAAGCAGGCGGTTGCGCACCTGGTGCCCTTCATCGAGGCGGAGAAGGCGCGTTCGGGCGACGCCGGCAAGGCCAAGGGCAAGATCGTGCTGGCCACGGTGAAGGGCGACGTGCACGACATCGGCAAGAACATCGTGGCGGTCGTGCTCCAGTGCAACAACTTCGATGTCGTCAACCTCGGCGTGATGGTGCCCGCCGAGAAGATCCTGGAGACGGCGCGCGAGGAGAAGGCAGACATCATAGGCCTGTCGGGGCTGATCACGCCCTCGCTGGAAGAGATGGCCCACGTGGCGCGCGAGATGCAGCGCCAGGGCGTCGACGTTCCCCTCCTGATCGGCGGGGCCACCACCTCGCGCGTGCACACCGCCGTGAAGATCGAGCCGCACTATGCGGCGCCGGTGGTCTGGGTGCCGGATGCCTCGCGCTGCGTGGGCGTGTGCACCAGCCTGGTGAGCGACGGCGCCATGAAGGAGGAGTTCGTGCGCAAGACGCGGGCGGACTACGAGCGCGTGCGCCAGCAGCATCAGGGCCGGCGCGGCCAGGCGCCGCATCTGACGCTGGACGGTGCGCGGCGCAACGCCCTGAAGACCGACTGGTCGGCCTACCAGCCGCCGGTTCCGGCGCAGATCGGAGTGCGCGTGTTCGAGGACTACGACCTGGCGGAAATCGCCAAGATCATCGACTGGACGCCCTTCTTCCAGACCTGGGAACTGGCCGGCCGCTATCCGAAGATCCTGAGGGACGACGTCGTGGGCGAGGCGGCGCGCAATCTGTTCGCCGACGCGCAGGCGATGCTCGATCGGATCGTCCGCGAGAAGTGGCTGCGCGCGAGCGGTGTGGTCGGGCTGTTTCCGGCGAACAGCGTAGGCGACGACGTGGAGGTCTACGCGGACGAATCGCGCACCGAGGTGCTCACCACCTTCCATTTCCTGCGCCAGCAGGCGGTCAAGCCCGAGGACCGCGACAATTATTGTCTGGCCGATTTCGTCGCACCCAGGACCACCGGTGTGAAGGACTACATCGGCGGCTTTGCGGTCACCGCGGGCCTGGGCATCGATCCGCTGATCGAGGCCTTCGAGGCCCGTCACGACGACTACGACGCGATCATGCTCAAGGCGCTCGCCGACCGCCTGGCGGAAGCGTTCGCCGAATCGATGCACATCCGCGTGCGGCAGGAGTTGTGGGGCTATGCCCCCGACGAGCGATGCAGCGTCGAGGAGTTGATCGACGAGAAGTACCGCGGCATCCGTCCCGCGCCCGGCTATCCCGCCTGTCCCGACCACACCGAGAAGGGCCTGCTGTTCGACCTTCTCGATGCACCTGCGCGCGCCGGCATCAGCCTCACCGAGAGCTTCGCCATGCTGCCCACCGCAGCGGTGAGCGGCTTCTATTTCGCGCATCCGCAGGCACGCTATTTCGCGGTGGGCAAGATCGACCGCGACCAGGTCGAGGACTACGCGCGCCGGCGCGGCTGGGATCTCGACACGGCCCACAAGTGGCTCGCGCCTGCGCTGGCCTACGACCCGCACGCTCCCGCCGCGAGGGCGCAGGTAGCCTGAGGCGCAGTCGATGGCAGACCTGCTCACCGAAACCGAGCTGACGCGCTTCCACGAAGACGGCTTCGTCGTCGTGCGCGGCATGGCCGATGCGCACACATGCGAAGCGCTCCTTGCCGTCGCCCGCGAACATCTCGCCCGCGACCTGCCGCCGGTGGAATACGAGGCCCAGCTGCGTTATCCCGGTGCGCCGGCCTCGCTGGAGGCCCCGGGCGGGCGAACGGTGCGCCGCCTGCTGCAGGCCTGCGCGCGGGATGTGCTGTTCCGCGAATGGGCGACGTCGGCGCCGGTGGCGAACCGGCTCCACCAGCTGCTCGGCGAGCAGGTGTTGCTGTCGCAGGCGCACCACAACTGCGTGATGACCAAGCAGCCGCGCTACAGCTCGCTGACCGGCTGGCACCAGGACATCCGATACTGGTCGTTCCAGCGGCCCGAGCTGATTTCGGTGTGGCTGGCGCTGGGACGCGAGACACCGGACAACGGCTGCCTGTCGTTCATTCCCGGGACACACCGCATGGCGTTCGCGGTCACGCGCCTCGACGCCGATCTGTTCCTGCGCGACGACCTGCCGGAGAACCAGGCCCTGATCGCACGACGCCAGACGCCCGAACTGGAGCCGGGGGACGCTGTGTTCTTCCACAGCCGGACCTTCCACGCGGCGGCCGCCAACCGCAGCGCTGCGACGAAGTTCTCGCTCGTGTTCACCTACCGTGCCGCAGACAATCCGCCGCTGCCGGGCACGCGCTCGTCCAGCCTGCCGGAGATCGCGCTCTAGGCCGGGCGGCGCACGGGAACACCGCGACGTCGCAGCGTCTCCAATCCGCAGGCGGCACGTGTTCGAGGTGCTGCTATCCTGCAACGATGCCGATACCTCGATCACGCACATGGACCGTCCTGGCCGGGCTGTTGCTGGCGCTGCCTGCGCTGGCCGCGCAGCCCGAGCGCGTGCACCGATACACCGTGAGCGTGGACGAGCGACTCGAGCAGGTCAGCGTGCGTGCCTGCTTCGACGGTCCTGCCCCGTCCCACCTGGTGGCCGAATCGCTCGATGCCGCGCTCGCACTGGCCGATGCGCAGATCGACGGCTCGCGCACGCCCGTCGTTCCCAACGGAGCTGAACTCGAGCTCGCGGGCATGCCGGACAATGCCTGCCTGACCTATCGCGCATCCCTGCGCGTCCAGGGCGGCCGCCACCAAAGCAGCAGCGGTGCGGCACGCCGGGTCGGTCCGGATGTCGTGACCGATGTGGGCATGTGGCTGTGGCGTCCGCACGCGCTGGCCGAGGGCGAGGACGTGGAACTGCACTTCGCGCTGCCGGAGGGCCTGTCCGCCTCGGCGCCCTGGCGCACGGTGCGCGATGCAATGGGCGCCGTCGTCGCCTACCGCCTCGGTCGAAGCCCCTATGACTGGCCGGCCGCCGTCGCGTTCGGCAGGTTTCAGGAGCGCGAGATCGACGTCGCGGGCGGCCGGCTGCGCGTGGCCGTCCTGCACGGCGCACCGCCCGTGGAATGGGAGTTCGTACGTCAGTGGCTGACGCGGGCGGCCGAGGCGGTGACCTCGCTGTACGGGCGCTTCCCGGTGGACGAAGCGCAGGTGGTGGTCGTGCCCGGCGCACGCGGCGATGAGCCGGTGCCGTGGGCATTCGTCCTGCGTGGCGGACAGCCCGCGCTGCATTTCTTCATCAACCAGCGCGAGCCGCTGGCCGCCTTCCTCGTCGACTGGACCGCGGTGCACGAGATGGCGCACCTGTTCCTGCCCTACGTGCGCGGGGAGGATGCCTGGCTGTCGGAAGGCATGGCGAGCTACTACCAGAACGTGCTGCGTGCACGGGCGGGCATGCTGCCCGCAATCGAAGCCTGGCAGCGGATGCATACCGGCTTTCGGCGTGGGATGCGCAGCATGTCCGGCGTCAGCCTGGCCGATGCCACCGAGCGCATGCATCGCGACGGCGCCTACATGCGCGTGTACTGGCACGGTGCGGCGATGACGCTGATCGCCGACCAGCGCGTGCGCGAGCTCACGCAGGGAACGCATTCGCTGGACACCCTGCTGCGGGACCTGCGCGCCTGCTGCCTGGAACGCGCAGAGACGTGGCAGGCCAGGCGTCTGTTTGCCAGGCTCGACCAACTGAGCGGCACCAGCGTGTTCTCGGAACTGTACGATCAGCACATCGCCTCGACGCGCTTCCCGGATCTGGCCGAGACCTACCGCCGGCTGGGGCTGGGTTTGAGCGCCAGCGGCGAGAGCGTCGTACTGTTGCCGGATGCGCCGTGCATCGCCGATCGCGAGGCGATCATGCAGGCGCGGCACTAGCGCGTCCGCGACCAGCCGGCACCGGCCCCGCTTTTCTGCTATCAAGCGCGGTTGCCGGCGCGTCCCCCCGGCGCTCGAATCCGCTCCTCCATGCCCGTCACCCTCCAGACGATCCTGCTGCTCGGTGCGTCCAACGTCTTCATGACCTTTGCCTGGTATGCGCACCTGAAGAACCTGAACGATCGCCCGTGGGTGGTCGCCGCGCTGGCCAGCTGGGGCATCGCGCTCTTCGAGTATCTGCTGCAGGTGCCGGCCAATCGCATCGGCTACACCGTGATGTCCCTCCCGCAACTGAAGATCCTGCAGGAAGTGATCACGCTCACCGTGTTCGTGCCCTTCGCCGTGTTCTACATGAACCAGCCGGTCAAGCTCGATTACCTCTGGGCCGGGTTGTGTATCCTGGGCGCGGTCTACTTCATTTTTCGAGCCTGAACCAATGAGCGACGCCCTCTGCTTCGAAACCGCCACCGAGCTGGCGCGATTGCTGCGCCAGCGGAAGTTGTCGGCGGAGGAGCTCATGCGCGCAAATCTGCGGCAGATCGAACGTTTCAATCCGGCGGTCAATGCGATCGTTACGCTGGATGTGGAACGAGCGATGGAAGGCGCGCGCGCCGCCGACCGCGCCTTGGCGAGCGGAGCGACGCCGGGGCCGCTGCACGGCCTGCCCGTCGCCCACAAGGATCTCCTGCCGACCCGTGGCATGCGCACGACGTTCGGCTCGCCGATCTATCGCGAGTTCGTCCCCGACGCCGACGCGATCCTGGCGGAACGCTTTCGGGCCGCCGGGGCGATCCTGATCGGCAAGACCAACACGCCCGAGTTCGGCGCCGGATCGCAGACCTTCAACGCCGTGTTCGGCGCCACACGCAATCCCTGGGACACGTCGAAGACCTGCGGCGGCAGCAGCGGCGGTGCCGCGGTGGCCCTTGCCTGCGGCATGCTCCCCATTGCCGATGGCTCCGATCTCGGCGGCTCGCTGCGCAATCCGGCCAGCTTCTGCAACGTCGTCGGTCTGCGCCCCTCTGCCGGCCGGGTCCCGTCGTGGCCGGCGCAGAACGCGTTCTTCTCCCTTGCCGTGCTCGGGCCGATGGCACGTACCGTCGAGGACCTTGCGCTCGTCATGCAGGCCATTGCCGGTCCGGATCCGCGCGCGCCGCTCTCGCATGCCGAACCAGGAAGCACCTTCGCCCGCCCGCTCGCGCGCGATTTCGCCGGTGTGCGGGTGGCCTGGTCCAGCAATCTGTCCGGCCTCCCCGTGGACCCGGCGGTCACTGCCGCGCTCGAGCCGGGCCGGCGCGTGCTGGAGTCGCTCGGGTGTCGCGTGGACGATGCCGAACCCGACCTGCGCATGGCCGACGAGGTGTTCCAGGTGCTGCGCGCGTGGCATTTCGAGGGCGCGTACGGTGAACTCCTCGACACCCGGCGTGATCAGCTCAAGGACACGGTGGTGTGGAACATCGAAGCGGGGCGTCGGTTGAGCGGCCGGGATGTGGCGCGCGCCGAGATCCGCCGCACCGAGCTGTACCATCGCATGCGCAGCTTTATGGAACAATACGAGTTCCTCGCTGCGCCGGTAGTGCAGGTGCCTCCCTTCGACGTCGACCGGCCGTGGGTGACCGAGATCGACGGTCAGCCCATGCAGACCTATCTCGACTGGATGAAATCCTGCTACCGGATCAGCGCGACCGGCTTGCCCGCGTTGTCGATCCCCTGTGGGTTCACACCGGAAGGCCTGCCGGTGGGGCTGCAGCTGGTGGCGCGCAACCTGGACGACTTCGGGCTGCTGCAGTTCGCCTACGCGTTCCAGGAGCAGACCCGGCTGTGGAAGCGGCGTGCGCCGCTGGTTGATCGAACATTCACATAGTCGACGGATCATGACAGAAAGGACGACACTCACGCGGCTCGCCGCCGCGCTGGCGCTCAGTGCCAGCATGGCGGGGGCTGCATGGAGCCAGGACAAGCCGCCCGCATCGGCCGGCAGCGATGCCGGGCAACCGGCAGCGGCGCAGGCGGGCGGGAAGCAACTGCCTACGCGCCATAAGGACCGAGTATTCCCGAGGGATCTCGAGGGCACCTGGATTGCCACGGCGTATCGCGACAAGCTGGCGAAGACGCGCTCGCCGCGCGCATCCGCCAGCGCACGCATCGCGACCGCCATCAAGATCCAGCACGACAAGCGCATCTACCCGATCCTGGTGACCAACTTCCAGAGCGCCATGCTGAAGTCGATCATCGACGTCCAACCCGACAAGAAGCCCGGCTCCTACCGGCTCGCGGTGGCGAAGGAAGATACCGGCGTGGTCTATGCGTCCGAGCTGAGCTACATCTACTTCCGGGGCGAACGCGATGCGGACGGTGCATTCAAGACGCTGAGCATCGCCGAGCCGTATTTCTCCAAGCGCAAGTTCGTCACGTACTC
>CAZNBS010000018.1:0-396 GCA_964570955.1 uncultured Burkholderiales bacterium | reverse complement strand
CTCGCGGCTCGAGGGCGACCTGGAGCCCTACGTGAACAAGACCGTGATCGCAGGCAAGTACGTCGATGCACAGGGGCGGCCCTATTCGTTCGCGGAGACCGGCGAGGCGGTTCTGCCCGATCGCACCTTCGTCTACGAGGTGAATCTCGACCCTTCCGCGGCCAAGTGTGACATGCTGGTCAGCCACAGCGAACGCGAGCCGGAGGGCAACGATCGGATCGGGTTCGCATGGAAGGACGCGACACTGCAGCTGTTCGAGGTGACCGGCAGCAAGGCTCCGCTGACCTGCAAGGCCAAGCCGTTCGCGGTACTGACCCGGCAATAGGCGCGGGTCCACAATCATGAGACCAAAGGGAGACAGGATGCGTAAATCCACGACGATGCGGCGGCTGGGGG
>CAZNBS010000017.1:0-31595 GCA_964570955.1 uncultured Burkholderiales bacterium | reverse complement strand
AGATCTGCAAGAAGCTCGGCATTCCGGTGCCGCCGCGGGGCTACTGGGCGAAGGTGAAGGCCGGTCGCCCCACCCGCAAGGTGCCGCTGCCCGCCCTCCCCGCCGGCGCGCGCGACCCTTCCGGACCGATACCGCTGTCCGAACAGGAGGCGGCCATGCACGCGCGCGTCCGTGACGCCCTCCAACAGACCCGCGAGAGCCAGTCGCCCGTCAGCGTCCCCGCCGAACTCGTCGACCCGCACCCGCTCGTACGGGCCACAGCGGCACGCCTGAAGCGGCGCGACGGCTGGGATCACCCGGCGGGCGTGCGAAGCGCGCCGAAGGAAGTGCTCGACCTGCAGGTCACGAGGAACACCCTCGACCGCGCCCTTCTGCTGATGGACACGCTGCTCAAGTCGCTCGAGCCCAGCGGCTTCACGGCGCGGGTGGACGAGGAGAAGGGGGAGACCCTGCTGGTCGGCGGCGGCACGACGCTGACGATCTCGATCGTCGAGCAGGTCACGCGAACCAGCCACACGCCGACACGCGCGGAGGTGCGGGCGCGCGACCGGTACTACGACTCCTTTCGCGTGGGTGCCCGAGGAGAGTATCCGAACATCCCGCAGTTCGATTGGCACCCCACCGGACGGCTGACGCTCACGGTGGGATCGTGGCCGTCACGGAAGTGGAACGACACGGAACGCAGCCTCATCGACTCGCGGCTAAGCGGCATCGTCGCTGCCATCGTCGGCCTGGCCGAAGCGAAATGCGCGAAGGAGGAGGAAGAGGAGCGCCGCCGGCGGACCTACGAGGAAGCGCGCGCCCGATACGAAGCGCAGGTACGCGCGCGCAACGAGGAACGTCGCCAGCTGCGCGCCCTGTTCCGCGACGCCAGCCGGCTGCAGCGCGCGAACCGGTTGCGCGAGTTCATCGCCGCCGTCGAGGACCGAGCACGCCACGATGACGAGCTCACGCCCGAGAAGCAGCAGTGGATCGAGTGGGCCAGAGCGAAGGCAGACTGGCTCGATCCGCTCGTTCGACGAAGCGATCCGATCCTCGATGCGCCGGAGTCGGAGGCGCCGAGTTGCTGGCAGTTCTGAATTCACCTCGGCAGACGACGCGCTGACACTCGAGCGCATTACCATCTCAGGACTCAAGCGGAGGACGGAGCATCGCGCAGGTTTTCGGGTCGACCTGAACGCTGGCCCTGCATGCGACCCGACACTTTTCAGCGGGATTCCGTACCCCAGGAGTCAAACCGGAGTGGCAGACGCCCCCTGATCGATTCGATAGACCCCGATCGTCCGCGAAAGGCACCCAATCACTCCCACTCGATCATCAACAGCTTCGCTAAGTCGTTGTCTGGCTTGATGCTCAGCTCGTAGCGCCCGAGTTTTACCGTCATCCTTACCGTCATTTTGACTGGGATCCCCAAGCGCAGCATTCACCATCAATCGACATCTATCGAGGACAGTCGGCGCTTCCACGATGGCCAGCTTTCGAGATCTATCGAGGTCTATCGCGTCCTCGCATGCGTTCCCCGAAGGCGTGAGCAGACCCGTAGCTCCTCGTGAAGAGATCAAGACGACGCCGGCATCAAACGCCTTAAGTTGTTGTCGCATCGAGTCTTTACGGCAGATTTTTTACCGTCACTGCGTTTCCGTACGAACGCAGCGCCACTGGCGATTGTCCTTCAGCTTCCCACGCATCAGCAGGCCAAGGCAACTTCCGTCCGCGTTGAAGTGACAGCACGACTGCGTCCTGCTCAAAGCGCTACTCGCGACTCGCAACATTCTGGGAATCCGCCGACTGCAGAGTGCGACCTCCACGCGTCGCGGTCCGCACATCCCACACAGCCTCCGTCTCAATGACCTCGGCGAAGCGTTCCGCGCTGAAGCCGTCGGGGTACAGACTCCAGCCGGACTCGCTTGCATCTGCTTCACGCGCCTCGTCGACTCCGTAGCTCTCGGAAAGCAGTCCTGCAGGATCGCTCAGCAGGTGACGATCGTCGCGAAGCGCGATAAGCAGCTCTTCGACGGAGACCTTCAGGAAGCCGCCGAACCGTTGGTGGTCGCATTCGATGCATGTGTCGGCGATCCACGCGTGTTGTCGGGTCGGAATCAGACCCTCGGACAACCCCAGCACCGCGCGAAACGCAGGATCCGAGGCGATGGCCACCGATACCGCTTCGACCTTGCGGCGAAGCTGCTGTCCGGCCTTGCGAAGCGTAGTGGTCGCATGCAACCACGCGTCCCGCTGAGATCGCCGCATGAACGTCGATTTCACCTCGATGACGAACAGATACCCGTCGAGGACGGCGATCAGATCCACCTCGCCGGCGTCATCTGGGCCGCGTGGCGGCACCCAATTGAGCAGCGTCCTGAACCCGCGCTTCTCGAGCAGCCTGGCGAGCCCGGCTTCGATCCGCTGCGCCTCGTCGCGAGCCTGCCCGCGGCGAGCGCCGAGCCGCCTCAGGTTGTTGATCGCCGCGGTGCTGTTGTTCTGCATCCCGACGACCCACGGCAGCTGCACCAGCGTCGCCCCGAACTTGAGGACCGGCCGCTCAAACAGGTGGGGCTGAAGGCCGGGCTCATTGCGCTGAAGCCGCTCTGCCGTCGCGACCATGTCGTAGGTCCAGAAGTCCAGGATCGCGGATGCCATCCTTGGATTGCCCGCAGGCTCCGACGCCGTGACGGTCCACCCGGTGATGTTGGACACCTTCGAGTCTCGGCTCGACCAGGTGAGTGGCATTCGGTTCTGGAGCCCTTCGCGCAGCCCGTCCATGGTCAGACGCTGCAGCGCTGCGACCCAGTCCCCCGATGCATCAAAGCGCTCTGCAAAGGCTGCCAGGAAGTCCTGCTGGAAGAAAGCGGACATCAGGTCGAGGGACAGCAGTGCCCGGAAGAGATTGACTGTGTCTCCGGAGTCGGACGCCACTTCGTCGGCAACGCCGTACGCCTCGCGCAGTCGAAGCTGCGCTTGCAGCGCCCGCAGCCAGGCCAGTCGGTTGGCCTCGGCGTTTTCCGGTCGACCGATCATCCACGTGGCCCGATCGGCGGCCACCTGCTCGACGTAGGTGTCGAGGGCACGATGGAACCAGTAGCCATGCAGGCGCTCGAGCTTCAGCCCGTCGCGTCGCCACGCGGCCCTCGCCGCCGGATCGACTTCGACGATCTCAAGCCGATTACCCCGTCGCTCGAACCGAATGCCATCGTCGTAGCTGAACGCGTCGGCGGACCTGGAGATGAACTCGTTCAACTCGATCTGCGCGTCCATGAGCGCGTAAAAGGCGCGCAGGTTCCGAAGGGCTTCGCCGGCGCTCGCCGTGCCGGGTTCGAATAGGACCGGTCGAAGATGCCGCGCGATCGACCTGCCGATGCTGTCGTCCGTCAGCTTCAGGGACGAGGCGTTCGCCTCTGCGAGCTTCCATGCAAGTAGATCGCCGAGTGCATCCCAGGCGAGCTCGAGATCAACCCTCGAAGGCGGTGCAAGCGCCTTTACCTTGAAGTCCCTTGGAACCAGAACCTCGAAGGCGTAAAGGCTCGCGTAGATCAAGAGGTCGAAGACCGACAGCTCCGCCAGCTGCGCCTTCTGCGCCTCCAAGGCTGCGACCCGTTCGCGATGCGCCAGGGCAAACAGGTCGAGCACTCGGCAGATCTCGGCCACGGCTTCGCTTTCGGACGCAGCCTGACCCAGCTCGACTCGTCGTGGAGAGTGCGGGTTCAAGGCGAGCCCTGCGTGCCTGACGGCGCGAATCAATGTCTCTGGCGCCTCGCGCGCGACCCGCGTCACCAATCCGTCGGCAGCCACAGGCTCCTGCCCGAGGTATCGCGCCAAGGCGAGCGACATCGCTTCGCCACCCCAGGCGTCGGGCGGGCAGCCCGTCACAACGGCGCTGGCCCAGAAGAGGCCGTCGCGCTCCTTCCTCGTGATCTTCTTCTTGCCTACCGGCAAGGGCTTTCCGTCGAGGTAGGCAGTCGCGACTTGCTCGACGGCGATCCGCTGCGGGACACCGTCGCCGATCAAGCGAACGAACAGGTCGTCGTAGTAGTTCGTCGCGCGCTGAAGCATGGTTGGCCGAGCGGTCAGGGTGTCGACCTGACGGATCGAGCGGAGGCGAGCGACCGCGCGGCAGAACGGATCAGCGCGACGTCGTCCTGCAATCCGAGATCGACGTACTGATCCATGATGGCGTCGTACGGATCGCGAAGGTAGGTCAGGACGCGAATCGCCGTGACGAGCTTGCCGTGATCCTCGTAGGGCGACTCGATGTGCCGCCGAACCATCGCCTTGAACCGGTCCAGATCGCCTCTCGCCGGAAGCAGTTCCGCCACACGCTCGGCTTCGATCTGTTCGACGTCTCGCAAGAGCTGCTGCAGCTTGTCGGGGGATGCCGCGATCTCCTGGGCTTCAAGCGCCGCCCTGACCTGCGCATGCTCTTCCCCCAAGGGCGAAAGGTTGACCATGTAGCGGGTCAGTGCGGCGTGGCTCACCTCCCGGCCGGCTTCGTCGCGAACGGTGCGCTGAATCCGCTCGAGCAGATCTTGCTGACGCGGTTGGCCGAACACCAACCGGTACAGAGCGAGTCGTTCCTTGAGCTCTTCGTAACGGCTCGCATCCTGACTGTCGGTGTAGAAGAAGAGGTGCCGGCGGATCCTCTCGACCTGGCCGCCTCTCGGCTCGAAGACCCAGTGGGGGTAGAGCCCGTGCTTGTAGCGCTGAATATCGGGCGCCTCCCCGACCACCGAGAACACTCGCTCCCAGAAGCTCGGGCTGCTTCCCGGGCCCGCCTGGGCGAGGCGCGCGAGCGGCCATTCCCTTGCGATCGCCCGACGAATCGCCAATCCGTCGCGTCGGTTGATACGGCCCTCCCTCTGCTCGAGGTCGACGGGATTCGACGGCAGGTTCCAATGGACGATGTCGCGGCAGAAGAGGTGGAAGTCCAGCCCCTCTTGCCCGACCGACGTGGTCGACAGGACAAACGGCCAGAACGGCGAGTTGAAGGCCTCGCGCACTGCCGTCTTCCGGCTAGGCCCCGATTGCTCCAAGGGGACTCCTTGGTCGACCTTGACGTCCTCGCCGAACGCGAGCGCGAAGTGCGACCGGCGGACCAGTTGCTCGGCACGTATGCGCCCCGTATCGGTCGTCAGATTGATGTTGGGGCTCCCCGTGCCTACGCCCAGCACGCGAGCCAAGTGTTCCGCCATTTCGGCCGGGCCGTTGCGCTGCAGAACGTTCTTGCCGAGGTACAAGTACTCGTCGGCAATCGCCTGGAAGTGCGCGCGCTCGCAGTACTCGATCGCGGCACGCGCATAGCCGCGCCCTGCCGGCACCGAGCGCTCGACGATCGCTCGAACGGTGCGCCGGTTGAAATAGCTCCGGAGCTCGCCAATGCAAAGGTCGACGAGCCTTTCGTGCACCTCGCCGCGGCTGTCGGGATAAGTCGTCCAGAAGGCGCGCAGGAGAGAGACGGCCGGTGAAAAGGCAGCGATGCGCGCAAGATGCGTGAGCCGCTCCTCGGAGATGCGCAACGACCCCTCCTCCTCCATCCAGTCGACGAAGGTATCGACGTGCTCGGCGAAGCGCTCGGTGATGTCGTCCCCGTTGTAGGCCGCGCTCCCTTCCAGAGCATCTCGGATCGACGAATCCGAGTGCCGTTCCAGGCGCGCGACGACTTGCCATATCGGCGAACGGCTCGTGGCTGCAACCTCGACGCCAGCCTCCTCGAGCGCCCTCTTCAGAGCTTTCCGCGTGCGTCTGAGCAGTTCCTTGGCCGTGAGGGCGTCGCTCGCCAGAGCCGAGGGTTCGACGAGCCGAGCCAGCGCCGGCGATGGCAAACAGACATCGAAGATGTGGAAAGAGCCCTTCTCGGTGAAGCGCAGTGGCGGCCGGTCGTCGCCCTCCCACAGGCGACCGCGCGGAGCGATTCGTTGTTCGGCCTCGTGGCTTGTCAGCAGAGCGATGGCTTTCGGCACGAAGCGCCAGCCGGAGAACACGAGCATCTTCTTCGGATCGGCCTCCCGGAAGAAATCGTCGCGGTAGTAGGTGTAGGTCGGCCGCGTCCACAAGAACCGCCAACGCTCGTCGGGACCGCCGAACATCGCCTGGAAGAGCTCTCGGAACCGCAAGTTCCGACGCGGCAACGCGCCCAGTTTCGACGCTTGCTCGATGACGCCAGCCGGAACTACGGCCTTCTTGCGCTTCGCCGCCGCCATCGGCGCGTACTGCGCGTCCATGAACGTGAAAGGCGCGGGACACGACTTCCAGTACTCCGTGATGTGCTGGGAGGTGTCGACCTTGTCCAGGAGGAACCTTCGCAGTCGGATGTAGTCGACGACCTCTTCCTTCTGAGGCACGGCGAACACGTTCCCCGTCGGCCGCACTTCCTGTACGCCCTTCGTCGGGTCGTGTATGTACGCGTTGCGCTCCGTCCTGCAGATCACCTTGCGGAGGCGCTGCTCGATGCGCGCTCGAAGCGCCAGCAGCTCGTGATCGTGCCCCCGAAGGAAGGCCCCGAGTTCGAGGCGTTCGCGGAACGCCTTCAGATCGCTCCGCAGGCGAGCGACCTCCTGCTTGCCCTGGTCTGCAAACAGGAAACGCACCGTGTCCAGGAACTCGTCGTAGTGCCCCTGCCCTTCATGGTCCAGGGCAAGCATGCGGTAGGGCGTCGCCGACAGAATGAGGACGCCTGGACGCCTCTCGAAGAGACGCGCCGCGATGGACCTGCGGCTGGTCGCCTCCTCGATCACTTCCCGGAACCGCTGGACCTCATCGAGAATGACGAGGTGAGGCTGTAGATCGTCGAGGAGAACGCGCTGCGCGGCGCTGCGAAGCATCCCGACGATCAGGTTCCGGCGCCTCCGGCTTCCGGCATCGGTCGGCTTGAACTGGTCGACCTCGCCGCGCAGGACTTCGGACAGCACGAGCGTCGCACCGTCGACCTCGATCGGCTTTCTCCACTCCTCGGCGATCCTCTGCTGCAGCCCGGGGCGGAGCTTGCGATTGAACTCCAGCCGCAGGACGGCGAACTTCGTGGCCGCCTTCCAGCGCTCTTCTCCGGCGCCGCATCGGAAATACTCCCGCCACTTACCCTTCCGGATGTCCTGCCGGAGGACGCGGTGAACCAGGAACAGCAGCAGCTGCCGCTCCCAGGCCAATCCGGTGCCCTCGGACAGCGACGTGCCGGGAGTGAATGAATAGAGCTGAAGGTTGTCGCCGCCTTTGGTGCTCCACGCGAGCTGGGTGATCCTTCGCAGCGACGGCGGGGCGTTCGGCGCAAGCTTCGTTCGGTTCTGGTCGGCGATCTCGGTGTTCGAACACAAGTACACCACCACCAGCTCTCGGCCCCGCCGGCGCCGCAAGAGTTCGTCGATCACGCCGCGCGCGACGACGGTCTTGCCCAGCCCGACTTCGTCGGCGAGAAGAAATCGACGCGATCCGCCTGCGTTCGTCAAACGCTCGCAGATCGTCTCGACCGCGGCGCGCTGAAACTCGGCGAGCTCCAGACTAGACACCGGCACCTTCCTCTTCGAGCGATTCGCGGAACACCGCCCAGAACTCGCGGAACGTGCTCATGTTGGATGCGTCGCCGCACGCCGCCAAGACGGCCTCGACCTCGTGGATGCGGCTCGGGTCCGCCGTGCACGCCTCGAGGATTCTTTCGATCGTCGCTCGCCTCAGCAGCGGATCGCCCGCTTGCCAGACCCCGGACTGTCCCCCGCCTGCGGGCCGCGATGTCCCGCCGGGCAAGCCCGCCAGCACGTCTAACAGCAGGCTGCGCGCGTCGACTCCCTCGAGAAGGCGGGCGTTCACGGCCTTGTCCCGTTCATCCGCCTCCAGTGCTCCGAGGTTCAGCTCGAACTGCACGACAAACGCGAGTTCGACGTCCCGGTGGTGCTCGCTCCAGACCACGACGTAGGCGAAAGCCGCGACGTCCTCGAGCTCGATCCCTTGGAAGGCCGCCCCCGGACCGTAAACGAGCCGGTAGTCCGCGCGTGCCGACTGATCTCGCTGGAGGAGTGGCACGATCTCCGCGCGCATGTCCGCCGGCCACGTCTGCTCGCCGGCCGAGGACGGCGCGAGCAGCCGAAGGGTCTTCTTCACCGGGTCGTAGTCGCCGCGAATCTGGTCCGCGCGCAGGAGACGTTTGAAGTGCTCCAGGCGCTTGGCCGCCTCCCGCTCGGGGTCGGCGACCGCGGTCTGGCGGACGTACCTGTCGATCCACGGTTGCAGCTGGTCCTTGGCAGGCGCGACGAAGGCTTTCACCACCGCATCGATGCCAAGGCCGGGGTTGAGCGACACCATCGCCTCGCAGTTGACGTTCGGACCGCACCCCCAGCCTGGACCCGTTGCGTTCGCCGACCCGATCAGGGTCTCGCTGACGCCCTCGGACTCCCAGGCCAGCAGCTTGGCGTGAAGGTCCAGCGACGGCGCCTCTTCGTCGGCTTCCGCGGCGACCACGAAGACCCGGGCATTCGCCAGGCGCTCGTGAGTCTCGTCGGAGAGTTGATCGAGTTCGTCCTGGGTGCTGACGAGCGTCAGTTCGTCGGTCCGATCGCACAGACGCTTGAGGAAGTCCGCGCGCAGGAACGGCGATATCAGGAGGACGCGCGACATGGTCCGCGGCAACCGGTTGATGAGCACGCGATCGCCAGGCCACTGCCAGTCGAATCTCAGGCCCTGCGCCGCCTCCCGAGGTGCCACGAACTCGACGTACTTCAGCTCCTCGATCAGCTTCCACAAGGCCTTGGGGAGATCGCGGGAAGCCGCCACTTTCCGGCAGAAGGCGGCGACGTCCGATCCGAACTTCTGTGTGCCCGTTCGCCGCGACCCTTCGAACAGTGCGCCGAGCTCCCAGCAACCGGAATCCGTCACGTTCCTGCTCGCCGTCAGCAACCGATAGACGGGCTCGACGCTATGCCGCTCGGGGCGGGCCACCGGATCGAAACGCAGGACCCAGACCTTGGGGTGGAATGCGCCCCCGTCCACCGCCTTCGGCCGGAGTATTCGGTCGTAGAGCGCGTAGAGCCGGTTCGTCGTCGCCGGCGGGTGAAGGCTTCCCCCGTTCACGAAGACTCGCAGGCGAGACCTCAGCCTCGCCACCGACGTCAGCACTGCAGGCGCGTTGTTCAGGGGTTCCTCCACGTCGGCCCCGACGAATGCCAGGAGCACGGCGGTGAAGAGCTCGAAGTCCAGGCTGAAGGTCGTGCCGATGCACGCGCCGAGCACGAATCCAGGCGGGGGACGCAGTGCGTCGGTGAACGCACTGCGCTGGCGAGTAACGTCGAGAACGCTCACTGGCCGCGCTCCATGCCGTCGAGGATCTCGGAAACGAAGCGGGACCCGATGCTGTGTCGGTAGTCGAACTGGTAGATCCCTTCGCCGACCCGATCGGGCTTCCACTGCCTCAGGTGCTTCTCGTACTTGAGCCGCGCTTTCGCCGGCTTGACGCGTCGCTCTCGCTCTCGGATCAGATGCCTGGCCTTCTCGTCGCGCAGCAGTGCTTCGGCGGTCGACGCCGCGACACAGCGCTCGAGCCAGCCGTCGATGAACCAGCGATCGCCTCGGTTGCCGAGACGCAATGCCGAGGCGACGGTCGGGACCGTCACGAACTCGCTCGTGCGCCACTTCTTCAAAGGCTCTTTGGCCGCGATCCACCACTCGTCGAAGATGGGAGCCACGAGGTTTGTGTCCTCCTCGATCCTCAGCTTGTCGCGCTCCTCCATCAGCAGGGAGTAGTACTGCAGCGTGGCTCCTCGGACGAGGAGGCTCATGTTCCTGGCGTGCCAGACCCAGACGGCGAGACTCTCGGGGAGCTTCGGGCACTCCCAAGGCCAGTCGATGCCGATGAGTCGATGTTTGAGCATGTGCGACAGCAGCGACTCGGAGAAACGCGACGTAAACCTCTTGTGCAGGTCCGAGGCTTCCGCCCTGGTGAGCTTGAAGGTTGCGCCTGGCCGTATCCGGCCATCCGAATCCAGAAAACCTGCCGGCGGCAGATCGTCGGACCAGAACCGCACGCCCTCCGGCCCCTGCGGCGTCTTGTCGTCGTCCTGATACCCGCGGCGGCTGCGCCTGATGTCGTCGAACTGCTCCTGATAGGCGCTTTCGGAGAGATTCGACGTGAACATCCCGAGTTTCTTCAGCCCGCTCCAGTAGATCTGCGATGGGAACTGCCTCAGGTTGATGCCTGCGTCCCGACCGATGACGCCTACCGTCTCCGTATCCGAGAGGACGTCCCTCAGCTCGTCCTGCCGTTGCCGAGACAGATGAGGAATCTGGCTCGCACGAACCCCTTCGCGCTCGAGCGACCGATAGATGCCGGCGATGAAGTAGAAATATCGCGCAGACCGCATCAGGGTGGTTGTCGCCGGATGCAGCAGGTCGGAGAACCGTCCCAGAAGAGCGAGGAATCCGAGCTCGTCGATGACGCCTTCTTCCTGAAGGGATCGAATGAAGTCGCGTGCTCGCGCGAGATCGTCCGCGCGGAAGTCCAGCCACGTCACCGCGTCGTGCCTCACGGTCGCCTCCCCACCGCTGGGCGCCGCTCCGTGCTTGGCGTCGCCCTGGACTCTCGCCGATGAGATGGCCTGCCGCTCATAGCTCGCTCGCCGTCACCTGGATCGCGCCGGCTCCGACGGGCAGGACGATCCATGCCTCCGCGACGGAACGCCCCGTGGCACGCACGAGGGCATCCGCGTAGGCGGACAGTTGCCCGCCGTGCTCCTGGGCAACCTGATCCCATCGATCCCGCGGCGCCGGATTTGCCTTGTGATCGAGAAGCACCCAGCCAGTCTTCGTCTCCAGGAGGAGATCGATGCGGCCGTGCATGACCAGCCCGCTGGGAAGAATCGACTCGATGGGTATCTCGGCATAGCGCTTGCAGTCCGGCCAGCGCGCGGAGATCCACGCATCCAATGCCGCGATCTGTCGAACCAGTGCGGACGGTTCGAGTGCGCCCGCGAGTCCGAAACCGCCGAGGATGCGCGCTGCCCGGGGCTCGTCGAAGGGCACGCTCGGATCGGTGAACGCCGTCGCGATGCAGGCGTGGATCGCGTCGCCGAGAGCGGTCATGTCGATTCCCGCCGAGAGCGGGATGCGATCGCCGATCGGTGCGGAATCCGTGATCCTGCAAGCCCGGGCCTGGGTGGCCGAGGCAACCAAGGTCGCTGGCAGCCGCTCAGTGCGCGATTCGGTGCCACGGAACCAATGGAGCGGCGCATCGGGTTCGACCGCGACAGAGGGCGCGGCCGGCGCGTCGAAGCTGCGGAAGTCGCACGAGACGCGCGAACCATCGGGGAGAGACACCGCGTCGTCCGCGACGTCCGGCGCCAGCCACGGCGCATTCAGCGACCCGAGCCACTCGCACGCGCCTCGCTTGGCGGGGAACGCCAGGACCAGGCAGTCGCGTGCCCGTGTCGCGCTCACGTACAGGAGGCGCTTGGCCTCTTCGATCGCCTCCGCACGCAGGCGAGTTCCCTCCGCCGACTGGCCAATGGTGTCGGCGATGTCGACCTTCTTCTGGGCGCCGAACGGCCACGGCCAGTATCGGATCCACCGGTCCTTGAGCGGGGCGGCGACGTCGAGGCGTCCCTCGGACCGCGCGCCGACCGACCAGATGCGGTCCTGGATGTCCTTCTCCAGGTCCAGCAGAACGACGATCGGCCACTCCAGTCCCTTGGCCGCGTGGTGCGTCATGATCTTGACCGCATCGACGGGCGGTTGCGCGAGCATGTCCTGTTGGGCACCGGCCTGCTCGCCGAGCCAGAGAATCAGGCCGGAAACCGTACCCGGCTCGCGCCGAGCAAGGCACGCGTCTTCGTAGGTCCTAGCGAGGCCGAGGAGAGCCTGGAGGTTCGCCAAGCGCACCTGGGCGACGAGTTCGTTGCGCCGCCAGCGCAGCACGCGGCCGGCGAGATCGCACTGGACGATGACGAGCTCCATCGCGGCGTAGGGCGAGAGAAGCGGCGCCTGCTCTCGCAGCTTCGCAATGCGCGCGAGCAGCGGGTGACCGCCCTCGGTGCCGTCCCGCCACTGCGCGCTGTCGCCCCCGGCTTCGAGGTAGCGCAGGCGGTCCGCGAGCCAGGACTCGGGCTCCTCGCAGTCGGCCAGCGAAACGATCTCCGCGCTCGCCAAGGTGTCGCGCAGGTCGTTGAATCGACGCAGGCACGCGACCGCGAGGACGGCCTCGGGTGTGGAGAGGAGCCCGGACTGCTGCGTGGCCCAGGGCACCGACGCGAAGCGCAGGGCCTCGGCCACCGTCTGGACGCCCGCGTTGGTCTTGCACAGCACCGAGATGTCCCCGAAGTGAGCGGGTCGGGGGTTGCCACTCGACGGGTCGACGACGCGATAGCCTGAAGCGACGAGAGCTTTGACGCCTTCGGCGAGTGCGGCAGCCCGCTCCGTCACGTTCCTACCGTTGAGCACCCAGTTCGCGAGTGCCGCGTTGGGGACCAGCTCTTTGCGCACGGGCGCCAGTTCCACCTCCTGGCGCGAGAGCCCGGGCGCAAACGCGTCGCCGAAGGCGCCGTTGACCAGTCGAACCAGGCCAGGCCGAGAACGCCGCGACTGGCCGAGCACCTCCTTCGTCCCGCCCATCGCCGGAAGCTCGGCGAGCACGGCCTTCATGAGCTCGGCGTCGCTGCCCCTGAAACCGTAGATGGCCTGTTTCACGTCGCCGACCCACACGCTCTCACGGGCAATGCGCGACAGGCGCACGAAGAGTTCGAGCTGGATGGGGCTCGTGTCCTGGAACTCGTCCACGAGAAGGAGATCGAGTTCCTCCGAGAGAGCCTCGACGACTGCGGGTTTCTCCAGCAGACGGAGAAAGAGGTGCTCCTGGTCCACGAAATCGATGACGCCCAGCTCGCGCTTTCTCTGGGCGTAGGCATCCAACGCCCTCGCGCCCAGCGCGAAGATCGCCGCAAGGTAGCGCTCGATGTCCTGGCGCAGGCGCGGGTGCGCCGGGAAGCGACCGGCGATGTCCGTCGCGGGCTGCGCGACCGTCCTCAGGCCCGCCTCCGGCGCGCTCTTGGAGAGCTTGACCCAGTCGGACCAAGTGGCGGTTCCAACGCGCACCAAACGCAGCGTTTCGCGCGCAAGCGCGATGAAGTCGGCCGTGTTCTTCTTGCCGGTGGCGCGCTTCTCGATCTCGGGTACGGCGGCCTCGATCGCACTCACGAGCAGTGCGTCCAGGTCGTCCGTCGCCGGCGCGGGAAAGTGGGCGAGAAGCTGTCTCGCGTTGCGTTCCCCGAACGCGGCGAGACGCGTGTGCGCGATGTCGTTCGCGCGAGCCTGGTCGATGATCGACTTGAGCGCGTCTTCCCAGCTCTCGATGCCGAGGCGCCGCGCGAGCTCGACCAGTTCCTGCACGGAGGCGCTGTCGGAGACCCTGTCGATGGCCTCCCTCACGAGTGCGCCCGACTGCGCCTCCTCCAGCACGCGCTGCTCCGTGGCGAGGCCCGCCTCGAACGCAAAGCGCTCGAGATACCCGCCGCAGACGCTGTTCACCGTGCCGATGCGCGCCTGTCCGATCGAATTGGCCAGTGCGAACTCGCCCTTCTCGATCAGCGCCGTTCTGACCCGCTCGCGAAGCTCGGTCGCGGCCTTGCGCGTGAAGGTGGTCGCGATCACCCCGCCGGGCCTGGCCTGTCCCGAGCTGAGCTTCTCGTGCAGGATCTGCGTGAGGCAGTAGGTCTTGCCGCTTCCCGCCCCCGCGCTGACGAACCTGAGGTTGCCGGCCATCGCTCAGCCCTCCCAGCCCGTCAGCCACCGGTAGTCGTCGTAGTCCTCCCGCAGCTCTTCCGGTTCGAGCGCCTCGGCCGGCCCCACCGAATCGGCGGTGGGTTCGATGCCCCGGGCCGCAACTTCGATCAAGCCCGCATCGATCTGGGAGCGGCGCCAGTTCCAGGCTGCGACGAATCGATCCCACAGCACCGCCGTGGATCCCGGGCCGCCTTGCTGGACCGCCCGCGCCTCCGGAAAGAACCCCGTGTCCGGCGCGATGAGGCGCGCTGCTTCGAGGATGAAGTAGGAGACCTGCGGCCACGCTCCCGTCTCCTGCCGAAGCAGCTCCGCATACACCGCGAGCTGCAGATGGCGATTCTTTGCGAGCCGTTCCTGGTGGTAGTTGCCGCCGGACCACTTCATGTCGACGATCGCGTGCTGGCCGGACCGGTTGCGCACGACGAGATCGGCGACGCCCTCGAGCTCGCCGCCGGTGAAGTTCCCGGCGAGCGCGCGCTCGGGCTCGACGGCATCGATGCTCGCGGCCGCGAACTGCCGCTGGAACTCCGCGATGGCGCGCTCCAGGGACGAGCGAAGCCGTTCGTAGTCTCCGCGTCGGCCTGGCATGAGGAGGACCGCGCCCTCTTCGACCACGACCGTCTCGAACTCTCGCGAGAACCAGGCCCTCAATGCTTCGCCGCGAAGCGCTAGCGAACCGCTCGTCCGGAAGAACCGATCGATCAACCGATGGGCGAGGTTGCCGTAGAGCAAGTTCGCATCGGCGACCGCGAGGAGGTTGGACGGATTGAGCCGAGCCGCGTACTTCAGAACCCACTGATGGGGCGCATTCAGAAACGCGCTGAGGCTGGAATAGGACTCGCGGGTGCGCGGCGGAATCGTCGCTTGCGCCGCCAAGTGCCACCAGCGCCTGCGGGCCGGCAGCGCCGCGTGCGCGATTGCCGGCAGTTCGTTGCGGGCGCGGCCGGTCAGCAGACTTTCCAAAGGCTCGGGCCGTACGCCATCGACGAACCACTGGATCTCTTGCCACAGCGGGTGCATCTCCTCCCCTTGCGGAGGAAGCACGAGCACGAGTTGCCGCCGTGCGTGCAAGACGGGCCTGAGCCACTCCTCGCCGCGCCGCTTCAGTAGCTCTTCGAGCGGCGGGAGTTCCACGCCCGCACGGGACAGCGACACCATCTCGCTCGCACTCCAGGGGTAGTGACCCGGCAACGACGGCGCACCCATCTGCCACCAGATCACCCGGTCGAAGGGCTCCAGCAGCGCCCCCGGATCCGTAGCTGCCGGTGCGCAACCGACCTGCGCGTGCATCGCGAAGTTGGGCGCACCTCGCGCCGTGCACTGCGCCACAAGCGCCTCGAGCTCCACCGGGGCGACCGAGGCCTCGCCCTGCGCTGCGAGCGCCTCGAGGGCCGCGGTCACCGCGGCGGCCTGTGCGAGACCCGTTGCAGCAGCTGCGCTGCGATTGGCGTCCTGATCCGCGAGCCGCGCGCCGAAGTAGTCGCGAATTGCCCGGGTTCTTTCAAGCAGCGCAGAGGTCGGCGCACCCTGCTTGGGGTCGAAGCGCGTGTGCTCGACCCAGAACGCCAGCGCCCGACGGAGATTGTCAGCACGCTCCGGGCGGCGCCGCACGATCTCCTCGACCGCCTCCCGCCATCGGGGGCCGCCGACGCCGGGGAACTGAGCCACCACCTCGGCCAGCCGTCGCCGGGCATAACCGGGTACGGGCCCGATCGGGTGCGAGAGGAACTGGAGCAGCGCGTAGACGTCGAGCGGCTCCCAGACCGTGGCGAGCGCCAGAGGCAGAACTTGAAGCGCAGGTGCGAGCGGACTCGCGTCCAGGAAGCCCTGCCGGGCCACATCGGAGCCATCGAGCGTGGCGTCGAGCAGCGAACGGCTCTGCTCGGCGATGATCGCGATTCCCTCCTGCGGCGCTGCGAGATCGTCGGCGACGCAGCGCGCGGCAACGAGGCCCGTCTCCGCACGCACGACGCGAAGACTGCCGTCGTCCAACCAGGCGATCTTCCCTTCAGGCTTCTCGCCTTCGTGCGCAGCCTTGAGCGCGATCTGGAGCCTGCCCAACACCGTGGTCGGGTCTGCCGACGGACCGTACGCCCTGACCGAACGGACCGGCAGCTTCGCGAGCACCTCCCGCCAACGCTTGGGAAACGCCGACAGTGGGTCGACGAGCTCGATGCTCTCGATTCTCGGCTGCTGTCGGTCGAGAAACTCGGCTACGCGGGCCAGGCGCTCGCCGATCGACGGGAACAGAAGTTCGCGCGCGGCGGACTCGACGGCGGCCATGTCGGTCATCCGGACACCGGCCGCCGGCGGCGACTGGCCGTTCCAGCCGTGCAGATGCCAGGTATCGCGCCACGACAGCAGCGACGCGGAAGTACCGATCGGATCGATGCCAAACGACGCGTGGTAGAAGCGATCCGGCGTGTCGTGTTGCTTGAGACATTCGCGGTACTGCGTGACGCGCTGAGCGTGAGCGCAGTCGGCGCGCAGCAAGCCGAGACGGGTCTCGAGCAGGTTCAGCAGTCCGAGCGGGCCGAACACCGGCCTCCCCAGCCGATTGGCTGGGCGCCAGCCATGTTCTCCGTCTAGTCGTAATCCGAAGGTGATGAGCATCTCGTCGCCTCGGCCCCTAGGGAAGGTCCGCAAAACCGTCGCCGCACGAATCAGTGATGGCTACACTGACGAGCAGACGAAGGCTCTGCGAGGTTGAACGTTGAAGAAGCAGCTGACACTGGCGGTCAACGACTTCGAGCGATATCGCAAGCCCACGCGGCGCGAGAAGTTTCTGGCCGAGATGGACCAGGTGGTGCCTTGGAAGGCGCTGTGTGCGGTGATCGAACCGTACTACCCGAAGGCCACGAGCGCCGGTGGGCGCCCGCCGGTGGGGCTGGAGCGGATGCTGCGGATTCACTGCCTGCAGCTGTGGTTCGACCTGTCGGACCCGGCGGTGGAAGAAACGCTGTACGACTCGCTGGCGATGCGCTCGTTCGTGGGCATCGACCTGGGGCGCGAGCCGGTGCCCGACGAGACGACGGCGATGCGGTTTCGCCACTTGCTCGAGCGGCACAAGCTGGGCGAGCGGATCTTCGAAGCCGTCGGCCGGGTGCTGGTCGAGCGCGGGCTGCGGCTGTCCAAGGGCACGATTGTGGACGCGACGATCATCGCCGCGCCCAGCTCGACGAAGAACGCCCAGGGCGAGCGGGACCCGGAGATGCACCAGACGAAGAAGGGCAACGAGTGGCACTTCGGGATGAAGGCGCACGTCGGGGTCGACAGCCAGAGCAAGGTGATTCACTCGGTGGTGGCGACGCCGGCCAATACGGCCGACTGCAAGGTGCTGGATCAACTGCTGTTGGGGCACGAGGTGCGCGTCTACGGCGATCAGGCTTACAAGAGCCAGGGCGAGGCGATCCGGGCCAAGGCGCCGAAGGCGAAGGACTTCACGAACCGGCAGTGCAAGTGGAAGCACTACGTTGACGAGGCGATCAAGGCGAAGAACCGAACGAAGTCGCGGATTCGCTCGCGGGTCGAGCACTCGATCGGGGTGATCAAGCGGGTGTTTGGATTTCGCAAGGTGCGCTACCGCGGGCTGGCCAAGAACGGCAACCGGCTGTTCGTGACGGCGGCGCTGGCGAACATTTTTCTCGTCCGATACACGGTGCTGGGAGCAGTCCGTCCGCGATGAGGAAATGAGGCCCGAGAGGCCCGATTTCTCGATGAAATCGCCTCGAAAACCGACCGGTTCGCGATGAATCAGCATTCTCTACAAGCCGTCTGCCGAGAAACGCTCGGTTGTGCGGACGTTCCCTAGCCGAAGCCCGCCTGGAGTCGATCGATCACGTCGCTCATATGAGGCTGACTCTCCTGCCTCTGTCGGCTGAACTCAGCGATCCGCTTCAGCTTGGAACAGGACCCGTTGACCTGGGGTGCGTCACAGACCGTCCCCGGCCACCCGGCGTCATGCCATGGAACACGGATCGAGAGATGGCGAGTCTGAAAGTGAGGCAAGGGTCAGTCCTCCTAATCTGCAGCTACAGGGCCGCCACGGAACGATCGGAAGCAGTTCCCGCATGGCATGCACGCGTCGGCGCAGGGGAGTGGATTGGCCCGGTACGGCATATCAAAAGCAGACCGCGCCCAGTTCACGCGGCACTCCAGAGTGCACACAGGCGGAGGAAATGTCGCTCCGACCACGTGATGGTGAGCGCCTTACCCGCCACTCTTGCCGAAATCTTGCGCATCTCCTCGGTGCCACCCTCCTTCTCTGCCTTGAAGCCCAGGATCTTCTCCTCGACGCTATCGAGCCATGCGAACTCGGCGTACATGAACTGCGCCGCCACATCCGCGCAAAGGCAGAGCATGTTGCCGGGATCGTTCAAGTGCTCGGCATCGAGGCGCCCTACCAGGCTGAGAGCTTCGAAGTAATTTCCACCTGTGCGCTTTGGGAACGTCTGACCCGTAACCTGGCAACGTCCCTGATACTCCTGTTCGAGGAACTCCCGCGCGAGCTTGTTCGACGACAAATCGCGTGCGACCGAGAAGGTAACGATCCTCGGGCTTGTCCGGTGAGTCGTCACGGCCTCACGCACTGCGTCCTCGGCAGTCCTGCGATAGCGCTCCGGATTCGACACCGGCGCTGCTCCTCCGCGCCCCTCGCTAGGGTTGCCGACTGCGACGCGATGCAGACTCTGGATGCCTTCCTTGAAGCTCTTGAACTCCGGCAACTCCCGCTGCTTGGGTATGAGCTTCTCGAACTTCTCCATCACGTCATCGGAGGCGTTCATCAGATATTCGGCGATCTTCCGCTTCCGCGCGTCACCACGCGCGAGGACGGCGATCGCCTCCTGCTCCTCGGACTTCTTCATGCCGAGCTTCTCGGCAAGGGCACGCGCCTCCGTCGACGCCTTCTCGAACCCAGGCGGCAACTCGTCGAGCGCGATATCGCACGGCCTAACGAAGGCGCCGCCGTCACCAAGGATCCAAGGGGTTTCCATCAAGAGCCGCCCCGTGGCCGAGATGACTTCCTCACGCTTCGGGTTTTCGAACGACTGTCGAGTTGAAGACTCGACCACGCCGCGGATGCAGCTCGAGTCCTCGAGAAGAAGCCGCCATATCAGCTTGCTGCGAACCGGGGTTGGGTTCTGTAGCGCGCCGGCAAGGCCTTCGATCGCCCACTCCGGATCGAAGCCATCAAGTCCGCGCTTGTGCCAACCATGCCAGCTCGTGATTGACACATGCCCGCGATAGTCCTTGGTTCGGCGGGCAACGCGGGGCGTCCTCGCGACTCCCATGGAGACCAGTGCTTCAGGGTCACCTTGCTCATAGAAATCCGATGGGGTGATGTAGAACGTCTCGTCACCCGCAAAATACTCATCGACCTCGGGAGAGCTCAAGTAGAGTTGAGAAGGCTTGACGAGCTTCAGATCGTTCCTGTTGCTCGAAAGGACCCCGATGAGAAACGCCGTGGTCCTCATGGCATCAAGAAGCCGCTGCTTCTTCTCGTAGGAGTCGGTGGCGAGCCCGGAGACGACGATTCGGAAGTCCTTCTTCCAAGGGGCGACGCTGACTTCCTTCTCGGCCTTTCGGTACTTCGGAAGGATCCTGGTCAAGGCGAAGTCCGCGAGGTCGGGAGGGCCGAGATCCAAGTCGTCTTGCAAGAAGTCGACGACGTCCTGCTTGGTCAGCAGGGACGCCTTGACCATCGGGAGGCCGTTTAGCTCGACAGAACCGTCTTGCGGAGGCAAGTAGGCGTTCGGCTGGCCGTCCTTACCCTTCGGGACAACGTGTTCCCCGCTCTCGAGCCGAACGATCGGGATGCTATGGAACGCATAGATGCTCGACTTTGCGACGTAGCTCATGAAGCGCATCAGCCACTCATCGCTCTGCGCCCTCAAGAAGCCGGCAGTCAATCGGGACGCCATGCTCTCGGCAGACACTTCCATGTCGACGGCCAAGGGCTCCGAGGCCCACTCAGCCTTTTGAAAGTAGCCGGGTTGGGAACGTCGCCTCCCGACGAGCAACTGATACAGCGCCGGATACCTGGCGCTCGTCAAGGCCGGGTTCAACCATCGGACGCCTTCGATACCGAACAAAGTCTCCAGTTGCTCGGTATCAAAGACCTTTGTCAGCTCAGCACCACGGGCCATCTTCGCCTGGCGAGCGCAAACGAATCCGCCCGTTGACGTAGGCAATAGGGGCAGGCGCTGCAGGGCATCCCTGACTGCGGCATGCACGGGATAGAAGAACGACCCTTCTGCGAACCGCTCGAAATCCAAAGGGAGAGCGGAGAGAGCTTCGAGCGAAAGGAGCTTCAGCTTCTTGAGCTGCTGAACCGATTCGACGAGGAGATCAGCGCTCTGCTGGACCAGTTGCCGATTGAACTCGTCATCTTCGGGAACGTTGTCTCGGGCGGGTGTCGTACGGTACGGGGCTTGGAAGATGAGTCCGGTGTGGGTCTCCTTGTCGGTCTGGAAGAAGACGAAGAGCTTCGCACCCACCACTGGACTGATCGCCCCTTCATCCGACAGCCGTTTGGTCAACCTGTAGGCGATCTGTACGAGACGGCCCGTTGGCGACGTTTCACTGCCACCGGTATGTACAGGCTGCTCAAAGACCAGAAAGCAACTCTCCTCACCGTCTGCGGTGACGATGAACAGCTCCCTACCTCCGCCGGCCAGCGGCCTCTCTTCCCGCAGATAGTGTCCGGGCCTTCCATCGGCCTCCCACCGGATCTCAGCAAGGTTGCGGGTGAACAGCAGGGTTTCCGGACCGAGCTTGGCCAGTTTGGCGGCAATCTCCTTTCTGGCGGTGGTGCCCTTCTTCAGGCGTCCCGCTTCGATGTAGGCAGGCCGACTCGTCTCATGGTCGAAGGGAAGCACGAAGCGGGTCCTGTTTCGCTTGAGGTCCGCGGGCAACGGCACGGCCCGGAGCGTGTACAGATCCGTGATCTCAAAGCTCTCGTTGCCCGAGTGAATCCGCGGAGATGCCGTGTAGGCAAAGACGGACTTGAACCCCAGGCCGAAGTGTCCGATCTTCGTTATGTCGGTCTTGCCCTTCCCGAAGTAGCTGATGGCCTTCACGTCATCGCTAGTGAACGGGTTGCCGTTGTGTTCGATGACGAGCCGGTCGTCTGACACCTCGAACACGACCTCAGTGGCACCGGCGTCGTCGGCGTTCTGCAGGATCTCAAAGACGAAGTGCGCGGTGTCCGCGTACATCGAGACTTGAGACATCCGGGAGGCCCGATCTTTCCCGAGCATCTCCTCGTTGTACGCGCTGATTGCGCGGTAGTCGGTCGGCATGCCTGGCCCGCTAGTTTTCGACGTACAGCACACCCAGCACCGCCGCTTCGGCCACGATCTCTGCCTGCCCGGCCACGCGCTCCAGGTCGGAACGCCGCCGCTCATAGTCCCGATTGGCCGCTTCGATCTGTCCCTCCTTCATTCGCCTGATGCGAGCGTCAGTGGCCTGATCGCGCTGTTCTTCGAGCAGCGCCACACGCGCCTGGTGAGATGCCTTGAGGGATGCGAGCCGCACCTCGGCGGACCGAGTTACCGATTCGATGTGCTCGCCGCGGCTACTCATCCAGACGCGATAGTGGATGGCTTCCAGACGTTCCTCTTCGGCAGCGGTCATCGCCAAGGTATCTTGAGTGGCGACTGCATCTTCGAGGAGTCCCAGAAGCGCCTTTGCATGTTCTTCGCTTTCGCAGACAGGCTGGAAGGCGAAGGACTCCGTCACGCCCAGGATCTTCCAGCGGTAGATCGCGAACGGATAGCGGCCAGGTGCGACGGTGGACGATTTGGCCGACACCGAACACGAGAGTGTTGCGGAGGGGTCTAGAGACTTGGCCGCCTGCCTTGCCAGCGGATGTGTGGGGGTAACGAACGTCGCCGACCGATCTTCGTCGGCCGTGGCTGGGTCAAAGGTGACTCTGAGATACGGATCGCTTCCCTTGAGCCAGCGCTCCCAGGAACGATCCACGGCGCCGAACTGCGATACCGCCTTGAAGTCGTCGATCAGCCTGTTGCGCATCTCCTGATTGAGCTGAACGCTCACCATGGGCTGGCGACCCTGTAGCTTGTACGAGCGCCCTCCTTCAAGTGCCGAGAAGTAGCGCTCGATGAGGTTGCGAATCCTGGGTGGCGTCAGCCAGAAGCTCGATGCGCTCTTGATCAGCTCCTCATCTTGCTTGGGCACCGAGAGCCCGAACAGCGTGGCCTGCTGCTCTTCCAGGAGCATTTGCTCCTGCACCACGCGGATCTCGTTGTCGGCGAGCTGCTGAAGCCGACGCGCCTGCTCCTCCAATGTCAGTTGAAGGTTCTCGGCGATTCCGCGGATCTCCCGCGTCAGATTGCCAAGGATCTCCTCGCTTCCACCCAGTGCCTGCCGGAACACGCCGATTCGAAGAAGACACCGTTCATAGATCTCGGCATCGACCGTCCCAGGCGTAATGAAGTTGAAGATCGCCACGGTTTCGCTTCGCTGGCCATAGCGATCGATACGACCTATGCGTTGCTCCACGCGCATCGGATTCCACGGCAAGTCGTAGTTGACGATGCCATCGCAGAACTGGTAATCGAGCCCCTCGCAGCCCACTTCCGAAGACAGCAGCAGGTCTATCGCCCGAGGATCGTCCTTCGGACGGCTGAATCGGTTGCGCAGCTCTCGCCGCTCTTCTTCCGGAACATCGCCGTGTATCAGGCCGATGCGGATGCTCTCCCCTTGCAGCTTCTCCACCAGGTACGACAGGGTATGGCGGAAGGTGCTGAACACGAGAAGCTTGTTGTTCGCCAAGGCTTGCTTGTCCCGGACAACTTTGGCGAACGCCGAAAACTTGGGGTCATCCGAGCTCAGGTTCTTGGCCAAGCGAACGAGCGCATCGACGTCCGCGCGGAACTCCGCGAACGCCTCGGTCATGGCCTGCAAGTCATCGTCGCTGTCCGACTCGCTCAGCTCGAGCCTGGAGATCTGCCCCGACAGAATGGCCTCCAGGTAAGGCGCCAAGCCGAACACGCAGCTCGCGACCTGCCTTCGGATCGTCGTCATCATGAACTGCAGGTTCCGATCGCCGTGACGATGGGCAAGGATCCTTGCGACCAGGTCGAGCACGCCGCGATGCAGTTTTTCCTGCTCTTCCGTGAAATCGACGGAGACCGTCTCAGGCTTGCGAGTCGTGAAACTGCCGATGTCGCGTCGACGTGTCCGGTTGATGATCGGCGCAAAGGTGTAGAGCGCCTCCAGTTCCCGCACGACCTTAAGGCGGTCTTCTGTTCGGAGCTCTTGCTGATCCAGGGAGTCGAGGAGTGGCTGAACGCGTGGGTCGGCTGACAGCACCGATGAGCCCCAGTCCGTCCTAAGGGCGAGAGCGAGGTGCTCGCGTGCGACGGTCATCCATCCCGGGCCCGCATTGCGTGCGACTTCGATTGCCGCGTTGATATGCGGATTGGGCTCCGCCATGTGATCGAAGTCCCGCCGACTCGGGAGCAAGTCCGGACGGACGAGTTGAAGCAGGTTGAACAAGTCGTTGTCGCCCAGCTGGATCGGCGTCGCCGACAACAGGACCACAGCCTCCGCGTTGTCGCAGAAGTACCTGACCGTCCTGTAGGCCCAGGTGTCGGTGTTTCGGATGTGGTGTGCTTCGTCGACGATGACGAGATCGAAGGCGGGCGGCGGATCGAGATCCAGGAGTCCCTTCACCCTGCGACCCTTGCCCTGCTTCCCGAGCAGGAGGGCTTCGTCGAACAGCGAATAGGGGACGATCGATCGTGAGTACTGCTGCGGCCAGACGCCGTCGAGATGGGTCTCTTCGATGCAGTAGCGCAAGGCGTCGCCATCGATGTGCGTGAACTGCTCGTCGAAACGCTTCAGCTCTTCCATCCACTTGCGTTCGGCAACCAGCGGCTTGGGGCAGATGACCAGCACCGACTTGAGCTCGCGCCGAGCTTGCAGCTCTTTCAGGATGAGGCCCGCCTCGATGGTCTTGCCAACACCGACCTCGTCTGCAATCAGCAATCGAGGACGATCCGCCTGAATCAGCTTCAGCACGGGCCTGAACTGATAGGGGACGAAGTTGATCCGAGATGCGTACAGCGAATACAGGTGCTTCGTGCTCGGGTGCCGGAGCTGAGTGGCCGTCAGCGCGGCGTGCAATGCGTCCGGTCCCACGCTCTTGCGTACCGGCCTCAGGACGATCGGCTCGACCTGCGACTCGTAGTAGGTCGCGACCTCGCCGCCATGGAAGACGGTGTAGCGCGCTTCGGGATCGCCTGGAAGGACATCGAGCACCGCCCCCGTGATGTCGGGGCGCGCCCTCAGGCGAATGACAGTTCCTTTGGAAATGCCACCCTGAGGCTGCCCCGTCTGGAGAGCTACTTCCTTGTCCTTGGGCCGAGGCGCAAGCTCCTCCAGCACGCGTCCACGCTCCGCCTGCGCCCGATCCAAGGTCGCTTGGTCCGCGCCCAGCACGCCAAGAAGTCGGTAAAGCGTGTCGATGTCTCGGTAGGCGTCCTCGGAACGCAGGCCGCCGGGCGGCAAGTGAGCCCAGCGGTTCCGGATCCCCTGCGCTTCCTTCAGCCAGTTGCGCGCCTGCTGATCGAGGTTCAGCCGATAACCAAGGGGGTTCCAGTTCTGATCGAACACCCTCAGCAAGCCGGCGAGATCCAGTCCAGAGAGCGAATCCACGCGCCGCTCGTTGACCAGGCGCTGCTGCTGAATCGAGAGCCGGTCGACGACGTTCGACTGCCACCAGTCCTGACCAAGTTGTGGCAACTCGCGTTGAAGGACAGCAGCGATCGCGGCGGCGACATCTCCCAGGATCTGATGCATCGACATTCAGACTTTCCCCCTGCAGCCGCGGCGTAGTCGGCCTTGAATGCTGTGGTTCGGTGAGCTCACCTGATGAGCCACACCGTCAGTGCGGCCGAGCAAGCCGGTAACGTCGCGACGCGTCCCAGGCCGGAAGAACTTCGGCTCGGGATGAGCTGGAATGCTGGGATGTCGCATGGACGGGCGATCGAACGGCATGGCCAGCTACCCGATTCCAGCAAGGAGTCGATCGATCACGTCGCTGGCCTGGCGCTGCCGCAACACCCTCGCCTCGCGCTGCTCCGCCTCATCACCCTCCCCCAGCTCGAACTTGGCCACCGAGACCGGCCCGTCCTTGCGATAGCCCTCGGTGGCTCCGTCGTCGGCGAAGCGTCGCCGAAGGATGTCCAGCGCCTCTCGAACGACGGCCGCGTGCTTGCCCGCAAGCGCCCGGCCGAAGGCCGCTACGACGGCGTCTGGCCCGTCCGGCGCGTGCTCGATGCAGTAGACCAAGTCGTGGGCGTCCTTGCGTTCGAAGCGCTGGTCGAACGCGAATGCCTTCAGGCACGTGAAGCTGACGATGTCGGCGTGCTTGACGCGCTCGGTCGCCATCCCGTTTTCGCCGAGCAACTCGGCGCGGATCTCGGCGACCTGGTACAGGTCGAAGACGATCGACGAGTGCGGGATGTTGAGCGCCGAGATCGTGCCTTCCGTCGGCAGCGGTTGCACCCGGCCTCCGGCGATCTGCGGCGCGTCGGCCAGCAGCTCCAGCACCATCAGCGCGCCATGCTCGGTGCGGGTGTGCCAGCGCCAGGAGAGCTTGACTCCCTGCTCGTTCTCGGCCCTCTCGAACCCCATGCGCCTGAGGTTCTCTTCGAGCGTGTGGTATGCCTCGGTGTCGGCCAGGATCTGCAGGTCGATGACGATGTCGACGTCCAGGGTCCCGGCGTGAGCAGGCACGACCGGCGGGCGCGCGGGAACCAGATACCTCGGCGTGAGGCCGCCGACCAGGTAGACCGAGTCCTTCCACGGCCCCAGGCCCCGCAGCAGCGTCACCAACACCCGCTCGCAGTCGAGCGTGTACTGGTCGCTGTAACCGTCGAAGGTTGCGGGCTTGGCCATCAGAAGCCGATCCTTTCTCGGCGCAGGTGTTCGGCCATCTCCTTGGCTCGACCCTCGCCACGCAGGAGGTCGAGGTACACCTGGACCGGACTGGCCAGCCAGACTCCGCCGACCCGCTCGCGAAAGAGCAGGTCACCGGCCGACTTCGCTTCGATGACGGCGAGATTCGCGCCCTCGCTGACGACGCGTGCACCCAGGTCCGCGATCGCGGCATCGCCCCCCGACCCCGCCAGCAGTCGGCATCGAACCTGCGATACCGCCGACAGGAACGGCGCGTAGCGCTGCGCGGCGGCCTCGAAGCTGACGGCGTAGTCGACGCTATGCGCCTCGCAAACCTGACCGAGGCGCTCCATCAGGCCGTCGGGCTTCATCGCGGGCACGAAGTAGCGTCGCAGCGCCGGGGGCCGGATCGAGCTCAGCTGCTTCGCCCAAGCATCCAGCAGCGCCGCGGGTTCCCGAAGGTGCCTCTGCTTGCTGGGGCCCTGCCCGCGCGACTCCAGCCAGTCGAAGCGCTCCATCTCCGTGAGCACCTGGGACGCCGTGGCGGGCGAGACGAGCGTCTGCTCGGCCAGGTCCTTCACGCCGAACCAGTCCTGGTGGCGAACCAACAGGCCGTGCAGGACCTGTGCGCGCCGCCCCGTGAACAGCGAGCGCATCGACCGGGACAACGACTTGGGCGGCGGCCGATCGACGTAGAGGTAGGCTCCCCGTGCCGGCAGGTAGAGGCTGCCCCCACTGTCGTAGTACCCGACCCGCTCGGCTCGAAGCAGCTCCTTCGCGCCCGGCGAGATGGATTCGGCGACCAGGATCGCAAGCGGCTCGCTGCCGCTCTCGCCGGCGGGTTGCTGGCGGGCAAGGTCCCTGATCCGCCAGACGAGCTGACGGACGTCGCGCGGATAGACGGCCTTCCTCAGCTCGACGAGCGCGTGGATAGGCTTACCCGCGACGTCGAGCGCAAGCTGGGCGTCGAGCTCCGGCGAGCCGACGCGTTCGAGTTCGGCCTGCACTTCAGGCAGCGACCGAAGTGCAGCGAGGAACTGATCGATCAGCTCCCGTTCGCTCGCCTGCGCATGAAGCATGGTCACCGCCTAGGTTTGCTGTGCAGTAAATATGCGCACCATACCGAAGATTCGGCCTTATGGCAATATTTACTGAACAGCAAATCTTCGAACCAACAGGAGCCGCCGTCCCCAAGCGGCTCCGGCCCGAACCGGGAGACATGCGATGAGACGCCAAGGCACCCCCGTCAGCCGGGAGGCGCTGTACGAAGAGGTCTGGACCGACGCGGTCACGGTCGTCGCGCCCCGCTACGGCCTGTCCGACGTGGGCCTGGTCAAGATCTGCAAGAAGCTCGGCATTCCGGTGCCGCCGCGGGGCTACTGGGCGAAGGTGAAGGCCGGTCGCCCCACCCGCAAGGTGCCGCTGCCCGCCCTCCCCGCCGGCGCGCGCGACCCTTCCGGACCGATACCGCTGTCCGAACAGGAGGCGGCCATGCACGCGCGCGTCCGTGACGCCCTCCAACAGACCCGCGAGAGCCAGTCGCCCGTCAGCGTCCCCGCCGAACTCGTCGACCCGCACCCGCTCGTACGGGCCACAGCGGCACGCCTGAAGCGGCGCGACGGCTGGGATCACCCGGCGGGCGTGCGAAGCGCGCCGAAGGAAGTGCTCGACCTGCAGGTCACGAGGAACACCCTCGACCGCGCCCTTCTGCTGATGGACACGCTGCTCAAGTCGCTCGAGCCCAGCGGCTTCACGGCGCGGGTGGACGAGGAGAAGGGGGAGACCCTGCTGGTCGGCGGCGGCACGACGCTGACGATCTCGATCGTCGAGCAGGTCACGCGAACCAGCCACACGCCGACACGCGCGGAGGTGCGGGCGCGCGACCGGTACTACGACTCCTTTCGCGTGGGTGCCCGAGGAGAGTATCCGAACATCCCGCAGTTCGATTGGCACCCCACCGGACGGCTGACGCTCACGGTGGGATCGTGGCCGTCACGGAAGTGGAACGACACGGAACGCAGCCTCATCGACTCGCGGCTAAGCGGCATCGTCGCTGCCATCGTCGGCCTGGCCGAAGCGAAATGCGCGAAGGAGGAGGAAGAGGAGCGCCGCCGGCGGACCTACGAGGAAGCGCGCGCCCGATACGAAGCGCAGGTACGCGCGCGCAACGAGGAACGTCGCCAGCTGCGCGCCCTGTTCCGCGACGCCAGCCGGCTGCAGCGCGCGAACCGGTTGCGCGAGTTCATCGCCGCCGTCGAGGACCGAGCACGCCACGATGACGAGCTCACGCCCGAGAAGCAGCAGTGGATCGAATGGGCCAAGGCCAAGGCGGACTGGCTCGATCCGCTCGTGCGACGAAGCGACCCGATCCTCGATGCGCCGGAGCCGGAGGCGCCGAGCTACTGGCACTTCTGATGCCGGCCGGCCATTCGCGCACGCCGCGGTGCCGGACCTACATGTGCTTCTTGTAGTACGCCCACTGCACACCGGCCATGCCGCCCGTCAGGACCGCGCCGAGCGGCACGCACAGCTCCCACCGCACGGGCCCGGGCCAGAGCAGCAGGCCGACGCCACCGAGCCCCAGCACCGCCACCTGCAGGTACTTCGCCCGGTGATACAGGCCGGCCGACTCGCGTCCGCCGCAGGCCCGGCGGATCGCTCGCTGCGCGAAGCCGTCGGCGGCGCCGACGGCGTAGAGGAGCAGGAGCAACGGCGCGAACCGCGCCAGGATCGCCGCGCGCACGCCGAGGAGCTGCGTGCCGACCATGGCCGCCTCGATGCCCTCCCGGTGCGACACATAGCTGCGCCGCATGATCGTGTCCGGGATCGACAGCGCTGACCCGTTGGCGAACTGCGTGCCCATGTCGTGGATGCCGGTGGCCTCGAACACGATCGAGTACAGCGCATTCGCCGGCGCCGTGATGGCACTAGGCCCTGCACCCTGTTGCGCGGCAAGAGCAACGCCCTGCTCGAGGTCGTGCGCCAGCAAATCGCGCAGCCGATCGATCCCCTGCGGCCAGACCTTGAACACAAACACCCAGTCGAGGATCCAGGCGCACAGCAGAAGCGCCGCCAATCCCAGGGCCAGCGAGAAGGCCAGCTTCAGCGGGCTGAGCAGCACCCCCGCCAGCGCCCCGTCGTGAAAGGCCGCGTTCCTAGACGACACCGCGATCCTCCGGCTCTTCACCCGCTTCCGGCCGGTTCCACGGCCCGTCGAAGCGGGCACGCAGCGTCGCGCCGATCGCCGTCAGGCTGACCGGCATCAGCGGATCGCTCGCAGCCGAGGGCAGCGGCATGCGGATCTTGTGCAGCTGGCCACCGTGGATCAGCGCGAAGGCCTCGCCCTTCGGCAACTGCACCAGGTCGGTCGGTTCGAGCATCCGAACCGTCTCCGGCGCGATGCGGTCCTCGTTGCGGCTGGCGAAGTCCGCGAAGTCGATCGGGTCGTTGGTGTCGGAGACCGACGACGACACCACGGTCGAGACGACGTGCACTTCGGGCAGCTGGCTGGTCAGCAGCTCGGCCGTCGCCACTTCCTTCACCCGCAGCATGATCAGCGTGTTGAAGTTGCCGGCGATCTGCCCCGCTTTGGCCTGCGAGCCGATGCGCGCCTCCACGTCCGACCAGGTCTGCGTGTAGGCCGTCACCTGAAACCCCGCCCCGCCCGCCTTGTTCAGCAGCGGGATGAACTCGTCGCCGATCAGCTCGTTGAACTCGTCGGCGTGGATCGCGATCCGCCGCGGCGTCACCTCGCCCGGCAGTCCGCGGCCGGTGCCGAACTTGTAGAGGCTGCCGGCCACGCTGGTGAGGTCGGCGAACATCGAGTTGCCCACCGCCGCGGCCACTTCGTAGTCGGACAGCGCGTCGAGCCCGACGTAGACGATGCCGCCCAGGTGGATCACGGACGTCCAGTCGAACACCGGGCGCCAGTCGGTCGGATCGTCGAGCTCGGGCGAGAGCAGCGAGGCCGTGCGACCGGTGGTGAGCTTCTCCATCAGCGGCAGCAGCGACGCCACCAGCTTGTCGAAGTGGCTCTTCTCGTAGTTGAGCGTCGAGGCGAGCGCGTGGGCGATCGGGTCGTAGAGCTTCTTGCGCCGCGCGTACTCGACCAGGCTCACTGCCCGCGCGCCGCGCGACTGCAGACCCTTGTCGAGGTTCTTCTTGTCGATGGCCAGCGACCGCAGCTCCTCGCGCCAGCCTGAAGCAGCGGGCTCGCGGTCGAGCCAGTACTCGAAGTAGTCGATCAGCAGCGGCTCGACGTCGGAGGCGTAGCGGTTGATCCCCTGGTAGTCGGGCTTGCGCCCGAGCGCCACGAGCGCGCGGGCCATCACGTTCACGAAGCGCCAGACGAACTCCTTGAAGGCGGCGGACTGGCCTTCCGACGGCAACTGGCCCGCGATGCGGGTGGCGACCTCGGTGATGCGCGAGAAGCTGCCCACCGGGTTGTAGCGCGCCGAGATCTCCGGATGGCCGAGGTGGAACATGAAGAACTCACCGGCACGCCCGGCCCGCTCGGCTTCCGCGAACACACGGCGCAGCAGGTCGACGTCGCCCTTAGGGTCGAACACAACCACGACCTCGCCGCGGCGGATGTCCTGAGCGATCAGCAGCTCGGCCAGGCGCGTCTTGCCGACCCGCGTGGTACCCAGCACCAGCGTGTGCCCGACGCGGTCTTCCAGGTCCATCCAGATCTCGCTCTCGTCGGGTTCCACCCCGTGGATGGCGGGATCGCCGCCGACGCTGCTCGAATCCGCCGCCGGCACGAAACCGGTCAATTCACCCGCGAGCGGGCCGCCTCGAAGGAGCGTCTGGTTCGCCGGCAAGCGTGCTTCGTACAGGCGCTGCGTGTGACGCTGATCCCACCGAAACCCGCGCCCGAGGAAGAGACGCTCGGTGGACCACGGAATCTCTGCCGAGCTCAGCTCGTAGCGCCGACGGCGCTGCAGATTGGCGCGATAGCGCAGGGTCCGCAGCCCGGCCGCACCGCGCCACAACGCGTGACCGAGCAGCGGCCCGGCCAGCGCGAAGTGCCAAGGCGGTGTAACCAGGAAGAGTCCCGGGCTGCTCAGCACCATCGCCGCGCCCAGCGCCGACACGCAGGCCGCGCCGAGTTCGTGCGCCGGCCGCAGCCGGGCCTCCAACGGATAGACCATCAATCCCCGGCCGCCGCGGAGTCGGCCACGCGAACGAGCGCCGGGTTGACCGGTGGCAGCGGATCGACGAAGCGACCCGGCGCGAGGATCACGACGCCGTGGATGCAGACGTCCTGCCTGCCGTCGTGCCGCCAGGCATAGCCGTGCAGGTTCACGCCGCCGTCGGCCCGCAGGTGCCAGCCGGCCCGCAGGACCTCCCGCTGCAGTCGCTTGGCGGCGTCGCGGGGCTCGTCGCGGCCGGAGCCCTCCTGACGCACGAACGCCCGAAAGATGCCCGGCGATGCGAGCAGCAGCCCCTCCTCGACCCGGTGCACGAGCGCGCCACGCACGTTGACCGGCAGCGTTCCATCGGCAACGCCCTGTTTCACCCACGCCATGAAACGCCGAGCACGCTCCGAACCCGTGTCGTCGACACCATCGAGAAACTCGGGCCCACTGCCTTCAGGCGTGGCCAGCGTCGGTTCCGACGTCGCCTCCGCCGCACTGGATTGAGGCTCCGGCGCATCGGGCGGCACCGACACTGCGATCGCCGGGCGCGCCCCGGTCGCGGCGCGCTCCACCAGCTCCGCGATGGCACTGGACGGATCGGCGGCACCGGTCAGCACGGCGCGCAGCTCGGCGACCAGTGCCGCATCCTCGCCCAGCCATCTCTGGATCAAACCAGGCACCCAGCCCTCGAACCGTCGCGCCGCATCCGCGAACGGCTCGCTGCCGATATCGCGCAGCAGCGCCGCCGCAAGCACCGCGTAGGTCCATCGATGCGCGAGCGCC
>CAZNBS010000016.1:0-31707 GCA_964570955.1 uncultured Burkholderiales bacterium | reverse complement strand
TCGCCTCGGACTCGTCCTGCCGATCGGTCTCCTTGCGACTCGCCGTGTACGCTTCGAGCCAGGCGCCGAGCGCGACGACGAGCTGGTTGCGATCTGGACCTTCCGCGCGCAATTCGATGATGCTCGTCTGAGGTACGACCTCCGTCTTGAGTATGCGCTCGAGCTCGGCCGAATCGGGCGCCGCACCCGCCACCTTCAGCCGCTCCGCTACGACCTGTAACAGCTCCGAGCGTCGTAGCGCCTGCGATTCGGAGAGTGCGAACTGAGTCTTGACGAGAGGATCGTCGACGCCGGGCGGCTCGACGCTCAGACGCGCGCTCGCCCGGTACGTGGCCGGGCGCGAGTAGTCGTAGAGGAGGCCGCCCCCGGCAATCAATACGAATACCGCCAGAAAAAGCCCGATCCGCAGCACCCGACCGCGCCCTGCAGACGGGTCGATCGACAGGGGAGAAAGCCGTTGATCGATTCGGACCACGTCGGGAGCCGCTCCCGCTTCAACCTTGAACAATGTCGGCACGTCCGCTAGACCGCCCGCACGCCGGCGGGCTTTCGGCGAGTATTTTGAACGTTCGCTAGCCCCAAACGAGTCGCAAGCGGCGCGGGCGGCGCACTACGGAGCGCGGTTCATCCCGCGTTCTGCGAATTCTCGACACGGGGACATCAAGTGCCGCTGCCGCGCAGAGCGCTCATGATAGCCGAAGGCGCGACGACATTCGCACTGTACGGATGCGTGCCTTTCTTGTACAGCGCGGTGATGCGGCGAACATAGTTGCGCGTCTCTTCGTAGGGCGGAATGCCGCGATAGCGCTCGACCGCTTTTTCGCCGGCGTTGTAGGCCGCGAGCACGAGCTTCACTTCGCCTTCGAAGAAAGCCATCAGCCAGCGCAGGTACGCGAGCCCCCCCTTGATGTTCTCCGCCGGATTGAACACGTGCTGCACGCCGAAGCGTTCGGCGGTCTCCGGGATGAGCTGCATGAGCCCTTGCGCGTTCTTGCGTGAGACGGCCTTCGTGTTGAAGCCCGACTCGACCGAGATCAGCGCCATCACCAATTGCGGATCGATCGCGTACTGCGGGGCGAGCTTCTTCACCAGCGCCTCGACCTCGGGACGGCCGCGAATCTGGATTTCCGGCTCCTCGACCACGACGTGTACCGGCTCCACGCGCTCGGGCAGCAGACAGGAGGGCAACTCGGTATTGGGCTGCGCACGCACGTATTTCAGAAGCCGACGCGCATACTCGTGCCCCTGCTCGGCCGCCATAATGAAGAGAACCGCGGCGATGCCGTCGTCGCGCGGAACACCGCGGCCATTCGCGTAAATCCACCCGAGTCGGAACTGTGCCTCGGCGTAGCCCGCCTTGGCCGCCTTGCAATAGAGCTGGTTGGCCTTGAAGAAATCCTTCGGTACACCCTCGGCATGCTCGAAGCGCTGGGCGAGGCGGGTCAACTCGGCGGGATCGGAAGGCTCCTTGAACGCATACCCATCTGCCGCCGGCGCGGTCTCTTCCGCCGCCCGCGCAACCCGCAGCGACAACGCCAGCGCGAGGGCCAGGATGAGATGGGTGACGATCCGATTCATGAGCATGTTCTTAAGCCCGGCGCGGTCGGGCGGATCCGTCTGCCCGACGCAAGACTTGGGCCGATGCGGGCAACGTGCGTTCGGGTACCGGGTACAACGATGCCAGCTTCGGCGCCTCCGGCGTGCCGTCGTGCAATCGGCATGACCGTCGGGAACCCGGCAGCAGAACATCCATTACGGCCGCCATCGGCGCGCAAAAGGCCGGCGTCATCGGCACGCGCCGCTACGACCTGCCGTAAATATCTCCGAAGCGCACGATATCGTCTTCTTCGAGATACGCGCCGGTTTGTATCTCGATGATCTGCAAGGGGATCTTTCCGGGATTCTCGAGCCGGTGGCGGTTCGTCTTGGGGATGTAGGTCGACTGATCCTCCTGCAGGAAGATTTCCTGATCGCCGTTGACGATCCGCGCCGTGCCGGCGATGACGACCCAATGCTCGGAGCGGTGATGGTGCATCTGCATCGAGAGCTTCTGCCCGGGATTGACGACGATGCGCTTGATCTTGTAGCGGCTGCCCTCTTCCAGCACGGTGTAGCTGCCCCACGGCCGCGTCACGGTCAAATGTGTTTCGGTGAGCGGGCGATGCGTTTCCTTGACCCGGGCGACGAGACTCTTGAGATCGGCGGTTTGCTCGCGCGGGCACACCAGCGTGGCGTCCCGGGTCTGCACCACGGCCACACCTTCGAGCCCCAGCGTCGCGATCGTGCCGTGATCGCTCCAGAGCAGGTTGTCGCGACTGTTCAGCGCGATCACGTCGCCTTGGATCATATTGCCGGCGTTGTCCCGAGCACGCTGCTGGTACAACGCCTCCCAGCTTCCCAGGTCGCTCCAGCCCATGGAGACCGGCACCACCGCGACGCGATCCGATTTTTCCAGGATGCCGTAGTCGATGGAGACATCGGGTAGGCCGGCATAGAGATCCGCAGGAGCGTCGTGTTCGCAACCGGCCAAGCACTCGATCGCTGCGTAGATCGCCGGCTGATGCTGCTCGAGCAGTCGTAGGAAGACGTCGGCGCGAAACACGAACATGCCGCCGTTCCAGTAGTAGCCGCCCGCCGCGAGAAATCGCTGAGCGGTGGCAAGGTCGGGTTTCTCGACGAAGCGCAGCACGCGACGCGCGCGGTAGTCGCTGCCCGGCGCACCCAGCAGCGCCTCTCCGGACTGGATATAACCGAAGCCCGTCGCCGGCGCATCCGGCGTCATTCCGAACAGTGCGATGTAGCCTTCTTCGGCTGCGGCCTCAGCCGCGCGCCACCCCTCCAGCAAGGCGGCGTTGTCGGCAACCGCGTGATCGGACGAGAATACGCCGATGACGCCATCGGGCGTGGTCTTGGCGATGCGCGCGACCGCCCAGGTGATTGCGGGCAGCGTATTGCGGCCGATTGGCTCGGCGAGTACGTGATCGGCAAGCCCGGCGGCCAGGCTGTGCAACTGGCCCATGACCTCGAACTTGTGATCGGCATGGGTTACGGTGTAGATGCAGTCGGGCTCAACCCAGGTCTTGAAACGGTCGATGGTTTGCTGTAACAGCGTGTTGGTCCCGTCCAGGGCCAGTAATTGTTTAGGCTTCGTGGCGCGAGACAGCGGCCAGAGCCGCGTTCCGCTGCCTCCGGCAAGGACGACGGCGAAGCGGCGAAGCGAGAGGTCCGCCCCCGCAAGCACGAGCGCTTCTTCGGTTGGAAGATTCATACGGGATCTCCGTTTCGGTTGCGCCCCTGACGGCTGAGGACAACCAAATTTACCTTAACGGCAGAAACGAGAAACAGTGAATTCTACCGATCCCGCGCGCGCGCGCCTGGCCGGGTTAAGCATCGTAACCGTCCTGATCGTTTACGGATCCCTGTACCCGTTTCGCTTCGTGGCGCCCACGTCCTACCGCGATGCGCTCATGCTGGCCGCGACGGGGCAGATATTCTCCTCGCGCGGCGATGTCCTCGGCAACATAGCGCTCTTCCTGCCGCTCGGAGTGATCGCTGCACTGGGCACAGCGTCACGCCATCGCACGCTCGTCTGGCTCGGTGCGACCGTGCTCGCGTTCATCCTCGCCCTGGGTTGCCAGGTGGCACAGATCTACGTGCCCGAGCGCGACGCGCGGCTCGGCGACGTCGTCTGGAACATGCTCGGAATGGTGGCCGGCTTACTTCTGGGACAGGCGGCAACGCGCGTTTATTCCAGGCAATTCACACGGACGCGTGCCGAAGGTGTGCTCGCGCTGGTCGTGGTCGCGATCTGGATGGCGGCCGAACTCGCCCCCTTTGTTCCTGCTTTGGACATGCAGCTCATTCGGGACCATCTGCGCATGCTGCTGCAACCTGTCATCTCCTGGCCCGATCTGCTCCTGCACGCATCCGGCCCGCTCGCCGCCGCCGTATTCCTCGATCGCGCTCTCGATTCGCGCGTCCAAGTGCGGACCGCGCTAATCGGACTTACCTGCGCGCTTCTGCTCGGGCGCACGATTACACTCTCCACCGGCCTGGATGCGAGCTTCGCCGTCGGCCTTCTGCTCGGCTATTGGGGCGCTGAGCTCGTCCTATCGCTTCGCGAAACGCGCCGTCACGGCGTGGTACTGGGTGTCCTCATCGCGGCGATCACAGCCCGAGGTCTGGCCCCCCTGGAATTCAGTGCGCTGTCATCGGACTGGCACTGGATACCGTTCGCCGGCTGGCTGCAGGGCTCCATGGTCGCGAACGTCCAGGCGCTGACCGCAAGTCTCTATCTTTACGCGACCACGCTCGCGCTGGTGCGCGCGAGCGCCGGTCACGTTCTCGGCAGCGCGCTGGTATTGGCGATGTGGGTGTTACTGCTCGAAATCGCCCAGCGCTGGATCATCGGACGTACCGCCGATGCCAGCGAGCCGTTATTGGTGCTGGCAGTCGGGATCGCCATTCGAAGCCTGCACGTCTCACGGCCGAAGCTCTTGCAGGCGCAACCTGGCGTTGCTCCCTCGCCGTCGCTAAAGGCCGCACCCGCGCCGTCAAGTCGACCGTCCTGGCAGAACAGTGCGATCGAGGCCAGCGTCGTTGCCTGCGTGATCACGGCGGCGATCGCCATCATGCTGCGCCTGCCGAACGTACCGTACAACGTGCTCGAGCTGTTCCTCGGCAACGGAAGCTTGCCATTCGTTCTCATCTTCGCGCTGGCCGTGCTTTGGTTGGGCGCCGGATCGGCGTGGCTCGCGCGCCAGATGGCGGCGTCGCGGCACCTGGTCGCCGCGTGGCCGCAGTGGACGTTCGTAGTCACAACCGTCAGCCTGATCCTGCTGTCGGCCAGCGTTACCCAGGAGAGCATTGCCGATATCGCAGGGTCGACCAATCTCTTTTACTACGTCACCGAGAAGGACTTGTGGGGCACGTGGGCACGCGCGTTGTTCACATGGATTGGCTCGGCCGATGTGATCGCATTCGTCGAGCGGCCGGTGCGGTTCGCGGCACTGTGCGGCCCGCTGAATATCGTTCTCGCGCTCGCCTGGCTCGCCCATCGGCGCGGCGGTGTGCAACCCGGGTGGAAGCGGATCGGCATCCTCGCGCTCGCTGCCTTACCCGCGCTGTGGCTGTGCAAGGCGATCGCGTTCGACTGGTCTTCCACCGACAACTTGAACGAGCTCATTGCTCGCGACGGTAACTGGGCCTTGGGCGGAGGAGGCTACCTCTACGCACTGCTTGCGCTCGTCTGCGCCAACGCCGCCCTGCTCGCTTCGCTGCCACGAACGAGTCTGACGCTGCTGGCGCGTGCCTGCCTGCTCACCCTGCTCGCGCTTCCCGCCGGGTGGCTGTTGCTCAACCTCGGACTGGAAGTGAACGTGGAAAAGTACTCCCAAACGTTCTCCGGGGTCCAATTCCTGCTCGGACCCGACCGCGCGCACAAGTTGAGCGAGTGGATCTTGTTTGTTCGCTGGTGTCTGGTGCAGGCAGCCGGTACGCTGCTGCTTACGGAAGGATTGCGGGTGATGCGGTGGCTGCCACCAGGAGAGCGGTTCGATCGGTACACTCGGCACGATGCAGCAAACGAACTTACGGCAGTTCGAAGTCGACGCACCCCGCAGTCATGACATGCCGACAGGGCTCACTCGCGAACCGAATCACTCGGAGCCATTGGCAACATCTCATTTCCGACTGGAAGACGGGGATGCAGCTCAAGAGTCCAATCGACTCAGCAAAGGAACCAACAACTTGTCTCCGAGAGCGCGGCTCAGTGCCGACGAAATATGATGGCTGTCCGAGTACGCTATGTGACCATCGACGACCGACTCACAGAGCGCCTCCGGGCATACGAGTGCTGCAGTACTGCGCATAACCACGTTGGGAAAACGCGCGGCAACGTTTCGATCAAGCACAACCATCGTCTCGTCAACCGCCAGATCGCGCTGGAACCGACAGGCGTTGTCTCCTTGTCCACGCCAGTAGGCTCGCGACAGGCAGATCGGCACATCGAATCCCGGCCACGGCGTGTCCTCGAGCACCGCCACCAACTTAGCTGAAGAACTAAGCGCGGCCAAGGTTATTCCCATGCCATGCGACCAATCCGCAACGCTCACGCCAATCCGTGGATCCCGTACATACTTCGACGAGTGTGAGATCAGGACCAGAGCGGGTCGCTCCTTCTCGATGCGATTGAGCACGGCTCGCCGCCACTGCTCACATTCATGATAACGGCGACCTTCCGATACCAGATTGGTTGCCACGTCTGCGACAGGACAGGCAGACTTGGTTAGGGATACCAGCCGAACACCATGCTTCCGGGCAGACAACTCGATCCCCGGGAACCAATGCGCCGCATGCGAATCCCCGATGAGGAAGACTGTCCGCGCGGAGTCCACATCACCGAACGCGCACTCCGAGATCGTCACCTTTCGGATGTCCGCATGACAAGAATCCCTGTACACGCTGGGGAGCTGTTCTCGGGCGGCGAAGACTCTCCGCTGCTCCGGTAGCTGCTCGCTTTCCTTTGCCGAAGCGCGCAGCGCCATCGCCGCCGTCGCGCCGACCACGGTAACCAGCACACCGAACGCGGCGGACCGCTTGGGTACTCGTATCCATTTCCAGCCGTAACGAACTGGATTCTCGATCGCATGAAACGTCGCCCAGGCCAGGACGAACGAAAGAATCACCAACCCGGCCCGCGCACCGCCGGACAGCGACGCCGTCAATGCCGGAAAAACGAGAACAGGCCAATGCCACAGATACCAGGAGTACGAAAGGTCGCCCGTTACCTGCACGATGCGCGCACGCATCCACTTCAAGGGACGAGGCACACCCCCGGCGCCTGCCGCGATCACCAGGCATGTGCCCAGAACGGGCAACAGGGCACTCCACGACGGAAAAGGTGTCGTGTCATCGAAGCACACGAGCGCCAGAGCAATCAGCAGCAAGCCGACCAGAGCCACGGTGTTGCCATGTCTGGCCAGCCGAACGCGACTCTTGGCCGACGCCACCAACGTCAATCCCCCAGCCGCAAACTCCCACGCCCTGAGCGGTGACAAAAAGAAGGCCCACGGCCTCGAGATGCTGAAGACCCATATCGAGGCGACAAACGACAAGACGGTGACGAGGCACACCACGGCCGTTACGCCGGCGGTTATCGGCCGTCGCAAGGACAAAGACAATCGGGCAGCGACAACAACGAGAAAAGGCCACAGCAAATAGAACTGCTCCTCGACCGCCAACGACCACATGTGCAATACGGGATTGCCATGTACGTCTCCAGCGAGGTAGTCCGTCGCCTGCAATGCGAACCAGATGTTGCTCGCGTAGAGTGCCGAGAACAGAATCGCGGGTGCGAGCTCGCGCTGTTCGACAGGCGCCATGACGATACGAGCCGCAACAGCGACCGCCAAGAGCATCGCGAGTGCTGCGGGCAGTAGTCGGCGGATCCGTCTCGCATAAAAGGCCCACACATCGATGCGTCCGGAACGCTCGATCTCCCTTACCAAGGCGCCCGTGATCAAGAATCCAGAGATCACGAAGAAGACATCGACCCCGACGTACCCGCCCGTGAAGTACGGTACCTTCGCGTGATAGAGCACCACGGCGATAACCGCTATGGCCCGCAGGCCTTGAATGTCGGCACGCGGAGACGGCTGATTAGCGGATGCGGTGCTCATAACTCGACCGGGCGCGTGCTCCAAGTCAACTCACCGCGTAGCGCCCGTCGCACTTGCGCCAGTAGTCGCAGAAATATCGAGCCGTGCTGAACATGTGCTCGACATCGCGCAATCCCGATGCGGTCGCCACTGCACCGGCAAGGAGACGCGACCGGCTGACGAAACCCGTTGGGAAGTCAGACCGCAACAGCAGATTCACCTGCTCCCGAGCGACGCGCAGATTCCGTGCGCAGCGCTCTCCGAACGATATAGGCTCGGGGCGCCACTGGCTGAGCAGCCCGTCGGGCAGCGGCAGAGGACAGGGCATGTGGCCCGGATAGGCCTGCCACGGCACCGTCATCACGACCTCGGGCAAACCCGTGTACCATGCGTTGTAGAAGCGATGCCGCAGCCTCGCCTCGAGCGGAAGAGAGAGTATGAAGGCGAGGAAAACACTGTCGAAAAACGGCAGGTGATACTCGAACCGGTTGACGTCGATGTCCTCGTAGAACCGGCTCAGGTGGCGGCGCTGATCGTTGAACATCAGGAAAAGGTGCAGCGCCACGCCCGCATCGGCGAGCTTCAGGCGTGCGAGCTCCGCGCCGACTGCCGCCTTGACCCTCGCAGCAGCGGCGCCTCGCAGCTCGGCCTGCAGCGACGCCGTTGGTGGCCCCACCTTGTTGTAGGCGAGATACGCATCGATCGCTCCATCGACATCGCCTGACCGCGCCTTCTCGACGATCGCGTCGCTGAGGTAGACGGCCCCCACGCCTACGCTGCCGCCATCGCCCGACCAGACCAGCATCGGGCGTTCGGGGCGCGGCTGGAACTTAGCTTGCTCTTCGCGCAAGGCGGTTCCGAGCAGAGCGAACCAGTCGCGGCGCTGGTGCGGCAGGCGCGTATCCACATGAAGCAGGCAACCGGCATTGGTCGCGAAGCGATGCGCGCAATACTCATCGACAGAACCCAGGGTCGAGAAATTGATCGCATGCACGGTCCTCTGCTGCTCGCGCAATAGCGCGATAATCGTGCGCGAATCCATGCCGCCGGAGACCGTCGTCATTACGCAGCCATCGCCGCCGGCGCGCAGCGTGATCGCCTGCTCGAACTCGTGCCGCGCCTGGGCGATCCAGTCCTTCGGAGCGCCCTTGTTCGACTGCAGCCGAGTCCAGTCATGATAGAGGCGGCGCTCGAGCGAACCTTCGTGCAACACGAGCAACTCGCCCTCGCGCAACACCTTCACGTTGCTGTACGGCGTCCGGTCCGCCAGCGGGAACGCAAAGGCCGCCAGTTCCAGCACCGCCTGCACGTCCATGGACTTGGGCATCTGCGCGAGCCCTTCGATCACCCGCAGCGCGGTGGAGAACAAGAGTACGTCGCCGTGCACACCGAAGTACACTGGCCGTATGCCCATCTTGTCGGTGGCAAGGGTCAGGCGATGCGCCATCTGGTCGTAGTGCGCCAGCGCGAACACGCCTCGCGCCTGCTCGAGACACGTCGGATCTCCTCGCAGCAGATGGTCATGGATGAGACCGGCGCCGCGATCGACACTGTCCCACCCGCCGTCGGCCGCCCGCAAATATGGATGGCCGGCGAGAAACGTGACCCCCACACGCGGCGTGTTCACGACCGCAGGATCTTCATAAGCCCCTATGTCGAGCTTGACAAGGTAAGCACGGGACGTCGCGAACTCGCTGATCGCCCCGCCTGGTGAGCGGGACAGCAGCGCGCGTATGTCCGCAACGGTCGTCTCGGACACGAGACCGTCTGACCGCATGGCCACGGCGCCCGCGAAAATCGTCATCGCACCCCTCCCTTCAATTGCGCACGTCGCCGCAAGTACGCGCGAGCACGCGTCGCCTGCCAGCGCAGGCCACGTACGCCGGTCACTTCGCACGACCCCCGAACTGGAGCTTGCCGAACATGGTCGCGAGTGCTGCGAGGCAGCGGGCCTCGGCGCCCTCCGGGCGCCCGCACCCCAGCCAGAGCAGTCCGTGCACCGAGACATACGTGACTGCGCCAAGCGTCGCGATAGCTGCGAGCTGTGCCGTACGCTCCATAAGCGCGGTCACCGCCGTGGCATCGAACGGCAGCACCGTAACTGTCGCAGCCATTGCGCCCACTGCCAGCATCGAGCGCCACGCCCTCGTGAATGGGTAGTGCCAGCTGATGCCGATCAGCCAACTGACGACTCCGATGTGCATCAGGGTCGCCGCCGCATAGGTAATGAATAGCGCGTAGACGGCGCCATCCACGCCGTAAGCCCGGGTGAGCAGGACAATCGCAGGAACCGAAATCACCAGCGCGATCAGCGACACGATGAACTGCAGCCGCGGCTTGCCGAGCGCGAGATACATCGAGCCCGCGCCAGTAGATATCACACGCACCACGCCTGCCACCGACAGCACCTGCACCACGTGCACGGCCGCACCCCATTGCTCGCCGAGCAGCAGGGGCACGAACCAGGGTGCTGCCAGCGCCATGCCGATGCCGACCGGCGCACCGATGAGGAAGATGATCTCGTAGCTCGCAAGGTACATGCGCCGCAGCGTCTGCGGCTCGGTCGCGAACTTGGCGTAGCCCGGGTAGAGCGCCGTCGCAATCGGCCACACCAGCTCGGTCGTGGGCAGATCGGCCACTTCCTTGCCGATTGAATAGAAGCCGAGATCACGCGCCCCGACGAGCTTTCCCAGCACCAGGGCAGGCAGTCGGCCCGCGAGTGCGCCGACGACCCCATTCAGCATGACCCACATCGAGAAATCGATCAGCTCACGCCAGCGCGAAAGATCGAAGCGGGGCCGGTACGGGTGCAGCACGAAGCTCGCAACGAGGAAGGCGATATTGCCGACCACGATCCCGGCGACGAGCGCCCAGTAGTCGCGCCACAGGAAGGCGAGCGCCAGCGTGGCGACGAACGCGGCCGACTTCTTGATCGCCTGGATTGCGAACTCCATGCGGAAGTCGAGCTGCTTGCGGAACTCCACGATACCGATGTTGCGTGCATCCATCACCACCGCGTTGAGCGCGAGCACGAGCAGGATTCCATCGACCTGCGGCGCGTCGAAAAGCACACTCAGCGGCTTCGCCGCAACCAGCAGGATGGTTGCAAGGAGGCATGCCTTCAGCAGGCCTAGGGTCCACGCCGTGTCGTACAACGACCGCTCCTGTCCCTGGTAGCGGATCAATACCCACTCGAAGCCGAAATCGCCGAGCACTTCGATCAGGAAGACGATCGATACCGCAAGAGCGACCAGGCCGAAATCCGCGGGGACGAGCAAGCGCGCAAGCACCACCGTACTGATGAGCCCGATGGAACGCACGAACAGGCGCATGAGCACCATCCATGCCGCGCCCGTGGCCATTCGTCTACCTACGGACGCCAATTGTGGATGTCCGGACGGATTGTCCACGCGAGATCTTTTCAAGAAGGCGAGGCGACGCGCCAACAGCGCGACATCTCAACAGTTTCCAAGCCGATGTCGCATTGATGCCATCGCCGTCGACACCAGCGATTACTTTGACCCAAGATGCTCGAGCGCCCTCTGCAGGCCTCGAGAATCCGGCGAATGCTTCAGCCCTTCTTCCAGCACGCGCCGAGCGCCCGCCATGTCTTTTCTCGTCTTGAGAATCTCGGCGAGCTCCACATAAGGGGGCCAGTAATCCGGTCGCACCTTAATCGCACGTTGAAAATCCTCGCTCGCCTCGTTGTACTTGTTGAGCCGCACACGCACCTGCCCGCGCCGTAGAAGCAACTCCGGTATCAGTACCAGCTTCTGCGAGCTGTTCCGAAGCACATACGTGATGTCGTTCTCGGCGGAGGCCAACCAGTGCTGCCGCTGTCTCGCGGACACCTGGGCGCGACCGGCTCTCTGCAGTGCCACGAGCGCCCAGCAATAGTGATGGATGTGACGAAAATCATCGCCGAGTCTCTGCATCCAGTAAGCGTGGCCTTCCGGGGTGCCGTAGATCGGGTGATACAGGCCGGCATGTGGACAATACTTCGGTAGAAGAGCCATCTCTTCCTTTGTCGTGCCCGCGCCTGCGATCCCCTGAGCTTTCGCGCTCTCCGCGCTCACGAACGACCAGACCAGTACGCAGAAAAAGTAGATCAAGTACCTTTGCGCTCTCACATGACCTCCGATCGCCTCGACTCCTTCGCTTCAATGCGAAACCATCGAAGTTGCCCTAATAGTGCCGCCCGCGCGGATCTCAGGTTCCGATTCTCCGCATTCCCGCACATGACGCGTGACTCATCGTTAATCAAGAGGCTACCCGTGCCGTATCGCCGCCATCAATGCTTGGTCAAGCAATCATCGAGAATCCGTTTCGTAAACAACGCCGCAGCAGCAGGGGACAGATGGTCCGCATCGGCGAAGCTTGAAGGTTCGCCGTGGAAATAGTCACCGAAGGCGAAAAATCGCGATCCCGTAGCTTTTGCCAGCTGAGCAAACCAGCTCCGAACGCGATCCGCCGTCTTGCCTGCCAGGCGCTCTCTATATTCCGCCGATACCGGGAACTCCACCATGCACACTTGCACTCCCGCACGCACGAGATCTCGCAGCATCTCAGCGTAACGAGCAGCAAACGGTACATTTGGAAACCTCTCCATCGGCTGATGAAGCGCCACTCGTTCCGCAGCCATGCGCGCACGACCAGCGGGCTCCAGCGAGCGCCAGCGGTCGGGGCATTCCTGCCATCCATTGCGCTCCAATCGCAGATGGTTCTCGAACGTCCCCCGGTTGAACCACACCCTCCAATACGCTATCAGCTTCGGGCGATGATACCCACTAAGCGCTCGAATCCAGTGCGATGCCTCCGCTAAAGGGTTTTCGGCAGATTCAAAAAGCGCGTCGTATCCCTGGATCTCACCGAGGCGATAACGTGCAAACATGTGAACATCCGCTTGGACGATAACGTGCGAGAGCTTCACTCTCTTGCCGAACAACGCCACTTTGTGTGCGATGTTCTCGATGTTCTCTCCTGGAAAACCCAGATTTATCGCTCCATTCAGCGGACGAAAACCACACGCGACATGCGAATCTCCGAACGCCGCGATTGACTGGGTAGCCTCCCGGAATATACGCAAATGCTTCGGCAGGTTGTCATTGGGTTCCACGTACCGGCGCACGAGCCACTCCGTCGCGAGCAATGCCATAAGCAACAGCGATGCCGTGAACGCCATCAATACTTGCAGGTAGCGTCTAAAACTGAAAGTACAGGAACTCACTGTATGACCCGACCGTCAGCGCGACGACTACGATTGCGAAGCTGATGGAGCAGAAAACCGCGTTCATAGGCGTGGGCCGCCAGCAGTACCAGCGCCACCGCAGCGAGGCCCCGTCGACGAAGGTATGCCCATCCAGTGTCGGTTGGAAGCGATCGAAGATCTGTTGCGTATTCGGCGCAAGCCAGACGATCGCAGCAGCAGATATCAGAAAAGCGACCCCACCCCACCAGTCGGCGAGTCCATTGTGAAACATGCCGTCGAAGCGCAATCCCGACATCCCCGCTCCGCCGAGATACCGCTCGGCCACAGCGGGCAACGATATCCCATTGCCTCCGGCCATCGCATAGATCAGCGTAAGCGCGGAATCGAGAGTGCTCGCTCGGAAAAACACCCACGCGATACAGCACGCGAAGAAGGTGAAGGCGATACAAGCCGCCCTGCGGACGGGTCCTCCGGGTTCGGCAGGCCACCCGCAGACCGCACACAATCGACGCCACCCGTGGTTCACAGCGAGATATAGACCATGCATTCCTCCCCAGATCACGAACGTCCAGCTCGCGCCGTGCCACAATCCGCCCAGGAGCATTGTCGTCATCAAATTCGCGTAGCGCCGGTACTCGCCGCGCCGTCCCCCGCCCAACGGGATGTACAGGTAGTCGCGCAAAAAACGAGATAGTGTCATGTGCCAGCGCCGCCAAAAATCGATGATGTTATGCGCCTGATAGGGCGAGTAGAAATTTATTGGAAGCTTCACTCCGAACATCCGCGAAATTCCGACAGCCATATCGGAGTAACCGGAAAAGTCGAAATAGATCTGGAAGCTGTACGCCAGAACTCCGCCCCATACCTCGAAGAACGTGAGCTCGACACCTGGTCCCGCCGCATGGAATACTGCGGTCGCGTACGGAGCCAAGCCATCGGCAAGAACCACTTTTTTAAACAGACCGATCACGAAGCAACTCATCCCGACGGCCAGATCTGCAAGACTCGGGCGGTATGGCCGCGCAAACTGCGGCATCATTTCGCGATGATGCAGGACAGGTCCTGCAATGAGATGAGGAAAGTAGGTGACAAACAAACAATAGTTGAGCACGTTGAGCTCGTGCGCCCGGCCACGATACGCATCGACAAGAAACGCGATCTGCGTAAAGGTGAAGAACGAAATGCCGAGAGGAAGGATGATTTCACCTAAGCTCAGGCTTAGGCCCGATACTGAAGAAATGTTAGCGAGGACAAAATGTGCGTACTTGAAATAACCCAATAGCGCGAGATTACCGACGATTCCCAGCCACAGTATCGGCGCACGGCCATCGTCGGGCGCGTCATTGGCCCGGCGTGAAAGGACATAACCCACGCCATAGTTGAACAATATCGAACCCAGGAGAAGGGGAAGAAACGCCGGGTTCCACCACCCGTAGAACAACAAGGAGGCGGCGACGAGCCACATGATTCCCACGCGGTGCCAGCCCTTGAGTCCTAGCAACACGAAGACAGCGAAGGTGATCGGCAGGAAACCGAAGATAAACTCAAGGGAGCTGAATATCATTCCGTACCCGGCGCGGGCCAGCCATGACTTGTCAAGCCTCGCAATGATTCGCCTGCGAAAGACAACCCGTTCAACGTTGATTCTCCGGCCGACTTGCACCGGTCTTCGTGCGCGGCAAGCGCCCTTCGCTGCGATTGACCAAGGCGGCCATTCGGCGGCTGAAATCCGCAGGTAATCTCACCCGGATCGAACCGGTATGGCATCGCAGGCCGCCGCCGCCATGGCGCCTCGATCCGCTCTCATCTCCGCAACACAAGCCTGCGGATCTTGTCCTGCACCACGCTGCGCATACTTCCACGATAGTCAAGAAACGCCCGCACTTCACTTACGATGCGAGCGGCGGCTTGTTCCGTCTCCTGATCGCGGGACTCACCGCTTCGGCATGCGAGCGCCACGCGCTCTCTACGATCGGGCTCTGCCAAGAGCGCGCCTGGGTCCTCTCGGGCGATTCTCCGTCCCACAACTCCCAGATACGCCGCGCCCGCCAACGACGCTGTGTCCGGAAGCTGCGCAAGCGTCGGAGTCAGTTTACTCACCAGCCACGAGAGCTCCTGTTGGATTCTGGGAAGCCTTTCGGTCCCGCGAGACCAGTAATTGAACCTTCCCACCGTACCTGCGCGAAGAACCTCGAACCCTCCCGCGGCGAAGATTTCACGCCACAATTCAGGATTCATCGATGCCGTAACATGGGTGCGGTAGTTCTCCTCCTCGAACAGTTTGTGCAGCACCCTCTGGAATATCCCCGAGTAGTTTGGAGTCCCGATCAAGAGGTAGCCCCCCGGCTTCACCATCTCCATGTGCCGACCGATGATCTCCACCCAGTTCGTAAAATGCTCGATGAATCCCAGGGAATACACGACGTCGAACTGACGATCGAAGCGGTGGGTCGTGAAGTCCGCGACGACGAACTCGCCCGGCCGAAATCCGTTGGCCGACAGCCATCGCGGAAGCTCGGACTGGATCCGTGGGTCGAAATCGATACCACTGAGTTCGTACCCAAGCGCACCAAACAGAGTTAAATACCCCCCGGGCGAGCAGCCGATTTCAATACACTCGCCGTCACCTTCTGGAATGTGTTCATTCACGAACTGGCGAACGGCGCTGTCCGCGCTCGGCACGAATACTTCGTATGCCGCCGTGTATGCCTCATCTTCTGCGTGGTATCGCAAGTTCGTGTCGGCAGCTCGCATCAGATGCACCTCTCGTCGAGGACACGGCGCGATGCGGATTCACTTGGGCGCACCTCCGCGAGTGTCTCTCGATAGATCTTCAACAGCTGCTCGGCGACGGCACTCCACCGCATCTGCCGGACCGCGCTACGGCATTCATCTTTGCTGGGCGGACTCCGAAGCAAGTCGGACACTTCTCGCTGTATCTGCACGACATCTTCCGGGTCTACTGTTCTGAAGCAGGCTGCAGGAAACTCTCTATCCCAAGCATTGTGAATCGTACACACCGCCGGTGTCCCTGCCGCCAGTGATTCCAGAACGACATTTGGCGTCACCTCAGCGCGACTCGGCAGTAACGTGACGGCTGCAGCGGCAAATGCCGACACATAGAACGGATCGGTCAAACCGCGGGTGCCCAGATAGTGCGTCTTCCCTCGCCCCTCTCGCAGGCATTGATCCAAATAGCCTTCCTGAGACAAAGCCATCGGTCCAAAGAGGATTAAGTCGGTTTGCAAGCTTTCAAGCGCACGCACTGCGTTAAGCTGGTTCTTCTCCGGCGAGATCGCGCCGGACATCAGGACTATCGGGCGATTTCCTTGCCAGTCTGCGAGGAAGGCGGCGGCATCGGCCTCGAAGAATGCGTCCGATATCCCATTTGGTATCGTCCTCACGAGTCTGGCGTCCACTCCAAAACCATCGACGATTGCCCGGGTCTCTGCATCGCCCAGAGTGACAATGCGAGCACTTCCTCTAAGTGCTCGTTGTGTCTGCCCCCATGACGTGTTCATGGAATGCCTCGACAGACGTACGCACGCTTCATGGATCACTCTGTCCCTTCGTGCCTCAAGCTGGCTATAAGGGAGACTGAATACGGATGACAGCACGACCGGCACTCCGGCATCGTTCGCGGCCTCTACGATTCGATGATTCCCGGACCCGGTTCCGAAGACATGGACCAGGTCGAAGTCGGTCATCCGATCGCGAGTCCAATCGAACAGTCGCGCGCCCAGTCCGATCCGTTCGAGGGCGGCTAATGTGCTCCGGACTTTATTGGCCAATCCGCCCGGCCGTTGAAAGACCATTGGGTAACAACATAGAGCCACACGCATATGCTGTCCCACCGCGAATCACCCCCAGCCAACCGCCAGCCTGATCTGATATGGCCTAGACCGTCATGCGCTTCGAGCGACCGCGCACACGCCCGGCAGAATCCATCGCCTATCCGACATTCGCGACCTTTCCCCGCAATATCTCGAGCATCAGACCATCCATGAAGAATTTGGCCGCCCAATTCGGATATCGCCACGTCATATACCCACCGTCTATGGGATGCGACCCCTTGATCCCGCCTCGAATGCATGGGTCCGCGGTATCCAAGTCCTGAATGCTCATGTTGAACCTGTTCGCCCGCTCGGCCGCGCGAACGAACGTCTCGTCACCGGTGAGATGCGCGAGGCGCAGCCAGTTGATCGCCATCTGCGAGTTTCCTGTTACGCAACTCCACGAAGCCGCCGGTTTCCACTCGGGATCCAGATACCCAGGCAGGGCGCCATCCGCGCGTTGAGCCAACGACACGGCGTGCGCCATCCGCGCGGCGCGCTCGATCCATTCGGACCGGTGCACTGCCACGGCGACTTCCGTTATGCCGCGAATCGAGTACGCAATCGTGTGCGTCAAGGCCGTGTCGCCCGCATTGACCATCAGGCAATTGTTCGGTAGCCACCCGTTTGGCGCCGCAGTGCTCACGGCCCATTCGACGTTTCCGGCCGCAGCGTCGAGATACCGATTATCGCCGAGGGCTTCATAGGCTCTGACCAAACCGAATGCGGTGCGCGTGTTGTAGGCGTTGATCTTCGTCGTGGTGAACGGCGACGCAAAGCGTCGCCACGCGCCATCGGTATCCTGCGCTTCCACCAGCCAATCGGCCGCGCGCTTCAGCGACACGCGTAATTGCTCGTCCCCTGTCTCCATGAAGGCGCGAGCCAGGCCGAACAAGACTTGCCCGGTATTGAAAACGGTCGGCACCACGACCTCGGCGCGCATGTGCCCGGCTCGGATGCCACCGTCCGCCAACTGCTCGCTGGCCTCCCAAAGCGCCATCCGATAGGCGGCCTGTGCGTACTCGCCCGCCCCAAAATGCCGCGCATAGTCGTAAAGCGTGGGGATGATGTAGCCCGTCGTTTCCGGATACGATGCATTCCAACAGCCCGCCTTTACATCGAACGAATGCGCCACGCCGTCATCCGGGGTGGCGGACTGCGCATACAAGATCCAGGCGGCAGCTCCTGCCAAATGAGCTTCGATTGGGTGCGAACGACGCCCGTAGCTTGCTCGGTCGCGCAGTGCTTGCAGCAGGTATTTCAAGCTTCGTATCCTCGATCCGGCCCGATAATGTGCACCGTCTTCTGGCTAGCAGGCATTGAACCTGCCCTGCAGCGCAGGCGACTACCCGTGGCGATACGGGCGAATGCTGTCTTGCCCGCGTACTATGCCGCTGCGCCCGCGGCAGCGGCTTCAGCATCGTGCTCTTACACTTGTCCGCCTGCGTGCCCGGCTCTGCACCCGGGCGCGCGTTCGCCGCGCCTGCGAACGCCCGCTCATGCTCGCGGCTGCAGGCGCGGAAAACGCGCAACCCTAGAGCAAGATCCGCGCCATTTCGCTCGTGCGCGAATCAAGGATCCCGTTCAGGCCAGTCGATCCGCAGCGTGGGTTGAGACGTACGTCGCACCGAAAGGTGAAAATACGGCTCGAGCGTCGAGAACATGAGTTGGATCGCCCCCGCACACACGAACGTCGCCGAGCCCACGGTTCGACTCCCAAGCCGACGATGGGCGCCGAGGGACTCCGAATTGAATGCGGATATCCTGCTCATCGACCGGCGCACCCCGAGGCTCGATAGGCGCGCGTTGGCTTCGTCCCACAAGCGCGGGAGCGCCAGGCCGAAGCGCGCCTGCGGGTCGACAAACACATCGAAGTCCCATGCGCTGGTCGCAGCCGGAAGCGGAACGAAGCGGCAGCGGACTTCGTCTTCGTCGTACGGACCCACGACGAACCAGATGAAACCGACAAAACGACCCTGAACACGGGCAACGAGGCAACGGGCGCCTTGGCGGAAGCGCCGCTCGATCGCGCTCGCGGGGCGATCGACCGGGATCGTCGCGACGTCCTCCGGCGATGCCTCGGCGACGTCGATGCTGCGGCCCCTGTGAGCGGGAAGTACCGCCGTGGCGGGGACCGGCTGCACGACGAGGTAATAGCGATACAAACGGATTACCCCCCGGGTGAGCGCCTCGGCGCCGCGTTTGACGAGATACAACGCACCGTCGACAAAGCCAAGCCGGTCGAAGTGCGCTCTGAGCCTCGCAGCCAGACCGTCTGCCCTTGTGTTCAATTGGACCTCAAGTATCCCGAGTGATCTTGATCTCGGCGCCCGAGCGGGTCGCCCCTGCTCGGGTGTTCCGACAGCAATGCGATACCGACCCTCGTCCCCGTCCTCAAGCTAGGCAACCACGACGTTCGGCCGTAAAGCATTGTGTAGCAGCCGAAGGAGAAACTTCATCGGCGCTTTGTCCCAAGGTGTAAAACGCGCGAGCTGATACGGATCGCTGCCCGCACGCGAAACGCCCCAAGCGGTCGACACCGCTGCTTCGAACCCCAGGTCTCTGACCATGGCGACATGCTCAGCCCGATAGTCCTGCCCCGGCTTGCCATTCGGATACGCGAAGAATCGGATCGGCGCGTTGACTATTCTTCCCAGTGTGTCGCGACCCGTGCGGATCTCATGGGCAGCGCCAGGCGAGTCGAGCCTCGCAAGTATCGGGTGGCTGTGGGTGTGCGCCCCGACCTCCATGCCTGCGGCATGGAGCGCGCGAACTTGATCCTGCGTCATCATGAGATTTGTCGGCAAATCGCCCGCATTCTCCGCCGCGAGGCGCATCACGCGCTCTTGCCGCTCCACCACGGGGAGGTACTTCAAGGTATCGATAATCACCCCGAGCGCTGAACGCCGTTTCGGTATGCTCGAAATATCGATCATTCCCAGCCCTGCCGCGCCCGCATCGAGCACTGCACCGGGAGAAGCTCGTACCGTCTCGATCACGGTGTCGTTCCACATCCGCCCGCCGTCCAGAAACGCCGTCGCGATGAAGAATATCGCCGGAATCCCCGTTCGCAACAGAATCGGCATGGCAACTTCGGCGTTGTCGGCGTAACCGTCGTCGAAAGTGACGCAGGCGGCTCGGGCAGGAAGCGTTCCGCCATCGAGTCGAGCGACCGCCTCGTGCAGAGGAAGGACATTGAACCAGCGGGACAGTGCGCGCATCTGGCGTTCGAACTCGCCCGCACTAACGAGATCGGGAAGAAGCTCGTCCGGTTCCGTCAGGACACGATGATAGATGAGGATCGAGAGCGAGCGCGAAGAAAGCGTCATGGCATGCAATGGCTTCGATCTTGCGACTCAGCGCGCCCGGCGCCCGCCCGCACCGTTCAACGGATGAGCCGGCGCGCGATCCGCAGCATTCACCGCCGCGGTACGTGCCGAAATACTCCGGAAACCGTACCAATCTCTTCCTTTGGTCGTGTCTACCTCCTTCTGCAGTAACCTGCGAGTCACCACCACGATTGCAGCCATGTAATAAGGCAGATCGTAATATGCCAGGCTGAGAAACGCGCCGCCGACGGCATACCCCACCAGTCCGACCTGGATCATGCGTGCGAGTTCGTTCGCCCAGGCCCAGCCGTCACGCTTTCTCGTTTGTTGAATGATGAACGATGCATCGCGCCAGACGAAAAACCAGAACAGCAGAAACAGCATCAACCCCACGTATCCGTGCTCTCCCAGTATGGAGAAGTAGATGCTGTGCGCAGCGTGGACAGTCGGATTCGGCGCCCAGCGGTTGAACACGCTCTGTGTGTAGATCTCGAACCCCCCGCCCGTGATCGGACGATCCTTGGTGAGATTCAATGCCATCGTCCACGCATTGATTCGGCCCATCGCGGAGCCATCTTCCTGGTACTCGGTGATGGTCTCCATCCGCTTCGTCCATTCGTCAGGCATGAAGTTGATCGCGAACGGAACGATCATGAGCATCACCAGGCCGGTCAGGATCTTGTTCTTGGTTTTGAGCCACAGGAATCCCAGCATCACACCGACGGCCAGGAATCCGCCTCGCGAGTGGGAGCCGAGAACGGAGAATCCGCACAGTATCGCGCCGCCGATCATTGCCCATCGCAGCCGGCGCTGCATGCCCCAGCGTAGCGAGTAATCCTTCACTCGGCGTGCGAGGTACAAGAGCATCGGTATGATCATGATGGTCGCGAGCGCTAGCGAGTTGTTCTCCTCTATGAAAGATCCGGCCGGGCCATACACTCGATTCTCACCACCGCCTCGAAGTACGAACATCCCTCCTTTGAAGCCGTAATAAGCCAACGACAGGGTCGTCACCCACGTCAGAATCTCGATATCCTTCTTCTCGATCACCAGATAAAGCACGACCAGAACCATGATGAACGTTTTCATGACCTTCTCCAACATGGGTAAAGCAAGGTCATGATCGAGCGCAAAGACCGTGGTCACATTCATCCAGAGTATGAAGAGGATCAGCACGATGGTGGTGCGTGTAAGCGGAAACTCACGCCGATCGCGATGCAGCAACATGGCGAAGATCGTCGTCAGGGCGACCAGCATCGCAAACGGTTGATCGTAGGCGAAACCCCAGGTCAACCGATGCGGACTCATGACACTGATCCACACCCACATGAACACGCCGATCACGGGCCGTCGCAGGATGAAGGGAAGCGACCCCACGATGATGACGGTGACCAGCACATCTCTCATGGCAGATTCATCCGTGACGGTCCCGGTCGATGCGCCCGGACCGTTTGCCCGCATCGTACGCTCATCGTCCGGCAGCCGTTCGTTTTCTCGGACCGCTACTGCGCCGCATCCGCTGGCGCCAACGCGACGGGCGCTCGAGAGCCGGCTTCATACCCAGTTCGCGCACGCGATACGCCGCGCGCGCAGCAGCTCGCGGCAGCCGGGAGTGCGAGTCGGCACAATCCGGGTCCCGGGGCGTGCGATCATGCCGCCCTCAGCAGCCTGCGGCACAACCCGCGTGTTCGCGCCTTGACCCAATTACACGCCCAGTCCAGCCAGGGGCCCGGATCGGACAGTCGCCAGTAAGCCCCCTGTGTGGGCAGGCGCGCGAAGTCACGTTCGCTTCCCTGTTGCGCAATCGACATCCGATCGGCCTCTCTTTCTCGCCAAACGATGCGCCGCGGTGCAATCGGTTGCAGGGCTCGCCGGATGTCTCGTCCCAGCTCATAATGATAGGCAGCAAGCGGGATGTTGATCCCGTGGAGCGTCGCCACCTCCTCCTGAAAATCGGTGCGCGCAACCGTCGGTTCGACCATATAGAAGCGCCCGTCCCGCCGATCCCGCTTGTATTCCATCGCGCCCATCCCGACGAAGCCGACCCGCGCAAAGAACTCCTGCGTCATGCGTGTCAACTCCGTCTCGTCTTCCCAAGCCGCCGTGCAGCTCGCGGTGCCACCCACTCGCGGTGGCCACGAGCGGATCTTGCGCCCGGCAAAGGAGGCCACAGGGCTTCCATCCGCACCAACGTATTGCAAGCAGAAGTAGACATCCGAGTCGCTGCCCTCGATCCACTCCTGCACGACCATGTCGGCTTGGATCTGTTCGATCTGTTGATAGAGTTGTGCGACTTGCTCGGGTGTGCTGACCACATACCCCTTCTTGAACCGCGCACCGTACTCGTAGTTCTTCTCCGACGGCTTGAACACGCAAGGAAATCTCAGACGTTCGATCAAGGGCAGATCGTGGCGGGAACGCACATTCACGCAGCGCGGCAGCAACGCGCCGTGGCGTTCCGCAAGATCCTGAAATCCCCGCTTGTGCATGAGCGCCATCAGTATGTCGTGCTCCGGCAATCGAATCCGGCAGCTCCCTGACAACTGATCGCGGTGGGCCGAGATCGTATGTACCGTCTTCTCCTCGGTCGCGAACAAGACGGGCATTGCACGCTCGCCACGGGAGAGCTCGACGATGGTGCGTATCAGTTCGGGTCCTTGCACGGGTGCGACGACGCGCCGCTCGACATACCTCGACGCCATCGCCGGGCCCTTGTCGCTCGCCGCGATCAAGATGACCGGCACGCCGGCGCGGCCGAGGCTCCGCACGATGCCTAGCGCATTCAGCTCGCCGCCGATCACCACCGCTCTGACTATCGCGTCACTCACCGTCGATCCGTCTTTCCAAAACGACCCAGACGCTCCCATACCGTATCCCGATTACGACGTGCCGCTTCCGAGCAGAAGCGGTTCACTTGGAAGCGCAAGCGCATATCCACTTCACTCATCCGCCCTGCATCATGTCGAGCAAGCGGGCCAGTTCCTGCGTTCGCCCAAGCCGTGATGCCTGAGTCATAAATCGCTCTGGTGGCAGGACCGCCGAGCCGCCTCTTACCTGCCCGACGAATCGGCGCAGCTCGCGCTCGATGTCGTCGGGCGAATCCAGCCGGGCGACATGGTCGATGCCGGCCCGGCGCAATAATCCGGCGGTGTCCCCCTGCGGATCCGTAAGCGCGAGGATCGGGCGACGGCACCGCAGGTACTCGTAGAGTTTCGCGGGGATCTGCTCGTTGCAGTTGCCCGCCTGCAATATCAAGAGACCCTCGGCTCGCATCATTTCTTCGAGTGCCTGCTTGTACGGGATGGGCGGGGCGAGCTCCACCAGCCGCCCGATCCCGTGTTCTTCGATCATCTTGGCCAGCAGGCGCTCGTGCGCCGAAGCCCGAAGCCGCACGCGCAAGCCCGGGATTCCCGCATCCCCCAGATCCAACAGGCGCCGCAACGCCCGAAACAGATGCGTGGGATCACGCTCGCTCGGATAAACGACTCCGCTGTGCAGCAGCGTGAACGCTCCGGGTAGCAGCGGACCGAGACGTTGCGCCGTGGCGTCCAGGCCGGCGAAACTCTCTTCATCGTAGCCGTTCTCGATCACAGTGAACCGCTCCGGCGGAACATCGGCGTAGCGCTCCGTGTAGATGCGCTTTGCGCCCGGCGTCACGAATACGCTGGCCGCTGCGCGGCGCACCGTCTGCTCCTCGATCGCCTTGAAGCTTTGCCACGTCTTCGGATCCGCGGGATAACCGTCCTGCGCCATCGGATCGCGAAAATCCGCCAGCCACGGCAGGCCGCTTACGCGCTGCAGCGCGGCGCCGATCTTGTGCGCGGTGGCGATCGGATACGTGCTCCAGATTACCTTGGGGCGATATTTGCGTATGAGACCCAGCCCCTTGGGGATCGCACCCGCATACCAACTTATCCATCGATCCGGCCGCGCCAGAAATCCCGGGTAGCGACCGGCGATCGACAAATGGCGCGCCGAGTCCAGTGCAAACGCACGCGCGACCACGGTGCCCGGCGGAATATCGCCCATCTGATCGTCGCTCACGCGCTCGAAGGCGCGCGGATGCGCGCCGAGGACCACCGGCTCCCACCCGAACTGCGGCAGATGGCGGGCAAAGCGCAGTGTGCGCTGGATGCCACTGCTTCCGGCCAAGGGGGGAAAGTGATACGCGATCATCAGGATCCGCTTCACGTCAAACGGTGCGCCAATGGGCAAACGAACAAGCATGAGCATTGACCGCGCGCGCCACGCACGCGCCCGAAGAGGGCGACATCACCCGTAACGGCGTTGCCGCGGAAGGCCCTAGCCAAGCTCGCGCTCGCACCGTGTTCGCGCATGAATGTTGTCCACCGGCATACGCGCCGGATCGGATATGCGCGCGCGGTCCACTCCCTAGCACGACATCACCCACTGCGCAGTGCTCGTCGCCACGCGATCCCGCCAGGCTCTTGTCGAGAACGTATGGTTCGCGTCGGGCAGGTCAACACGCGTCACGCGTCCGCTCGCAAGCGCTTTGCGCCATGCGCGCGAAGATGCCGCCAGATCGACGAACTCCTTGGCGGTAAGATCATTACCGCTCAGCACGAGAAGAATACGGCCGCGGAAGCGCTGCAGGCCATCCAGCATACGTTCGGGCAAAGGATGCGCTTCGTGCGGCTGCGGCGGCGCCGCACAGCTCGACTCCCCTTTGCTCCTGGCTACCCGGACGTTCGTCCAGAGCCCGCGCAACGATTGCCAGAACGCCAGACGCCCCTGAGCGACCTTCGCCCAGAAGCGGCGATCGAGTAGACGGCGCAGATAGTAGTGACGTAGATATGCCTTCGCCTCTCCCGCCGCGGTCCGAACCCATGGATTGAGCAGTACCAAGCCCGTCACCCGCTTGTCTCGATAGGCGTAAAAGAGTGCAGCGGAAGCCGCATCGCACAGCCCCCACAACACGACCTCCTCGATCTCGGGCGCTTGCGTCATGAAATGGTCAACTGCAGCTTTGATATCGGGCCCGATCTGCTCGAACATACGCGCTTCACCCGCGCTGTCGCCCATGCCGCGGTAATCGAAGCGCATCGACGCGATCCCGTGCGCGCCCAGTTGCCGCGCCAGGAGCGTGAACTGGCGATGGCTGCCGACCCGGTACTGCGGCCCGCCGACGACGATGAGTACGCCTCGACGCCGGCAAGCAGCCGGCGCATGCGTGATCGCGACCAAAACGCTGCCGTCGCATTCGAACGTCGATGCGTACTCCTGCGCACGGCTCACCGCTCGCGCGCGAAGATCGCTGTGGTCTGCTGCAATAACTGCGGACATTGCGTGATCTCCGGCGTCGCCCAGAAGGGCTCGCCGCCTACCAGGTGCAGATCCACCCCGATACCGCGCAAATGCAATGCGTCGATGGCTCGCTTTGTCGCGGGCGATACGCCCGGGGTTGCGTCGATCAAGATCTCGTACCAGTGCACTTCGGCGTCCGGTGGACCGAGATCTCCGATTCGAAGGTCGTCGATCGCCCGTGCAAGCTCGGGCGCGACCTCGTAGCCCGCCACTTCCACCGCTTGTCCGGCCGCCCACTGCGCCCTGAGCTCTTTCGTGCCGGCATTCGAACGTTCTCCGGCGATCATCTCGCTCGCCACGCGCATTCGCAGGAACTGCGTCAAAAACATCTCGCCGTTCACGATCGGTTGCCACAAGTGCAGTGCAGCCGGCGGCGTTCGTGTCCAATTCGAGTACGCCATGCCGAGCGTGGCGCCAAGGCGTGCGCCCCAAAGGATCGGCCTGTCGTCCCCCGCCTGCCGCAACCACGCATTTGCACGTTCCAGATCGTCCAGCCAGATCTCCCATCGGGCATCCGCGAAGTCGCCGTCACTGTCACCACAGCCGTACAAATCGATCAACAGCACCGGATAGCCAAGACGAGCCAGTTCGCGTGCCTGCTGAGCCGCGATCCGCCGGCATTTGTTCATCTCCTCCGCGAAGGGATGAACATAGAGCACATGGCCTCTACGCGTCGCCGCGGGCGGCTCGAACGACAGGCAGAAGCGCCTACCGGGCGTCGCCTCCAGAAAAAAAGCCGTTACCCTGGGCTGGGCAATGCCCTGGCTCACTGCGCGAGCTTCTGATCGACGAAGCGAACCACGCTTCCGAGGGTCGCGAACGCCTCGGCATCTATCTCATCGTCGGCGATGACTATTCCGAATCGTTCCTCCAGCGCGGTAATTACGTTAACTACGGCCATCGAGTCGAGTTCTGGAATGGCTCCGAGCAACGGTGTATTCTCGTTCATCTGCTTGACGCGATCGCCAAGTTGCAATGCCTGGCCCAAGATCGCACGTACTTGTTCGAGCGTCATTCTTTTCCTTCATCAATCCATCGGAGCCCCGCCGGTTCGCGGCGAGCTTGCGGCATACCCTTCGAAACCGAGACATGCCGACCCAAACGACAAAAGAGAAATGCATTGCTTGCTCCTGCCGGGATCACGCAGCATCGATGGCCCAGCAGCGCCGCCCGTTCACGCAAACATGATGCCTACAGGCCCGCGCATTATAAAGTGGCACCCAAATTGCTCAGAATGTCGGGTTATCGCGCCGACGATAGTGGCGGGCGTTCCTACGATCGGGCCGGTCGTGCGCGCAGAGCGCGATGCCGGTTCGTCTTTAGGAGCGAGTGTTTGGATTTCGACAAGACTGCGTCGCGATCACGGCATACGCCGATCGCTTCGGCCAGCGCTGCAAGGTCGGTAGCACTACTTTAGGCAGGAAGGAAAGTGCCGCTAACGACCAGACCGCGTTCTCACAAGCGATTCCCATGAGCCACCTGCTCCATCACCTCATCGTCGATGCCGCTGCGCGTGCACCGGCCGCCCCAGCGCTCACCAGCGGGACGGAAACCTGGGACTACGAACGCCTTGCCTCAACGGTCGAGCGTGCCGCACGGGTTTTTCTCGACCTCGGACTCGAGCGTACCGAGCGCGTGGCGATCTACCTCGACAAGCGTTTCGAGACAGTCGTCAGCTGCTTTGGAACCGCGGCCGCGGGTGGCGCTTTCGTCCCGGTGAATCCCCTTCTCAAATCCGATCAGGTCGCGTACATCCTGCGCGACTGCAATGTGCGTATCCTCGTCACCTCACCGGAACGTCTGGATACTCTGGCGACGGCGCTCGACGAATGCCACGACCTGCACGCCATTATCGTCGTGGGCGGCGCGGATCGGCCTGCACAACTGCCGGGCAAGACGATCGTCGCCTGGCGCAGCGCGATCGATGCGGCGGGCAACCGGCAACCCCATCGAAGCATCGACACCGACATGACGGCGATACTCTACACCTCGGGCAGTACGGGACGCCCGAAAGGGGTCGTGCTCTCGCACAGGAACATGTTCGCCGGCGCCTGCAGTGTCGCCCAGTATCTGGAGAATCGTCCCTCGGACTGCATCCTGAGCGCGCTCCCACTGAGCTTTGATGCGGGCTTCAGCCAGCTCACCACGGCATTCCGAGCCGGTGCGCGTGTCGTCCTCATCAACTACTTGCTGCCGCGCGATGTGGTCAATGCGTGTGAGCGCGAACGGGTCACGGGGCTCACCGCCGTGCCTCCGCTCTGGATTCAACTCGCACAACTCAAGTGGCCCGCGGCCGCCCAGGAATCGCTGCGGTACTTCGCCAACACCGGCGGTAGAATGCCGCGGGCGACCCTGGACGCACTGCGCGCAGTGCTGCCGCATTCCAAACCGTATCTCATGTACGGCCTGACCGAGGCCTTCCGCTCCACCTACCTTCCGCCCGCAGAGGTGGATCGACGCCCGGACTCGATCGGCAAGGCTATTCCGAACGCCGAGATCGTGGTCGTGCGCGAAGACGGCAGCCCATGCGCCCCTGGCGAGCCCGGTGAGCTCGTGCATCGCGGCGCACTGGTCTCGCTCGGCTACTGGAACGATCCCGAGAAGACGGCGGAGCGCTTCAAGCCCGCACCCAGTCAACCTGGGGGCCTCGTGATGCCCGAGATCGCCGTATGGTCGGGGGATACGGTGCGTATGGACGAGGAAGGATTCCTGTACTTCATCAGCCGGCGTGACGAGATGATCAAGACCTCGGGCTATCGTGTGAGTCCGACCGAGGTCGAGGAGGTTATCTACGCAACCGGTCTCATCGGTGAAGCGGCGGCGCTGGGAATCGCACACCCGACACTGGATCAGGCTATCGTCGTGGTCGTAACGCCGAAGTCGGGAGACGCGGTCGATACAGAACGATTGCTGGCCGAATGTCGCCAGCGCCTGCCCGGTTTCATGGTGCCGGCCGCAGTGCGGGTGAGCCCGACGTCACTACCGCGCAATCCGAACGGAAAGATCGATCGCAAGGCGATGGCGGCGGAACTGCAGAATCTCTTCGGTACGCCCGCCTGATGAGCGCACCGATCTGTCCGTCCCATACCCTGCGCGACCCCTTCGAGTTCGAAGCAGGCTGCCTCAAGGTCAACGGCGTGCCGATCGACCGGCTCGCGCACCGCGCCGGACGCACGCCCTTCTACGCCTACGATCGCAGCGCGCTCGATCGCCGCATCGACGAGCTGCGCCGCGACCTTCCCCCGGAGATTCACCTGCACTACGCTATCAAGGCCAACCCGATGCCCGCGCTCGTGCAGCATCTGGCAGCGCGCGTGGATGGGCTCGACGTCGCTTCGGCCGGGGAAATGCACGTGGCGCTGGATACCGGCACGGCGCCCGAGCGGATCAGCTTCGCGGGCCCCGGCAAGACCGACGCCGAATTGATGCAAGCGGTTGCCGCGGGTGTGTCGATCAACGTCGAATCGCAGCGCGAGCTCGAGGTTATCGCGCGCTGCGGCAGGGAATGCGGCGTGCGTCCCTCGTTCGCGGTGCGCGTCAATCCGGATTTCGAGTTGAAGTCCTCCGGCATGAAAATGGGCGGCGGACCCAAGCAATTCGGCGTCGATGCGGAGTCGGTACCCGCCCTCTTCGCCCGCGCCAGGCAGCTCGATCTCAGCTTCGTCGGCCTGCACATTTTCAGCGGATCGCAGAATCTGCGCGCCGAATCCATCATCGAGGCGCAGCAGAAGAGCGTCGAGCTTGCGTTGCGCCTGGCCGAGCAGGCGCCGGCGCCTATACGCATTCTGAACATCGGCGGCGGCTTCGGCATCCCCTACTTCCCTGGCGACAAACCGCTCGACATCGAGCCGATCGGACGCAATCTTGCCGAGCTGGCCGTACGCACGCGCAAAGTACTGCCGCAGGCTCAGCTCGTCATCGAGCTGGGGCGCTATCTGGTCGGAGAGGCTGGCGTGTACGTCTGTCGGATCATCGATCGCAAGATTTCTCGTGGCGAAGTCTTTCTGGTCACCGACGGTGGCCTGCACCACCATCTGGCCGCGTCGGGCAATTTCGGCCAGGTCATCCGCAAGAACTATCCGGTCGTCATCGCCAACCGTATCGACAGTATCGAGCGCGAGACGGCGAACGTGGTCGGCCCTTTGTGCACGCCGCTCGACCTGCTGGCCGCGCGCATGGAGCTCGCACGCGCCGAGGTCGGCGATCTGGTGGCGATACTGCAATCGGGAGCGTATGGCCTCAGCGCAAGCCCGGTCGCCTTTCTGGGTCACCCGGCTCCGGTCGAGATCCTTGTCTGAAGTCATGGAGTTTTGCAGGAGATGAGCGGCATCTGTGGTTGGATTGGGGAGCTGAACGCAGCATCATCCGGGGACGACGTCGTGCATGCGATGGCGCGCGTGCTGAGCCGCTTCGATGGCGCATCGACCAGCACGCAACGCGGTCAGCGTTACGGCCTGGCGGCATCGGGCGTCACGGGGCGCGCGTCCTCCGCCGCCATGCACGGCTGCGCCGCCGTCATCTGGGGCACGCCCGGCTTCTGCGACGAAGACCTCGAGCAGATCGCCCGGACCGCGGGGCTGGCCGCCGCGACAATCGCCGCCTTTCGCAAGCACGGCCCGAAGACTTGCGAGAAGCTGAGCGGCCCGTTCGCCCTGGCCGTGGTGTGCGAATCGAGCGGTGAGGCCTTGCTCGCGGTCGACCGCATGGGGATCGGCAACATTGTCTACGCCGAGATCAGCGGCGGCCTCGCCTTTGGCGCCAGCGCCGACGCAGTCAATCAACACCCTGGCGTGCAACCGGCCGTGGATTGGCAATCGCTCTACCACTACGTGCATTTCCATATGGTGCCAGGCCCCGCGACGGCGTTCCGCGAGCAGAATCGCATCCTCCCCGGACAGTTCCTGCACTGGCGCGATGGCGCACTCAAGCTCGGCTGGTATTGGCAGATGCAGTTCGTCGAAAACGAGGAGCGCCCTTTCCCCGAGCTGCGTGAAACCTTCCTGTCGACGATCCGAGACAGCGTGCGGCGCATGAGCAGCGCCGGACCCACTGGCGCCTTCCTCAGCGGCGGCACCGACAGCTCCACGATATCCGGCATGCTCGGAGAAGTCACCGGCAAGCCGGCCGACACCTTCTCGATCGGATTCTCCGAACCGGGCTATGACGAGATGGCGTACGCCAGCATCGCCGCGCGTCACTTCAAGACCGCGCAGCATGCGTACTACGTGACGCCCGCGGATATCGTCGACGCGATTCCGCGGCTTGCCGAGATTTACGACCAGCCGTTCGGGAACTCCTCGGCGGTGCCCACCTACTGTTGCGCGCGGTTCGCGCGCGAGAGCGGCATGACGATCCTGCTGGGCGGGGATGGCGGTGACGAGCTCTTCGGCGGAAACGAACGTTACGCGACGCATTACCGCTATTCGCTGTACGGAAAGCTCCCTCAACCGCTTCGCCGCAACCTGCTCGAGCCGCTGGCAGTCGCGATGCCTGGCGGCGGCGTATTTCCGCCGATCCGCTGGTACCGGCGCCTGATCGAGTTGGCCTCGATGCCCATGCCGGATCGCATGGATGCCCATAACCTGCTCGTCCGTTTCGGACCACAGAACGTTTTCACCCCCGAGCTACTCGCCCAAATCGACCTCGAAGGGCCGCAACGACTGATGCGCGAAGTCTACGACGGGGCAAACGCCGTATCGCTCATCAACAAGATGCTCGCGTACGATTTTCGCTTCACGCTGACCGACAGCGACCTGCCGAAAGTCATGAAGAGTTGCGAGCTGGCCGGACTGCCCGTGGAGTTCCCGATGCTCGACGATCGGCTCGTGAGCTTCTCCGCGCGCCTTGCGCCGCAGCTCAAACTCAAAGGAACGCGCTTGCGCTACTTCTTCAAGGAGGCGCTGCGCGGCTTTCTTCCCGATGAGATCATCACCAAGACCAAACACGGGTTCGGCCTGCCGTTCGGACCGTGGCTGCGCAGTCACCCGCCTCTGCACGAGCTCGTGATGGACAGTCTCGCGAAACTGCGCACACGCGACTTCATCCAGGCGCCGTTCATCGATCGCCTCATGCAGACCCACCTGGCCGAACACCCGAGTTACTACGGAACCATGGCCTGGGTACTGATGATGCTGGAACTCTGGTTCGAGCGTCATGCGAGCCCCGCACGCTGACGGAAGCCATCGCATTTGCGCCATCGTAGCGCGAGGCATACGGATCGAAGCACTGGTGTCCGGACCGCGCGCACCGGAGCCTCTTGCAAGGAACTTAGCAGACGTCACCGATCACGGGTCACCAGTCACGGTGATTTCTCTTGGTTAGCAAAGTGACGATGCTCAGCCGCCCTCATCCCC